>RGCL01000007.1 GCA_009919175.1 Betaproteobacteria bacterium
GCAAGGTTTTGGCCAACGGCCCTGCTGATCGGGCCGGCTTGCTCGAAGGGGACTGGGTTCAAAGCATTGATGGGCAGGCCACCCCCGATGCGGTGACATTGCGCCGCGTGATCCGCCAAAGTGGATCCAAGACTTCGCTGGGCGAACAAATTTGGCAAATCCAGAGGAATGGCCAAACCCTGCGGCTGCCGCTCATGCCCGAGCAGGTGGTGGTGGATGGCGTTGCTCAGACTCGGGTCCAGATCATGGTGGGGTCGCCACCTCAGCAACAGGTGATTCAGCTGGGGATGTTGGAATCCATTCACCATGCCTTTTCCCGGCTGATTAAGGGCACACAAGAGATGGGTCAGGCCTTGACAGGCCTCTTTGACGTGGGACCCGCTGACCAAGCAGGGGGGCAGGCTCAAATCCAAGCTCAATTGGTGGGTCCCGTGGGTTTGGCTCAAATGGCCCGCCAATCTGCCGATCTAGGGGTAGAACCTTGGTTGCTGTTTGTGGCCTCCCTGAGCCTCAGCCTGGCCTGGCTGAACTTGTTGCCCATCCCGGTCCTTGACGGCGGGCAGGCCGTGTTGCTGGGCGTGGAGGCGGCCATTGGCAAAACCTGGGTCGATCGCATCCGGCCGTTGCTCCATCGAGTGGGTGTCTTCTTGCTGCTTGGACTGATGGCCTGGGCTATCTACAATGACGCCACCCGATGGATGTCAGGTGCTGTTCTTCCTCGTTAAGAAAAGGTCAATTCATGAGTCACTCTTTTTCTCGATTTTGCGCTGTCTTGCTGGGCTTGGTGACTTGTCTTGCCTTGGCCGCTGATCCTTTTAAATTAGAGGACATCCGCATTGAAGGCCTCCAGCGCGTGGAGCCCGGCACCGTACTGGCCAATTTGCCCTTCAGGGTAGGGGACACCTACACCGATGAAAAGGGGGCTGTGGCCATCCGCCGACTGTTTGACTTGGGCCTGTTCAACGACGTGAAGTTGACCGCCGAGGGCAATGTCATCAAGGTCCAGGTTCAGGAGCGTCCCACCATCGCCCTGGTGGACTTTTTGGGAACGGTGGAATTTGACAAGCAGGCCTTGAGCAAGTCGCTGACCGACATTGGCCTGTCGATCGGCCGACCCTATGACAAGTCACTGGCTGATCGTGCCGAACAAGAGCTCAAGCGCCAGTACATCAACAAGGGCTACTATTCTGCTCAAGTGGTGGCCACGGTGACACCCGCTGAGAAAAACCAGGTGTTGCTGACCTTCAACGTGGTGGAGGGCGACATCGCCAAAATCTCCAAGGTCCAGATCAACGGTGCTTCTGCTTTCAAGCAGCAGGAGTTGCTTGAACTGTTCAACCTCACCGAACCCAACTGGCTCACCTGGTACACCCGAAACGACCGCTACTCCCAGGTGAAATTGAACAGTGACTTGGAAGCCCTCAAGTCCTTCTACCTTGCCCGCGGCTATCTTGAATTTGCCGTGGATTCCACCCAGGTCACCATCTCGCCAGACAAACAGAAGATCACCATCTCCATTTCCATCACCGAAGGCCGTCGCTACGTGGTGTCCGACATCGTGATGGATGGCAACTTCCTGGGGCAGGACAAGCCCTTTCAGTCCGCCATCAAATTTTCAGCGGGGCAGGTCTACAACGCTGAGTTGGTGACTGAAACGGTCAAGGCCTTTCAGGATCTGTTTGGTGACTTTGGTTATGCGTTTTCGCGCGTGACCCCGGTGACCGATCTGGACCGGGCTTCTGGCTTGGTCAAGGTGTCTTTGCGGGCTGAGCCAGGACGACGCGTCTATGTCAGAAAGATCGTGTTGTCTGGCAACTCCCGAACCCGCGACGAAGTCATCCGCCGCGAGTTCCGTCAAACAGAAGCCTCCTGGTATGACGGCCAACGGGTACGGCTCTCCCGCGACCGCTTGAATCGTTTGGGGTATTTCACCAGCGTGAGCATTGATCCCCAGGAAGTGGCTGGCACCCCTGATCAGGTTGACCTGATGGTCAAGGTGGAAGAAAAGCCCACCGGCGCCCTGCAAGTGGGGGCAGGTTTTTCATCAGCAGAAAAGCTGTTTTTGAGTGCTGGCATCAGTCAGGACAACTTTTTTGGTTCTGGCAATTACCTGGGTGTGCAGATCAACACCAGCCGCTACAACACCATGTACAGCATTGAGACGACGGATCCTTACTTCACCAAGGACGGGGTATCGCGGACCTATTTCCTCAACCATAAGCTGTCTCGCCCTTACACGGTGGATCTGGGCAGTTATTCCCTGGTCACCCAGTCGCTGGGCCTCAAGTTTGGTTTGCCCATTGCCGAGACTGACAAGATCTTCGTCGGCGTTATGACCGAGATGACCGAAATCCGTACCGGCGACAACATGCCCAAGACCTACACGGATTACATCAATGACTATGGCAGCAAATCCAGGGCATTGCCCTTGAGCGTGGGTTGGTCCAGGGATCGGCGGGACAGCTATTTGGCACCCACCAAGGGGTACATGACGCGCATCAACTCCGATGTGTCAACCTTCGGTGATGTGAAATACGCCCGTCTGACCGCCCAGTACCAGCTCTACTACCCTGTTGCCCCCAAGCTGACGTTGGGTCTGAACACGGAGCTTGGCTACGGCAAAGGCATGGACAACAAACCCTTCCCCATCTTCAAGAACTATTTCTCTGGGGGCTTGAGTTCTGTCAGGGGCTATTCACAAGGCTCCATTGGCCCGACCACCACTGCCACCAACTCAGCAACCGGTGCCACCACCACGGTGTATGTGGGTGGCTCCAAGATGTTCCTGATGAACTTGGAAATGATCACGCCTATGCCAGGCTCGGGCAATGACAAGACGCTGCGTCTGTTTGCTTTCCTGGACGCTGGCGCTGCATTCAGTGATTCTCAGACCATCAATTTCAGTGATCTGCGCTATTCGACCGGCATTGGCTTGAGTTGGATATCACCGGTTGGTCCTCTGAAGTTCGGTTGGGCTCAACCCTTCAACTCGAAAACAGGCGATAAAATCGATCGCATTCAATTCCAGATTGGATCGGCCTTTTGATGAGACATTTCTTCACCCCCTTGATCGCGTTTGCGCTGACGGCGTCGCTTCCTGCGCATGCGCAGAACAACGAATTCAAAGTTGGATTCATCGATACCAATCGCATTTTTCAAGAGGTGACCCTGGCCAAGACGGCGCAGACTAGGCTGCAGCAGGAATTCTCCAAGCGTGAAAAACAGCTGGTGGATCTGGGCAATGCCTTGAAAACCTCCTCCGATCAGTTTGATCGTGATCAGCCGACTTTGAGCGAACAGCAAAAACTCTCCCGCCAAAAGCAACTTGTTGAAATGGACAGGGATTTGCAGCGCAAGCGCCGCGAGTTCCAAGAAGACCTCAATGCCCGCAGGAACGAAGAGCTCGAGCAGGTTCGCAGCAAGGCCAACCGGGTCATCAAGCAATTTGCGACCGATGAGAAATATGACCTCATCCTTCAGGACGCGGTCTGGATTGCGCCCAAGCACGACATCACGGACAAGGTCATCAAGGCCATCAACGCCAACGCCAAGTGAACTGGGGTGGCCGTCCTACTTTCCCAAATCAACGGTGAGTTAAACGGCAAGCTTGTCGGCCAGCCTGACCTACCTATCTCGGGCATTGCCTCGTTGAAGGAAGCCACCAAGGGCTGCATCAGCTTCATCAGCCATGGGCGCTACCAGCATTTGCTCAAGGACTTCAAGGGCAGTGCGCTGATCGTGAGCGAGGCACTTCAAGGTTTTGTACCTCCCGAGGTGGCCTTGATCGTGGTGGATGATCCGTATTGGGCTTATGCCCGGCTCACACAATTTTGGCGCCGTGCTCACCCCAGACCCCAAGGACCTCTGATCCACCCCAGCGCCGTGATCCACCCAGATGCCTGGCTGGACAGCGATGTGGAGGTCGGGCCTTTGTCGGTCATCGAGGCGGGGGCAAGGATCGGTGCCGGCACCCGCATTTTGGCGCGCGTCACGGTGATGGCCGACGTCATCATGGGCAAGCGTTGTGTGCTTCATCCCGGTGTGGTGGTGGGAGCCGATGGATTTGGTTTTGCACAGCATGAGTCCGAGTGGGTCAAGATCGAACAACTGGGCAATGTGGTGCTAGGCAACGACGTGGAACTTGGAGCCAACACCTGCGTCGATCGGGCGGCCTTGGGTTCAACCACCCTGTGTGATGGCGTAAAGATCGACAATCTGGTCCAGATTGGTCACAACGTCCACATCGGTCCTCATACGGCCATGGCTGGTTGCGTGGGGGTGGCGGGCAGCGCCAGGATTGGTGCGCGCTGCACCTTCGGCGGCGGCGCCATTGTGCTGGGGCACCTAGAAGTGGCCGATGATGTGCATGTCTCGGCGGCCTCCGTCGTCACCAAATCCATCAAATCAGCGGGCCAGTACTCGGGCCTTTTCCCCCTGGACGACAACCAGTCCTGGGAAAAGAATGCGGCGAGTCTGAAACAATTGCACGCGCTGCGCGAGCGGATCAAATCGCTAGAAAGCCAATTCCAGAAGAAAGCATCACCATGAGCATGGACATCCACGGCATCCTCAAGCAATTGCCACATCGTTACCCCATATTGTTGGTAGATAGGGTCATCGAGATCGTCCCGGGTGAGCGGATCAAGGCGCTCAAAAATGTCACGATCAACGAACCTTTTTTCAATGGTCATTTTCCGCACCGTCCTGTCATGCCTGGTGTTTTGATGCTCGAAGCGCTGGCGCAGGCTGCCGCCTTGCTCGCCTTTGCCACACTCAATGTGGTGCCGGATGATCAAAGCGTGTATTACTTTGCAGGGATTGATGCGGCCAGGTTCAAGCGCCCAGTGGAGCCTGGGGACCAACTCACTCTGGATGTGAAACTGGACCGCATGAAAGCCGGCATTTTCAAATTCAAGGCACAGGCCAGTGTGGCTGAGGCCTTGGCGGTGGAGGCGGAATTGATGTGCACCATGCGCAGCATCGAGGCCTGAACATGTCGGCAGGCATTCATCCCAGCGCGGTCGTTGACCCTGCGGCACGCCTTCATCCTTCTGTGACTGTGGGTCCCTTCACGGTGATCGGACCCCATGTCAGCATTGGTGCAGACACGGTGATTGGTTCGCATTGCGTGATCGAAGGCAAGACCACGATCGGCCAGAGGAATCACATCTTCCAATTCAATTCGCTGGGCGGTGCACCCCAGGACAAAAAATACAAAGGCGAATTGACGGAGTTGGTGGTCGGCAATGACAACACCATCCGCGAGTTTTGCACCTTCAACACTGGGACCGTGCAGGATGCTGGGGTGACCCGCATTGGTGATCACAACTGGATCATGGCCTATGTGCACCTTGCCCATGATTGTCAGGTGGGCAATCACACCATCTTTGCCAACAACACCCAACTGGCTGGTCATGTGCATGTGGGCGATTGGGCCATTTTGGGTGGCTTCACGGTGGTCCATCAGTTTTGTCGCATTGGCGCTCATGCCTTCACGGCCATGAACACCTTGCTGTTTGCCGATTTGCCCCCCTTTGTGATGTGCCAGGGGCAACCTGCCTCAGCGCGAAGCATGAACTTTGAGGGCTTGAAGCGACGTGGTTTTTCCCCCGATCGCCTGCAAGCTGTCAAAGCCATGCATCGCTTGCTGTACCGGGAAGGCCTGACCCTCAAGCAGGCCATGTCCGAGCTGGCTCAATTGCCCCAGGCGCATCCTGAAGCTGGGGCGGATGTGCAGATGATGTTGCAGTTTTTGAGTGAAGTGCATGAGCAGCGAGGCATTGTTCGCTGACGACTCCTTCATGGCCATGGTGGCTGGAGAAGCCTCTGGCGACCTCCTGGCCAGTGGGTTTTTGTCTCATCTGAAGTCCTCGCATCCTCAATTGAGCGTGGAGGGCGTTGCGGGTCCTCGCATGACAGCCCAAGGCATGCTGGCCCTCTACCCCAGTGACCGCCTGGCCGTGCGTGGCTACTGGGAAGTCTTGCGCCATTACCGGGGCATCGTGAACATCCGTGCCGACTTGATCCGTCGTTGGCAAGATGCGCATCGCAAACCGACCTGTTTCATTGGTGTGGATGCACCTGACTTCAACCTTGAATTGGCTCTGGCCTTGAAAAGCAAGGGCATTCCCACCTTTCAATACGTTTGTCCGGCCATCTGGGCTTGGCGTGCCGAACGCATTCATCTGATGAAGCAGGCGCTGGACCATGTGTGGTGTCTGTTTCCTTTCGAGGAGCGCTTGCTCAACGACCAGGGCATGAAAGCCACCTATGTCGGACATCCCTTGGCGCATTGGATTCCTCCAGCCGTGGATCGTGATGCCGCTGTGCAGGCTTTGGGCTTGTCGGCTTCCCAACCAGTGGTCGCCCTCATGCCGGGTAGCCGCAAGGCAGAGATCGATGGATTGCTGGATCGGTTTTTGAAGACCGCTCAACAATTGCTCAAACACCATCCTGGGCTGCAACTGGTGCTGCCTGCCTTGCCTGTCTTTGTCCAGCGCATCACGCAATCCATTGAGTTGGCTGGCCTGGACAAACACATTCTGGTGCTCAAGGGGCGCTCGCACGAGGCCTTGGCCGCTGCCGATCTGGTGCTGGTGGCCAGTGGAACGGCCACCCTAGAGGCAGCGTTGTTCAAAAAGCCCATGGTGATTGCCTATCACATGCCTTGGCTGACCTGGCAGATCACACGCCGGAAAAAGCAATTGCCCTGGGTGGGGCTGCCCAATATCCTGTGCCAGGAATGGGTGGTCCCGGAATTGCTGCAAGACGATTGCTCCGTCGAGGCCTTGACCCGAGAGTCCTTGCGGTTGCTGTCTGACCCTCAGGCTGTGGCGCACATCGTCCAGCGGTTTTCATCGCTGCACGAACTGCTCAGGCGGCCTACGCATGAATTGATGGTCCAAACCCTTTCCTCACACCTGAACCATGCAGCAGCAGTTTGATTGGGACGTTTCTGGTTTGACCGCCGGCGTGGATGAGGCGGGACGCGGCCCATTAGCCGGTCCCGTGTTTGCGGCAGCGGTCATCCTTGATCAGCGCAAAACCATCAAGGGTTTGAAGGACTCCAAATTGCTCACCGCCAAACGCCGAGCCCACCTCTTTGACGAAATCATGGACAAGGCCTTGTGTGTGCAAGTTGCCCAGGCCAGTGTCGAGGAAATTGATTCGCTCAACATCCTTCATGCCAGCATGCTGGCCATGAAACGAGCCATTCTTGGCCTGCGACTCAAGCCGCACTGGGTCAGGGTGGATGGCAATCGCGTCCCTCAGGTGGATGTGCTGATTGAAGCCGTGGTCAAAGGCGATCAAATTCATCCCGACATTTCTGCCGCCTCCATTGTGGCCAAGGTGTCGCGCGATGCCTGGTGCGAGGAGGCCGAACGCTCATTCCCGGGATATGGGTTTGCCGCCCACAAAGGCTATGCAACGGCTGAACATTTGGCCGCGCTCCATCGACTGGGGCCGTGCGAGCTGCATCGACGCTCGTTTGAGCCGGTGCGACGTGCATGGGTGGAGCATGGTCATGCACGCTGATCAGCCCACCTGGATCGAGTCCAAGGCCAATCCATGGTTCAAGCAACTGCGGCAAACCGCACTCGACAACGCCCGCTACAAGTCATCGGGTTTGATCTGGGTTGAGGGTGATCATCTGGTGCATGCTGCCTTGCAGCGAGGCCTGCAGCCCGAATTTGTGGTGGTGTCCCATGATGCACTGGCGTCTCATCCTCAGCAGTGGCAGGGCAGCTGGCCTGTGAAAGTCTTGGCCAACGCCTTGTTCGACCAGATCAGCCAGTTGCCTTCGGCCACGCAGGTGGCAGCCCTGTTCAAGCGACCTGCACCTCAGGGCATTTCATCCCAACACCCCACGGTGGTGTTGGATCGCATTCAGGATGTGGGCAATGTGGGCTCGATCTTGCGTTCTGCCGCTGCGTTCGGTTTTCGCCAAATCATTGCCCTCAAAGGAACTGCTGCCCTGTGGGGACCCAAGGCGGTGAGGGCGGGCATGGGTGCTCATTTCGCCTTGGATTTGCACGAGGACGTGGAGCCCTCCCGGTTGGTGGAACTCCAGGGCTTGCCCAGACTCGCCACGTCCTCACATGGTGGGCAAGCCTTGTTGAAATCTGGCTTCAAGTTGCCCTGGCCATGCGCATGGTTCATGGGCAACGAAGGTCAGGGGTTGGCGGCGGATCTGGAGGCAAGTTGCACGCTCAAGGTCCGCATCGATCAGCCAGGAGGGCAGGAGTCACTGAATGTGGCCTCGGCCGCCGCGATTTGCCTGTTTGCTTCCAGCCTGTCTCGTTAAGAGTCACAGTGGGTGGCAAGGGCTTTGGGGGTGAGGCACAGACAGGCATTTATAATGCCGAAACTTCTGCAATTCCCCAGTACTTAACACCCAATCCATCTGATCCCTGCGGTCCGAACAGTGGTCCTGCGCCACTGAAAGAGTTGACGTGCCATTCGCACTGGGAGTTGCCCAACTACGGAGAACTCAGTGCTTTTGTCCCTCAAAAGTTCGTTTCCTCGCGCCATTTTGGGGTTGGCCGATGGAACCACTTTCATTGGCCACGCCATCGGAGCCCCTGGCCACACCACAGGAGAGGTGGTTTTCAACACCTCCATGACGGGCTATCAGGAAATCCTGACTGATCCCAGTTATTGCCAGCAAATCGTCACACTCACTTACCCCCACATTGGCAATTACGGGGTGAACGAAGAAGATGTTGAAAGCGACAAGGTTCATGCGGCTGGCCTCATCATCAAATCCTTGCCCCTCCAGCATTCCAATTTCCGAGCCACGCAAGATTTGTCGGCCTACCTCAAGGCGCAAAAGATGGTCGCCATCGCCAACTTGGACACCAGGGCCTTGACGATTCACTTGCGCCGCACCGGGGCTCAAAACGGCGCGATCTTGGCCTTGGCCGCTGATGAGCCCATCACCCAAAAACAACTGGACGAAGCTGTGGCGCTGGCCAAATCAGCGCCGGCCATGGCTGGTTCAGACTTGGCCAAGGTAGTGACCACCCCCAAGGCCTATGAATGGCATCAAATGGAATGGGTGTTGGGTCAAGGCTATCCCCAAAGCCAAACCTCCCGTTTCAAGGTGGTTGCCCTGGATTTCGGAGTCAAGAAAAACATCTTGCGCATGCTGGCTTCACGTGGATGCGCAGTCACGGTGCTGCCTGCCCAGTCGTCCATTGAGGACATCATGCGTCACAAACCCGACGGGGTCTTTCTCTCCAACGGTCCTGGTGATCCTGAGCCGTGTCACTACGCCATTGAGGCCACTCAGGCTTTGCTCAAGCAAAAGACCCCGGTCTTTGGCATTTGTCTGGGGCACCAGATCCTGGCTCTGGCCAGCGGTGCCAAAACTTTCAAGATGAAGTTTGGCCACCATGGTGCCAACCACCCGGTGAAGGACTTGCAAAGTCAGCGGGTGAGCATCACCAGCCAGAACCATGGGTTTGCCGTTGACATGAACCAACTGCCCGGCCACCTCAAGGCCACCCATGTGTCGCTCTTTGATGGCACTTTGCAGGGTCTGGCCCATACCGAGTCGCCTGCGTTTGGTTTTCAGGGGCATCCTGAAGCCTCCCCTGGGCCACACGACATTGCCTACCTCTTCGATCAATTCATCGCCCTGATGGAGGGTCGTCACCATGCCTAAGCGTTCAGATCTCAAAAGCATCCTCATCATTGGTGCGGGTCCCATCATCATTGGTCAAGCGTGCGAGTTTGATTACTCTGGCGTTCAAGCCTGCAAGGCCTTGCGCGAGGAGGGCTATCGGGTCATTCTGATCAACAGCAACCCAGCCACCATCATGACCGACCCGGCCACGGCCGATGCCATCTACATCGAGCCCATTCACTGGACCATGGTCGAGCGCATCATCGAAAAAGAAAAGCCCGATGCCATCCTGCCCACCATGGGTGGACAGACTGCGTTGAACTGTGCCTTGGACCTGTGGCACAACGGTGTGCTCGAGAAGCATGGTGTTGAACTCATTGGTGCAAGCCCCCAGGCGATTGAGAAGGCGGAAGACCGACTCAAGTTCAAAGATGCCATGACCCACATAGGTTTGGGCTCAGCCCGCTCCGGCATTGCCCACTCCATGGAAGAGGCCTGGGCAGTCCAGCACACCGTGGGCTTTCCAGCTGTCATCCGACCCAGCTTTACCCTGGGTGGAACGGGGGGCGGCATCGCCTACAACTCAGAAGAATTCGAAACCATTTGCAAGCGGGGTCTGGAGGCATCGCCCACACGCGAGTTGCTGATTGAAGAATCGCTGCTGGGTTGGAAAGAATTCGAAATGGAGGTGGTCCGCGACAAGGCAGACAACTGCATCATCGTGTGTTCCATTGAAAACCTTGACCCCATGGGCGTGCACACGGGCGATTCCATCACCGTGGCTCCTGCACAAACCTTGACGGACAAGGAATACCAAATCATGCGCAATGCTTCGATTGCGGTCTTGCGTGAGATTGGTGTGGACACGGGGGGATCCAATGTTCAATTCGCCATCAATCCCAAGGATGGCCGAATGATCGTGATCGAAATGAACCCCAGGGTCTCTCGCTCGTCCGCATTGGCCTCCAAGGCCACAGGATTTCCCATTGCCAAAGTGGCCGCCAAGCTGGCCATTGGCTACACCCTGGACGAGTTGCGCAACGACATCACCGGCGGCGCAACGCCAGCCAGTTTTGAGCCCAGCATCGATTACGTGGTCACCAAGATCCCACGTTTTGCATTCGAAAAATTCCCTGCGGCAGACAACCGCCTGACCACTCAAATGAAGTCGGTGGGGGAGGTCATGGCCATTGGGCGTACTTTCCAGGAATCCTTCCAGAAAGCCTTGCGCGGCCTGGAGGTGGGTGTGGATGGACTCAATGAAAAAACCCAGGACCGGCAAGTGCTCGAGCGCGAATTGGGCCAACCGGGTCCGGAGCGGATCTGGTATGTGGGTGATGCCTTTGCTCAAGGCATGAGCATCGACGAGGTGCATGCTCTGACCAAGATTGATCCCTGGTTCTTGGCCCAGATTCATGACATCGTCAAGATCGAACTCGATGTGGAGCGCCACACCCTCAAAGACATCGATGCCGCCAGCCTGAGTGCGCTTAAGTCACGTGGCTTTTCGGACCGTCGATTGGCCAAGCTCTTGAAGACCACCGAGCAAGCGGTTCGCTCCCATCGCCGCAATCTGGGCGTGCGCCCGGTTTACAAGCGGGTGGATACCTGTGCTGCCGAATTTGCATCGGATACGGCCTACATGTATTCCACCTACGAGTCCTCCTGCGAGTCCGAACCGACCGACCGACGCAAGATCATGGTCTTGGGAGGCGGTCCCAACCGCATTGGTCAGGGCATTGAGTTTGATTACTGTTGTGTGCATGCAGCCCTGGCCTTGCGTGAGGATGGTTACGAAACCATCATGGTCAACTGCAATCCCGAGACGGTCTCCACCGATTACGACACCAGCGATCGCCTGTATTTCGAGCCCCTGACCCTGGAAGATGTGCTTGAAATCGTGGACAAGGAAAAGCCAGAGGGTGTGATCGTCCAATACGGTGGCCAGACCCCATTGAAATTGGCCCTGGGCTTGGCAGAGGCGGGCGTGCCCATCATTGGCACCTCACCGGACATGATCGATGCGGCTGAAGATCGCGAGCGTTTCCAAAAGCTGTTGCATGAACTGGGCTTGAGGCAACCCCCCAATGCCACCGCCCGCACGGAATCTGAAGCCTTGGCCAAGGCTGAAGCCTTGGGTTATCCCCTCGTGGTTCGCCCCAGTTATGTTCTGGGTGGGCGTGCCATGGAAATCGTGCATGAGCAGCGTGACCTGGAGCGCTACATGCGTGAAGCAGTCAAGGTCAGTAACGATTCGCCTGTCCTGCTGGATCGCTTCCTGAGCGATGCCATTGAATGCGATGTGGATTGTTTGAGTGATGGCGACCAGGTGTTCATCGGGGGGGTGATGGAGCACATCGAGCAAGCGGGTGTCCATAGCGGTGACTCCGCCTGTTCCTTGCCCCCGTACTCGTTGTCGGCTCACACCATTGACGAACTCAAGCGCCAGACTGCAGCGATGGCCAAGGCCTTGAAGGTGATTGGTCTGATGAACGTGCAATTTGCAATCCAGCGCAACGACGGACAAGACATCATTTATGTGTTGGAAGTCAACCCGCGTGCATCCCGCACCGTGCCTTTCGTCTCCAAGGCCACCAGCATTCCTCTGGCCAAGGTGGCCGCTCGCTGCATGGCAGGTCAAACCCTCGCCCAGCAAGGCATCACCAAGGAAATTCATCCCAGCTACTTCAGTGTCAAAGAGGCGGTCTTCCCCTTTGTCAAATTCCCTGGCGTGGACACCATCCTGGGTCCCGAGATGAAATCCACGGGTGAGGTCATGGGTGTGGGCAAGACCTTTGGAGAGGCCTTCATCAAAAGCCAGATGGGCGCTGGCACAAATTTGCCCAAGCCCACCGATGCTGTTCGCCGTGTGTTTTTGTCTGTGAAAAATTCTGATAAGCCACGCGCCGTGGTGGTTGCCAAAACTCTGGTTCAGATGGGCTTTGATTTGGTGGCAACCCGTGGTACTGCATTCGCCATCGAGGCGGCTGGCTTGCCAGTGACCACTGTCAACAAGGTCACCGAGGGGCGCCCCCATGTGGTGGACATGATCAAGAACAATGAAATTGCCTTGGTCATCAACACGGTGGAGGAGCGCCGCAACGCCATCGCCGATTCACGACAAATCCGCACCACGGCCTTGATTGCACGGGTGACCACGATCACAACGATTGCAGGCGCTGAAGCGGCCGTTGAAGGCATGCAGCATCTGCAAAACCTCGAGGTGTATTCCTTGCACGAATTGCATCAACTCCTTCCCGTCTGAGCTCAGACCCGGTATTGATTCAATTGATTTCATGAAAAGGTGATTCATGAGCACTGTTCCCATGACCAAACGCGGCGCCGAGCTGCTCAAGGCTGAACTCCACCAGCTCAAGACGGTTCAGCGTCCGGCTGTCATCACTGCCATTGCAGAAGCCCGCGCGCAGGGTGATCTGAGTGAAAACGCTGAATACGATGCCGCCAAGGACCGTCAAGGCTTCATCGAAGGTCGGATTCAGGAGCTTGAAGGCAAGCTGTCGGCTGCCCAGATCATTGACCCGTCCTCCCTGGATGCAGGGGGCAGGGTGGTGTTTGGCGCAACAGTGGAACTGGAAGATTTGACGTCTGGTGACCCGGTGACCTACCAGATCGTCGGGGATGATGAGGCGGACATCAAGCTGGGCCTGATCAGCGTGAGTTCCCCCATTTCAAGGGCGCTGATTGGCAAGGAAGAAGGGGACGAGGTCAAGGTACAAGCCCCTGCCGGCGTTAAGACTTATGAAATCATTTCGGTCAAGTACCTGTGATTTCAACCCAATCCTTTTTTCTTAACCGAGGTTGTTCTGCTCTTAGCGCGCTTGATTTTTCCTGAGGCGGTGAGGCGTTGATTGCCCAGTACCTTGACCCGCTTGACCTCGGGACGCTGACCGCCTCGCGAGCTGTTCTGGATCACTTTGACCGTCTTGGGACCCGGCTTTTTGAGGGGATCAATGACTTTTTCCTTGATCGGCAGTGGCCGCCACAGGACCAGCAATTTGCCAATGTGCTGCACGATGCCGGCACTCAATTCATCGGCCAACTGCTGCAGCATGGTGGCTCGGGTGTCGCGGTCATCGACATGGGCGCGGACTTTGATGAGGCCATGGGCGTTGAGGGCTGCATTGACTTCGCGGATCACGGCGGCCGTCAAGCCATCAGATCCAATGGAAACCACAGGTTGCAGGTGGTGGGCTTGGGCGCGAAACTCGCGGCACTCGGCGGTGGTTAATGGCAATGCACTCATGACTGCATTATCCTCCCTAGCTAAGCGACCATGAAAATCCAAAGCAAGAGCAAGAAAATCAACAAGGCTTGGTTGAACGACCATGTCAACGACCCCTATGTGCGGATGGCACAAAAGGAGGGTTTTCGCTCGAGGGCAGCCTTCAAACTCAAGGAAATTGACGAGACACTGGGCCTCATCCGTCCTGGTCAGGTGGTGGTGGATTTGGGCAGTGCCCCTGGCGCTTGGTCTCAATATGTGCGTCGCAAGCTCTCGCCGCAGGGGGCAGCGGTGGGTGAGCTCAATGGCACCATCTTGGCCCTGGACCTGTTGCCCATGGAGCCCATCGAGGGGGTTCACTTCATTCAGGGCGATATCCGAGAGCAGGCCGTCTATGACCAGTTGACGGCCCATCTGGAGGGGCGGCAAGTGGATGTGGTGATCTCAGATATGGCTCCCAATTTGTCTGGTATCGAGTCCTCTGACTCGGTGAGGATTGCTCACCTGGTCGAATTGGCCGTCGATTTCACCCAAAAGCACGGCCACAAGAATGCCGCTCTGGTGGTCAAGCTCTTCCATGGCAGCGGCCACAGCCAACTGGTTCGCCTTTTCAAAGATCATTTCAGGGTGGTCAAACCCTTCAAACCCAAGGCCAGCCGGGACCGGTCAGCAGAGACCTTTTTGGTGGGCATAGGCCACAAATCGGCTCCTGCCTCTTGATTTCGCCCATATTGCTACCAAATCCCCTTTGCATGTCCCTTAAATCCTCATGGCTGCTCCAGTTCCCGCTCGGGAAACGCCCTTGTAGCCATAAAATGATTTACGAACTTGGTTTTGCCTTGTCCCGCTACCGAAAAGACTGGAGTCGATCTTGAACAATCAGTGGTTTTCTAAACTGGCCATTTGGATGGTGATTGCCTTGGTCTTGTTCACGGTGTTCAAACAATTTGACACCCGTACCGGCTCAGGCATGACCTACATGGCCTATTCCGACTTTCTGGATGAGGTGCATGCCAAGCGCATCAAATCGGCCACCATTCAGGAGGGTCAAACCGGGACAGAAATCGTTGCGGTCACCGCAGACGATCGCCGCATCCGCACCAACGCCACCTACTTGGATCGTGGCTTGGTTGGCGACCTCATCAATAACAACGTCAAATTCGATGTCAAGCCCCGCGAAGAAGGCTCTTTGCTCATGACGCTGTTGGTCAGCTGGGGTCCGATGTTGCTGCTGATCGGTGTGTGGATTTATTTCATGCGCCAGATGCAAGGCGGTGGAAAGGGCGGGGCGTTCAGCTTTGGCAAAAGCAAAGCCCGCATGCTGGATGAAAACAACAACCAGGTGACCTTTGCCGATGTGGCTGGCTGTGACGAGGCCAAGGAAGAGGTCAAAGAAGTGGTGGATTTCCTCAAGGACCCACAGAAATTCCAGAAGCTTGGTGGCCGAATTCCCCGAGGTCTCCTGCTGGTGGGTCCCCCGGGTACTGGCAAAACTTTGTTGGCCAAGGGCATCGCAGGCGAGGCCAAGGTGCCTTTCTTCAGCATCTCTGGATCAGACTTTGTGGAAATGTTTGTGGGTGTGGGCGCTGCTCGTGTGCGCGACATGTTTGAAAACGCAAAGAAAAATGCCCCCTGCATCATCTTCATCGATGAAATCGATGCCGTGGGTCGCCAACGTGGCGCAGGCCTTGGTGGTGGCAATGACGAGCGCGAACAAACCCTCAACCAGATGCTGGTGGAAATGGATGGTTTTGAGACCAACCTGGGTGTGATCGTGGTGGCTGCCACCAACCGGCCTGACATTTTGGACTCTGCCTTGTTGCGTCCTGGCCGCTTTGACCGTCAGGTTTATGTGAGCCTGCCCGACATTCGCGGTCGCGAGCAAATCCTGAATGTGCACATGCGCAAGATCCCTGTAGGCCAGGATGTGGAGCCCGGAGTGATCGCCCGTGGCACGCCCGGTATGAGTGGCGCAGACCTGGCCAATCTGACCAACGAAGCTGCACTCATGGCCGCCCGCCGCAATGCTCGCGTGGTGGAAATGCAGGACTTTGAGAAAGCCAAAGACAAAATTCTCATGGGTCCTGAGCGCAAGAGCATGGTCATGCCGGAAGAAGAGCGCAAGAACACGGCCTATCACGAGGCCGGACATGCCCTCATTGGCAAGCTTTTGCCCAAATGTGATCCGGTTCACAAGGTGACCATCATCCCGCGTGGCAGAGCGCTGGGGGTCACCATGAGCTTGCCCGAAAAGGATCGCTACAGCTACGACAAGGAATACATGCTCAACCAGATCAGCATGCTATTTGGTGGTCGCATCGCTGAGGAGGTCTTCATGAACCAGATGACCACGGGCGCTTCGAATGATTTTGAGCGGGCAACTCAAATTGCTCGCGACATGGTGATGCGCTATGGCATGACCGAAGCACTGGGTCCCATGGTGTATGCCGAAAACGAGGGTGAGGTCTTTCTGGGTCGTTCGGTCACCAAGACCACGCACATGAGTGAATCCACCATGCAAAAGGTGGACTCCGAGGTCAGAAAGATCATTGATGGCCAATATGACTTGGCACGTCGACTCATCACCGAACATTCTGAGCAGATGCACGCCATGGCCAAGGCCTTGTTGGAGTGGGAGACCATTGAAATCGACCAAATCGATGACATCATGCAAGGCCGCCCACCCCGTCCTCCCAAGGATTGGACACCTCGCACCCCGCCTTCCGGTGATGGTTCCGGGGGCGCTCCCCTCAACGGCGAACCCTCACCGAGCACGGCTTGAGCCTGTGAGTGAGAACTTTGAACCTGTGGGGCGTGAGCCCCACTTTTCTTTGTGGAGGGCGGGTCGATTCACCCTGGATTTGACAGCGCCCCACATCATGGGCATCTTGAACGTGACCCCGGATTCCTTTTCCGATGGGGGCTCTCATGATTCACCGCATCGCGCCATAGAGCATGCCGAGCACTTGCTCCAGTCTGGGGCCGCAATCCTTGATGTGGGCGCTGAGTCAACCCGGCCAGGTGCGATGCCTATCTCCGACCAGGAAGAATGGTTGAGGCTTGAGCCAGTCTTGACTGAACTGATGAAATGGGATTGCCCGCTATCCTTGGACACCTATAGACCCGCAACCATGCAAAAAGCCTTGGACTTGGGTGTGGACATCATCAACGACATCTGGGCTTTGCGCCAACCTGGTGCCATGGAGGTCGTTGCATCAAGCCATTGCGGGCTTTGCCTCATGCACATGGAGGGCGAGCCACAAACCATGCAGCTCAATCCCCTCCAATCCGGTGTCATGGAGGCGGTGCTGTCATTTTTTGAGCAGCTGACCTTGCGATTGGTCGAGGCGGGGGTGGACAAGGAGCGTTGGGTTCTGGATCCAGGCATTGGCTTTGGCAAAAGCCCAGATCAGAATTTGACCCTTTTGGCGCGGCAGTCGGAACTGCTGAACTTGGGGCAACCCCTTTTGGTGGGATGGTCCAGAAAATCTACACTGGGGCATGTGACAGGCTTGGCGGCAGGCCAGCGGATCATGCCCAGCGTGGCTGCTGCCCTGATGGCTGTCGAGCGAGGCGCGCGGATTGTGAGGGTGCATGATGTGGCAGCCACCCGTGAGGCCCTGCAAATCTGGCAGGCCGTGATGGGATTGAAGGAAGAATCAACACCATGAGCAGGACTTTTTTTGGCACAGATGGCATCCGTGGGCGCGTAGGCATTGAACCGATCACGCCTGAATTTTTCATGAAATTGGCCCAGGCGGTTGGCCATCATCTGCTGGCGCATCAAGCCCAGGCAACAGTGGTCATTGGCAAGGACACCCGCAACTCGGGTTATATGCTGGAGTCTGCATTGGAGGCGGGCTTCAATTCGGTGGGTGTGAATGTGGTCTTGCTGGGACCCTTGCCCACGCCGGCTGTGGCGCATCTCACGCGGGGCATTCGTGCAGATCTGGGCGTGGTCATCAGCGCCAGCCACAACGCATTCGAGGACAACGGGATCAAATTCTTTGGCCCTGCGGGCGAAAAGCTCGACGATGCATGGGAGATGGCTGTGGAAGCCCGTTTGGCTCAACCCAAGGCTGGCGTGAGCACCCAAGCGATTGGCAAAGCCAGGCGTCTCGATGATGCGGCAGGACGCTACATCGAGTTTTGCAAATCCACCTTCCCGGCGGGTTCCGACCTCAAAGGTTTGCATGTGGTGGTAGATGCCGCTCACGGTGCGGCTTATCAAGTGGCGCCCACTTTGCTCAAAGAATTGGGGGCCAAGGTCACGGTCATGGGCAATGCCCCGGATGGCCTGAACATCAACCTAGATTGCGGTGCTACGCATCCAGAGGTCATGGCCGACATGGTCAGGGCCAGTGGCGCGGATTTGGGTCTGGCTCTGGACGGCGATGCAGATCGTCTGATCATGGCTGACCACAAGGGACGCATCCGCAGTGGCGATGAACTGTTGTATGCCATTGCCAAACACCGTCGCCCTGGTCAGTCTGCTGGGAGCGCGGGTGTGGTTGGAACCCTGATGTCCAACTTTGGCCTGGAACAAGCCCTCATCCAACGGGGGTATGAGTTTGTTCGAGCCAAAGTGGGGGATCGATATATCCTTGAGTTGCTCAATGAAAAGGGCTGGCTGCTCGGTGGGGAGTCCTCAGGCCATTTGCTGTGTCTGGATAAGCATTCAACCGGCGATGGTTTGATCAGTGCTCTGCAGGTTCTCGCGGCTTTGATCGAGCATCAGTCATCCCTGGCCAATTGGCTTGCTGACCTACACATGCATGCGCAGCATCTGGTCAATGTGCGCGTTCCCCAGGGATTCCCATGGGCGGATCACCCGCCTTTTGTGAAAGTTCGCGATGACTTGACCCCGCAACTCCAGGGCGTGGGTCGCATGCTGATTCGCCCCAGCGGCACTGAGCCTCTGTTGCGAATCATGGTGGAGCATCCCGACCCTACGTTGGCTGAGCAAATGGCCATTGCCATGGCGGTCACATTCCCAACCGAGAGTCATTAAATTGTCACAAATCAGTTTTATTCTGGTCAGATAGAAGCATTGAAGCATCAAGGGGAGCCGTATGCCCGACAAGCACTTGTCCACACAGTTTGATAGTGAGTTGAATGCCGTTTCTTCCAAAGTCATGGAACTTGGAGGCAAGGTGGAGTCACAAATTCGTCAGGCCATCTTTTCATTGGCAAACTGGCGCGCTGATGTGGCCGACCAGGTGATAGAGGAGGAAAACCAGGTTGATCGATTCGAGATCGAAATTGACCGTGACATTTCGTCCATCATTGGCCGGCGACAGCCCACTGCACGAGATCTTCGCCTCTTGATGGCCATGTCAAAAATCACGGCCAACCTAGAGAGGGTGGGAGATGAAGCTGAAAAAATCGCCCGTATGGTGCTGGCCATCTTGAAGTCAACAGAGCCCAGAACCCTGCCTGCATCTGAGCTTCAAATTGAAGCCGAGCTGGCCAGTGGCTTGTTGCGAAAGGCATTGGATGCTTTTGCCCGCCTGGACACCAAAACCGCTTTGGCCATCATGAAAGAGGATCAGCTCATTGATCGGGAGTTCGATGGGTTTGTTAGAAAACTCATCACCTACATGATGGAAGATCCTCGAACGATTGGAGCCAGCTTGGACTTGTTGTTCATTGCCAAAGCCATCGAACGCATTGGTGACCATGCCAAAAACATTGCCAATTTCATCATCTATGTGGTTCATGGGGCGGACATTCGTCACATTGAAATCGAGCAAATCGAGAGCAAACTCAACGGTTGAGTCATGCAACATAACCCCAAAGTGCTGGTGGTCGAGGATGAGGCCGACCTCGCTGAACTCATGGCTCTGAATTTGCGACACAACGGATTTTCCCCACAGGTGGCATTGGATTCAGCAACGGCTCAAAGCCTGGTGGCGCGTGCGTTGCCTGACGTGATTTTGTTGGATTGGATGCTGCCTGGTGTGAGCGGTGTCGAACTGGCCAAATCCTGGCGATCAGACGCCAGGACCAAGCACATTCCCATTCTCATGGTCACAGCCAAAAGTGAGGATGCCGACAAGATCAAAGGCTTGGACATGGGGGCAGACGACTACATCACCAAGCCCTTTTCCATGCAGGAACTCATGGCCAGGATACGTGCCGTTTTAAGACGGCGTGCGCCAGAACATTTGGGGGCGCCAATTCGGATTGGCGAGTTGGAAATCGATGCGGCGCTTCACTCTGTGAAGCTTGGCGGTCTGCCCATCAAAATGGGGCCAACTGAATTCAAGCTGCTCAACTTTTTCATGCATCATCCCGAGCGGGTACACACACGGGCTCAATTGCTCGATCGTGTGTGGGGTGATCATGTTTTCATTGAAGAGAGGACAGTGGATGTGCACATCAAGCGCCTCAGGGAATTGCTGGGGAGTGCTGGTTCAATGATCGCCACGGTGCGTGGTGTGGGGTATCAATTCACGGCCAAATGACGGACGCCTCATCTCGATGACCCTCTTCTCATTGATCTTCACGACATTGATTTTTTCAGCGATCAGCCTCACGCTGGTGCCTGAATGGGGGGTGCTTGGGGCATTGCTGGTGGGCACCTGGTTGGGTTGCCTGACCTGCCTTTTTTTGCAATGGCGAAGCCATCAAAAGTTCATGAGGTGGCTGAGGTCTCCTTCAGAAGACACCGAGGGGGTCACTTCCCAACCATGGCGAGAGGTCAGTGAGCGAATCCTAAGACTTCGTAGAGACCACAAGCAGCAGATTCAGGCCAGCGACGATCGAATCCACCATTTCTTTGAAGCAATCCAAGCCTCGCCAAATGGTGTGGTGTTACTGGATGAGCAAGGTCGCATTGAATGGTGCAACCTCATGGGCGCAGAGCATTGGAGCATCGATCTTCATCGTGATCACCAGCAATTGATTGGCAATCTACTGCGAGACCCACAATTTCTCAAACTGATTCAATCCAACGCCAGCGAGCCTGTCATCATGCAAGCAAGGGGGTCGGCTTTGAATTCTCGCCGCCGGATCTCTGTCCAAAAATTTGCTTATGGAGCGGGTCGCGTATTGCTTTTGAGCACAGATGTCACTCAAATCGAATTGGCAGAGTCCATGCGCCAGCAGTTTGTTGCCAATGTGTCCCATGAGATTCGAACGCCGCTGACAGTCATTCTTGGCTTGATTGAGTCTTTGAGAAATTTACCGTTATCTCAAGAGGAAAAAAATAAATATCTACTGATGCTTCAAGAGCATGCTTCAAGGATGAATTTGCTGGTCACAGACTTACTGACCCTGTCAAAGCTCGAAGGTACGCCGATTCCCACCCCCAAGGAGCAATTTGATCTCAAAGCGATGTTGCAGGAGGCCATGTCACTTGCGAACTCTTTGACGCAGTCCCAGTTCTCTCAAAATCCGCACTCCATTCAGTTTGAATGGGCATGGCCGGCAGAAAGCGCTTTATTCTGGGGTAATCGCAGTGAGATGCTCAGCGCGGTGACCAATCTACTGAACAATGCCATCCGTTATTCGACCCCAGGAACAGCCATTCGTCTATCTGTTCACGCCATGCCTGAGGACTTAGTTGGTATTGCCGTGATGGATCAAGGCGTTGGCATTCCGCCTGAGCACATCCCTAGGCTTAGCGAACGCTTTTATCGAGTGGATTCCAGTCGATCCAGAGAATCCGGCGGTACTGGTCTGGGTCTGGCCATTGTCAAGCACATTGTTCAACGGCATGAGGGTCAACTGGTCATCACCAGCCAATTTGGCGTTGGCTCATGTTTTACGCTGTGTTTTTCCAAGAGCAGATTGGTCAATAGCACGAATGAGCAGCCCTCCAAGGGCTAAACCAGAGATCATCATGGCGATGGCACTGCAATACCAAAATGAGCTGGGATCATTGGAGAGTGCCGTTTGCTGGCTTCCATAAGCCAGTTGGTAACCCCCCATCAAGCCCACTCCCCAAAGTGTTGCGGTATAGACCAGCATGGGAGTCCAGGTGACGCGAAGCGAGCGAAGCAAGAAAAACCCCATCACTTGCAATGCGTCTCCTAGGTGAAAGAAACCCACTAACACAAGCATTTCCGAGGCTTTTGAGGTAACCATGTCCTGCGATGAAAAAAGCTGGGCAATGAGGGTGCTCCCCAACCAGAAAATTGACGCTGTCGCCAGGCCAAGACGGATGATCCAAGCGTAGGCAATGTGCAAAACCTCACGGGCATGCCCTGTCTCCTTGGCGCCTATCCAGTAACTGAAGCGTGCACTGGCAGCAACCGACAACGCCATGGGGATCATGAAAATGAAGGCGGCCATGCTGGCTGCAATTTGATGGCTGGCCGTTGCGCTGGGCCCCATGCGAGCAATGAACAAAGCCATCATGGTGAACGAACTGACCTCAACCGCAGAGGTGATGGCGTTGGGGATGCCCAGGCGAATGATTTCACGGATGCCAGACCAATCAATCCTCCATTTCTGCTTGAAAAAATCAAACTGAATGAATGCCTCGTGATGCGTGAAAGCCCACGCTGCAAAGGCAAGCATGATGGATTGAATCAGCAGGGTTGACAATGCGCAACCCATCAATCCCATTGGGGTGAGTCCCCAGCCGCCAAATGTGAACCACATGGCGAGCGGAACTTTCAATATCAGCGCCAAGATTTGAATCTTGGTCACCAGCTGGGGGGTTCCAAGGCTTTGGCAGAGCGAAGCGAACAATCGAAAGAGCAACACCAAGGGCAGATTCATGGCCATGAAGAGGAGGTAGTCTTTGGCCAAGGCTTGAGGTTGCTCAGGCACTTGCGTTAATCGCATCAGGGCATCTGGAAAGCATAAGGCCAGCGCACCTGCTATGGATAAAGCCAGCCAGATCCAGCAAGACTGTATGACCAATTGGGCCAATTTGGATTGACGGCCTGCACCCAGGTGCTCGGAAAAAATGGGCAAGGTGACCTGGAGTACGGCCATCAAGGTCACGTAAATGGTGATGTAAATCGATGTCCCGATGGACAAGGCAGCCAGCGCATCCGTGTCATATCTGCCAGCAACAGCTGCATCAATCAAACCAAAGGACATCACCGCCCATTGACCCCATAAGATGGTCATGGCATGTTTGAGAATGCTTCGACTCTCGGACTTCATCATCAGCGGCGACGGAAAATCACCACATCATCATCGGTGCTCGTGAGGCTGCCTGCCAGTGTTTTGTCCTTGACCCAGACGGCGGCATCAATAGCGGATTCATTGTTATTCAGCCCATTTCGATTGGCGATGAGCAATGAGCAGGTATCGTTTTGATCCATGACCAGGGTCGACTCAATTCGATGGACGGCACCATAGTAAAGCAGACTGGAAATTTGCTCAGCAGAGAGATTCCAGTCATATGCACATTGATGGTCGGGCATGGAGCTGGCCGCTTGCACTCCCAGTTCAGCCATGCTTCTTGACTGGTTCAAATAGGGCAACCACAGTGTCGTCAAAAGAACCCAGCAAGTTGCTGCACCGCCAGCGGGGAGCGCCAAGCTCTTCCAGAGTGCCTCGCGGTGTCGCCCAGTTCTCCAATGAACAAGCCATAGCCAACCTACCGAGGCGAGTAATGCAATCAGAAATTGGAAAAAATGAAATTGGAGATTGAATTCAGGAATCAGTTGCTGCAGGCGATGAGAAATGACAATTGGCCACCCGGTTAGACCTGCCAGCCAAAATAACCAGATCAAAACACCTGATCCGGTGAACAACAGCATGGTGAACCAGTCAATGATGGATGACACCGAACGAGTCAGAGTGGGAAGTGCCATGGCAGCTAGGAGTGACAAAGCCGGCAAGCTTAGAAAATACCAACGATCATTGAGACCCAGGAAGAGGGCATGAATCAATGTGCCAAGACTCATTAAGATGGGCGACAGGAGATGAACACTGGCATTCCTTGACCACCAGTGGCTACGCCATTTCCACATGGTCCACAAAACCATGGGCCAAATAGGCCACGTGAACCAGATCAAGAGCTGTGATGCTTTGACTAACCCATGAGATTGACGCCCATAAAGTAATTGCATCAGATCGTCGTAGGACAAGGTCAACACAATCGCGATGACCGCCAGCATCAAAATTAAATGCAATAAAAATTCTTTACTTCGTTTGCCAGCAGATCTTGACAGTGCAGATTGAAGGACAAGCATCACGGCCATCACAATGGCCAACAGGGGGGCACCAATGAAAGCCATCATCAATAAGGGGATCAAACGGCTTGCCAGCCGCGCGAGCCCGTTACCTTGAATATAGGCGGTGGAGAGCATCAGAAGACTGACGCAAAAAATCAAGGCCAAAAAAGAAGAGAACTCGTGTCCAAATTGAGAAAACCCCAATGAAGCAATCAAGGCCAGGACACTTGAATCGGCAATGGTGGTGGCATAGGAACCAGGCTTGGCTTCTCCGCCAAATGCGAACGAAACAGGCTGGGCAGAGGTGAGGCTTGCAAATCGGCGAGCTGCAAGCCAGGTCATCAACAGTGTCCCCATTAATATGAGCGCAGAGGCACACCGATAAACGAAAAAAGCAGCGTCTGCAGTCAAATGCTTCAAGGGCAATGCAATCAACTGTGTGAAGCCAGCGGGGAATAGCAGCTGATCAAAGCCTGGATGGTTGAGTAAATCAGTCGCCGGGTGTGCTTGAGTCAGTATGAAAACCCAACCCAATTGAACAATTTCTAGTGGCTTGAAGGGCTCTCGGTCAATTAACCCGGCTAGACAATAAACCAACGCCAATCCAATCAGAGCAACGCGAGGAAGCGTCTGCGCGGCCTGCTCAGTGACGATGGCGGGATTGGTACGAGGAAACTGGGTTTTCACACGCTTGGGGCAAAAAAAAAGCAGCCAGGACGAGCCGGGCTGCCGGGCACGAATGCCTTGAATCTTACTTGCTGGTGTTGCGGTTGTAACGATTGCGGAATTTCTCAACACGACCGCCCAAAGAGTCAACAGACTTCTGGGTGCCCGTATAGAAGGGATGAGATTCGCTGGAGGTATCCAGCTTGAACAAGGGGAGCTCGCGACCATCGTCCAGTTTGATGGTTTCCTTGGCATTGACGCAAGAGCGCGTCACAAACTGGAAACCGTTAGACAAATCGACAAAGCAGACGTCGCGGTAATTGGGGTGAATGCCTTCTTTCATGGTGACTCCTGATGAGTAGCCAGCGCATGCTCTGCGCCACTTTCTCTGTTAAAGAACAATACATTATGCCACTTTTTGAGGCATTTAACCTCCGCGTCGCATCAAATCAAAGAAGTCCACATTGTTTTTGGTCGACTTCATGTTTTTGAGCATCAATTCCATGGATTCAATTTCATCCATGTTGTAGATGAATTGGCGAAGAATTCGGGTCTTTTGCAGTATTTCGGGAGCCAGCAAGAGTTCCTCTCGGCGGGTACCGCTGCGGTTGAGTTGGATGGCAGGGAAGACTCGTTTTTCATAGAGTCGGCGATCCAGGTGGATTTCGCTGTTACCGGTGCCCTTAAATTCTTCAAAAATCACTTCGTCCATGCGGCTACCGGTGTCAACAAGCGCAGTAGCAATGATGGTCAAGGAACCCCCTTCTTCCACATTGCGAGCCGCACCGAAAAAGCGTTTGGGGCGTTGCAGGGCGTTGGAATCCACCCCACCGGTGAGAACTTTGCCAGAGCTTGGGACGACATTGTTGTAGGCGCGCGCAAGTCGAGTGATGGAGTCCAAAAGAATCACGACATCCATTTTTAATTCAACCAGCCGTTTTGCGCGTTCGATCACCATTTCGGCCACATGGACATGGCGTGCGGCAGGCTCGTCAAAGGTCGAAGCAATGACTTCGGCCCTCACACTGCGTTGCATTTCTGTCACTTCTTCAGGACGTTCGTCCACCAGCAAGACCATCATGTGGCAGTCGGGGTAATTTGCTGTGATGGCATGGGCAATGTGCTGCATCATGACTGTTTTGCCACTCTTGGGTGGAGCGACCAGCAAGGCACGTTGACCCTTACCGATAGGAGCAATGATGTCGATGATTCGACCAGTGATGTTCTCTTCGCTCTTGATGTCGCGTTCCAACTTCATCTGCTCTTTGGGAAAGAGCGGGGTGAGGTTTTCGAACATGATTTTGTGTTTGTTCTGCTCAGGCAAATTGCCATTGACCTTGTCGAGTTTGGTCAGCGCAAAATAACGCTCGCCATCCTTGGGGATACGCACTTCCCCTTCAATCATGTCGCCTGTGTGCAAGTTGAAACGACGCACTTGGCTGGGACTGATGTAAATGTCGTCGGTGCTAGCGGTGTAACTTGTATCTGGGCTTCTTAAAAAGCCAAATCCATCTGGAAGGATTTCCAGCACGCCGTCCGCAAAAACTTGCTCCCCGGCACGAGCGCGTTTTTTGATGATGGCAAACATCAACTCTTGCTTGCGCATGCGACCCGTGTTTTCGATCTCTAGCGCTTCAGCTTGAATAAGCAACTCAGAGACGTGCAAAACTTTCAGTTCGTTCAAATGCATGTCAACACTCCGGGGAGGGAAAAGGTGAGGGTAGTAGAGAAAAGGCGACGGAGGTGCCTAAAGAAGTGCCCAGGTGGGCTAATTAAGTTCGAATATTACCGCAAAAAAAGCAAGATGCCCAGGCTGGGCACCCTGTTCAAGAAAGATGAGCGTCAATGAATTCGGTGAGCTGCGGTTTGCTAAGAGCGCCCACTTTCGTGGCGGTCAACTGACCATCCTTGAACAGCATCAATGTTGGGATGCCGCGAATGCCGAATTGGGCTGGGACGTTGCGGTTGTCGTCAACATTTAATTTTTTTACCAACAACTGGCCTTGCTTGCTCTTTGCCAAGTCATCTAGGGCAGGGGCAATCATTTTGCAGGGACCGCACCATTCAGCCCAAAAATCAACCAAAACAGGGATTTTTGACTGAAGAACTTCCTGTTCAAAATTGCCATCGGAGATGTGTTGAATCAATTCGTTGGACATGGATCACCTCGGGTTAGTCAGATTGCATTTTGTCAGAATTTGATCGGTCTGGCTTGGCAACGGTGCCTGGCGGCCATGACACAATTTGGTTATGTTTGTGCATTTGCGGGTTCATTCCGAATTTTCAGTTTCTGACGGTGTCAATCGCATCGACGATTTGGTTGAGCACGCCAGCAAGTCATCACAACCTGCTCTGGCTGTCACTGATCAGTTCAATCTTTTTGGTGCTATCAAGTTTTATCAATCAGCCAGAAAAATGGGAGTCAAGCCCATTGTGGGTGCAGAGATATTGGTCCAGTCTCCTCTGAATCCATCGCTGCAAAGCCGTTTATTGCTCTTGGTCACCAGCCATCAGGGCTATTTGAATCTCTGTCAACTCCTGACCTTGCTTTGGGAGCATGCCTTGCCCTCAGGGCCGCAAGGCGTCCCTTGGTCAGAGTTGATCCTGCATTCTGACGGATTGATCGCACTCAGTGGCTTTTCAGCAGGGTGGCAGGGTGAGGCCTTGTTGAGCGAGGATCCAGCTCATGCAAAAGCAATGGCATTGGAGTTGGCCAGCACATTTCCTCATCGGTTTTATTTAGAGGTTCAACGTGCGGGCCGTTTATCCGATGAGGCTTTGGTTGCTGCCAATGCCAAATTGGCTCAAGAATTGGGCTTGCCTTTGGTTGCCACACATCCAGTTCAATTCGGAACTCCCGAAGATCACGAGGCTCATGAAGCTCGGATATGCATCGCAGATGGGGAAATATTGGGCAACCCCAGAAGGATCAGGCGTTTTACGTCGGAAATGTACTTCAAGACCTCGCAAGAGATGCAGCAACTCTTCGAGGACTTACCTGATGCCCTCGATAACACTGTTCTCATTGCCCAGCGATGCAACCTGACCTTGTCGCTTGGAAAGCCACAGTTGCCTGACTATCCAACGCCACTCATTAATGGCAGTCCCATGCCCATCGAGGAATATTTCCGGCAGGAGTCGCATGCTGGACTTGAGCGACGATTGAATGAGCGATTCCCTTCGGTCGCTGAGCGTGACCTTGTACGGGCTGACTATCATCAGCGCCTTGATCATGAAATCTCCACCATCATCCGGATGGGATTTCCAGGCTACTTTCTCATTGTTGGCGATTTCATTCAATGGGCAAAAAACCATCATTGTCCTGTGGGTCCAGGAAGAGGGTCAGGTGCCGGATCCTTGGTGGCATATGCCTTGGGTATTACCGATTTAGATCCCATTCAATACAACTTGCTTTTTGAGCGTTTTTTGAACCCTGAGCGTGTATCAATGCCTGACTTTGACATTGATTTTTGCCAGGCTAATCGCGATCGTGTCATCGATTATGTGAAATCAAAATATGGCTCAACTGCCGTGAGCCAGATTGTCACGTTTGGCACCATGGCCGCGAGGGCTGCCATCCGCGATGTGGGCCGTGTATTGGACATGAGCTACACCTTTTGCGATGGCATTTCTAAATTAATTCCCAATAAGCCGGGTCTGGCCATGACGATTGCCAAGGCCATGGAGGTTGAACCTGAACTCAAGTCCCGCTATTACAGGGAAGATGAGGTCCGAACATTGATCGATCTCGCTCAGAAATTGGAGGGCTTGACGAGGAATGTGGGCATGCATGCAGGTGGTGTGTTGATTGCTCCAGGCAAGTTGACAGATTTTTGTCCGCTCTACAAGCAACCAGGCAGTGATTCTGTCGTGAGTCAATTTGACAAGGACGACGTCGAAGCTGCAGGCTTGGTGAAATTCGATTTCTTGGGATTGGCGACGCTGACCATCCTAGAGATGGCTAAAAACATGATCACTGATCGCCATCCTCAAGGCCAGGAGTTCCGACTAGAAAATATTCCTCTGGATGACCCCCATACCTATGAATTGTTTGCAAAGGGGATGACAGAAGCTGTATTCCAGTTTGAAAGTCGGGGTATGCAATCCATGCTCAAGGATGCCAAGCCTTCAAGACTCGAAGACTTGATTGCATTGAATGCCTTGTATCGCCCAGGTCCAATGGATCTGATTCCAAGCTTCATCGCAAGAAAGCACGGTCGTGAAGCGGTAACCTATCCGCATCAAATGGTAGAGACTGTGCTTTCAGAGACCTACGGCATCATGGTCTATCAAGAGCAGGTCATGCAAACAGCCCAAGTCCTTGGTGGTTATTCTTTGGGTGGTGCTGATTTGCTCAGGCGAGCCATGGGTAAAAAGAAGCCTGAGGAAATGGCGCAGCACCGTGAGATTTTCAGAGCAGGTGCCTTGAAAAATGGGTTGTCGGTTGCGCAAGCTGATGAGGTGTTTGACCTCATGGAGCGTTTTGCAGGATATGGATTCAATAAGTCCCATGCTGCTGCGTACTCGCTACTCGCCTATCAAACGGCATGGTTGAAAGTTCATCACACGGCAGAATTTTTTGCTGCCAACATGACTGTGGAGATGGACAACACCGATAAGCTCAAAGCCCTTCATGACGATGCTTTGCGTATGGGTATCTCTTTTGAACCACCTGATGTCAATCGATGTGAGCCTGGGTTTGTGCCGGTATCAAACACTGTTATTCGATATGGTTTGTGTGCCATCAAGGGCTCCGGCGCACAAGCCATTGATGCGGTGATTGAGGAACGTAAGAGTGCTGGTCCATTCACCAGTCTTTTTGATTTCTGTGCGCGTGTAGATCGAACCAAAATTAACAAAAGAACCATCGAGGCCATGATCCGTGCGGGAGCATTTGATTCCTTGCACCTTAATCGTGCGGCACTGATTCAGTCCGTTGACCTGGCTATAGCCTTTGCGAATCAAAAGCAATCGGATCTCAATCAGGGAGGTCTCTTCGATGACGTGGGTCACGACGAATCGATCAACCGTGAACCTGATCTACCCAGCGTTGCGCCTTGGAGTTTCAGGACCCAGTTGGAACAAGAAAAAGCAGCCCTTGGATTTTATTTTTCAGGCCATTTGTTTGATGAATACGAGAAAGAGGTGCGTCGATTTGTCAAACTCAAAATCAGCGACCTGATCGAATCTAGAGAGGCTGTTGTGGTGGCTGGCATTGCCTCGGATTTCAAAACCATTCAATCTCAGCGAGGCCCAATGACCTTGTTCAAGTTGGATGACCTTTCAGGATCCATGGATGTGGTGGTGACTGATGGCGATGCTCATTCACGGTTTCGCGCTGACTTTCAAGAGGATGCCTTGCTGGTGGTTAAAGGTAAGGTTCAACCTGATCGCTTCAGTGGGGGCTACCGCTTGAATGTGTCAGAGGTATGGAGCCTTCATCGCGCGCGGAGTGCTTTTGCAAGGCGCATCGAGTTGTCTCTATATGATCGAAGGCCTGATTTGTCAGAGCAGATACGGGTCGTGCAAGGTGCCGAGGGTGACCATGCGGACGAGGGCCTGGCAGTTCGATGTGTTTTGAATATCCGTGATGTTTGCGTGAGTCTGGACTTATCATCCAGATTGCCGCCAACTGATGAAAAAATTGCCGCCTTGCAATTGATGTGCGATCTGGAAGAATCTGTAGATTCCTCTCAACCTGCCATTCAGATCATTTACCAATGAGCACGTTTTTGACTCTCCCAACTTTGCTGACGTGGACACGCATTGCCGCGATTCCGTTGCTCGTTTGGGTCTACGAATGGCCTATTCCGATTTTCGAGAGGAACCTGATCGCGACGGCCATGTTCATTCTTTTTGCCCTCACAGATTGGCTGGACGGGTTTTTGGCCAGGAAACTCAATCAAACCTCGGCATTTGGTGCATTTTTGGATCCTGTCGCTGACAAGTTTTTGGTGTGTGCCTGTCTGTTGATTTTGGTGTCATTGGGTAGGACTCCAGCCTATATCGGTCTCATCATCATCGGCCGAGAGATTGCCATTTCTGCCCTTCGCGAATGGATGGCCACCATTGGGGCGTCTAAAAGTGTGGCGGTGAATATGGTCGGAAAGATGAAGACCACGGTCCAAATGGTGGCGATCCCGTTCTTGCTGTTTGATGCGCACTTGGGTGAATGGCTTGATGCTCGCTGGTGGGGCAATGTGTTGATCCATGTTGCGGCCTTCTTGACGGTGTGGTCCATGTTGTTTTATCTGAATAAAGCCATTCCCCACATCAGAGAGCGTTCGCGTTGAACGCCTCTGATCCCAACCAACGCTGGTTGATTGCCATGCCTGCGGTTTTCGTGCTGATTTGGAGCACTGGCTTCATCGTTGCGCGATTCGGGATGCCCCACGCTCCACCGTTCTCGTTTCTCGAGATCCGATACCTTTTATCTCTGCTTTTTTTTGCTGTTTGGATAGCTTTGGCAAGGGTTGCTTGGCCTCGGGAAGCAAAGCAATGGCTTCACCTCGCAGTGACAGGTGCTCTGATGCATGCGGGCTATTTGGGCGGTGTCTGGGCCGCAGTCAAGTTGGGTATGGGAGCTGGGCTTTCAGCCCTCATCGTTGGATTGCAACCGGTGCTGACTGGCATCTGGGTGTCTGCGCGGGGAGGAAGCATCCTGATGCCCCAGTGGTTGGGGCTGGCCTTGGGGTTCACAGGGGTTTGTTTGGTGCTGCTTCAAAAAATTGAATCCACTCTTGAGGTTTCATCAACTTCCCTGTTTTGGGCAGTATTGGCCCTGATCTCCATCACTTCAGGAACGATTTATCAAAAGCATCATGTTAAGCCTTGTGATGTTCGGACTGCCAATTTCATCCAATTGGCTTCAGCTGCTCTGGTCACTCTGCCATTTGCTTGGTATGAATCAGAGCTCATTGATTGGTCTCCTCAGTTTTGGGCTGCTATGTCGTGGTCAGTCATTGGATTGACCATGGGCGGTAGTTCATTGTTGTATTTGCTTATTCAGCGGGGGGCTGCTGCTTCCGTCAGTAGCCTCATGTATTTGGTGCCGCCTTGTACAGCCATGATTGCATGGCTGTTGTTTGATGAACCCATCACCCATCTCACTTTGTTGGGCATTCTTGCGACTGCCATCGGGGTCGGAATGGTGGTGCGTTATTCAGGTCAGATCCGTCGATAAGGAGTTTTCCCATGTCCAAACTACGCATTGCGGTCATCCCTGGTGATGGAATTGGCTGCGAGGTCATGCCTGAGGGTGTGAAAGTCCTTGACGCTGTGTGTCGACTGCGCGGAATTGACATCCACTTTGATCATTTTGATTTTTGCTCTTGGCCTTATTTTGAAAAACACGGTGTCATGATGCCCACGAATTGGAAAGACTTGGTGGGATCTCACGATGCGATTTTTTTTGGAGCAGTAGGTTGGCCAGAGAAAATCCCTGATCACATATCTCTATGGAATTCCCTGCTGTTATTTCGAAGGGAGTTTGATCAATACATCAACTTGCGACCAGCCAGGTTGATGCCTGGCATTGTTTCTCCTGTTGTGAGGAAAGATGGCTCAAAGCGACTGCCGGGTGAGATTGACATGCTCATCGTGCGGGAGAACACCGAGGGCGAATACTCCAATGTGGGGGGCGTCATGTTTCCGGGTACTGAGCGAGAGATTGTGATGCAAGAGTCCATCATGACGCGTCATGGTGTGGACCGTGTTCTGAAATTTGCTTTCGAATTGGCAACCAAACGCAACAGGAAGCACCTGACTAGTGCAACAAAATCGAATGGAATTTCTATCACCATGCCTTATTGGGATGATCGCGTGAAAGAGATGGCAAAGCAGTATCCGTCAGTGACATGGGATAAGTTTCACATTGATATCCTGACCGCGCACTTTGTTCAAAGGCCAGAGCATTTTGATGTGGTGGTTGCTAGTAATCTCTTTGGCGACATCCTGAGTGATCTTGGTCCTGCCTGTACAGGGACCATTGGCATTGCTCCCAGTGGCAATCTCAACCCCGATCGAAAATTCCCATCCCTTTTTGAACCTGTCCATGGTTCAGCCCCAGACATTGCAGGCAAACGCATTGCTAACCCAATTGGTCAGATCTGGTCGGGCGCAATGATGTTGGATTTCCTGGGGTATCGTGACGCTCACGATGATATTTTGAGGGCGATTGAAGCGGTGCTGGCTGTGGATTCAGGAGCACCCAAAACACCGGATCTTTCAGGTCATGCTCACACACAAGATTTGGGAAACGCCATAGTAGAAGCACTGAGATGATTTGCTAATGGGATTCAACCTAGAATCCCACCCTCGAATCGAAACCCCAGATGATCCATTGTGTCCAGGAGTACCCGAAGATGAACAAAGCCGAATTGATTGACCACATTGCCGAGCAGGCGGAATTGCCAAAGGCTTCTGCTGCGCGTGCACTGGATGCCATGATTGGGGCAGTTCAAATGACCCTTAAAAATGGAGGCTCTGTTTCTTTGGTGGGATTTGGTACTTTTGACACGTCCAAAAGAGCAGGGCGCACGGGCAGGAACCCCAGAACTGGCGAAGCCATTACCATCGAATCTGCTACAGTTCCTAAGTTTCGTCCAGGCAAAGCTCTTAAGGATGCATTGAACTAAGAGATTGAACTGGGTGCTTAGCTCAGTTGGTAGAGCGGCGCCCTTACAAGGCGTAGGTCGGCGGTTCGAACCCGTCAGCACCCACCACAAAAATTGGCGAGCCTTTGGTTCGCCATTCCTGTTTTAGAGGCATATATGTTTGATTTCGTGAGACAGCACAAGCGCATCATGCAATTGCTCTTGGTGATTCTCATCTTTCCATCGTTTGTTTTATTTGGAATTGATGGATATAAGCGCTTTACCTCTGACTCCGAGGTCGTGGCTGTGGTTGATGGGCACGATATCTCATTGGCTGAAGTTGAAAAAATTGCGCAGCAAGAAGCCGCTCGAATTACTCGCCAAAACCCTGGGATTGATCTGAAGGTTTTCGATACCCAGGCCTTCAAGTCTCAGGTACTAGATCAGTTGATCAATGATCGTGTTCTGCAATCTGCTGCCGCCAAGTTCAATATCCATGTGACTGATCAGCGCCTTGCCCTCGCCATTCAAACGAATCCTCAGTTGCAGGCCGTTCGCGATCCTCAGGGCAACGTCCAAAAGGAGATCTATGCTGCTTTGCTGTCAGCTCAAGGAATGACACCTGAGATGTATGAATCCAGATTGCGCTCCTCGCTCATGAGCGAGTCACTCATTCAGTCTATTTCTGCGACATATCTTTCTGAAGCAACCCGCGCTAGTCAATCAGCCTGGTCACAATCACGGCAGATTGCTTGGACTCGCATTGATCCTCTCAAGCTTGCTCCCTCCATTCAGATCAATGACACAGATTTGAAGGCTTATTACGATAAGAACGCGGCGAAATTTCAAGCCCAAGAAACCATTCAAGGGGAGTGGGTCTCACTGGACGTTACCCAGATTGCCAGGCAAATCGAAGTCAAGCCTGAGGAGTCAAGGTCCTATTACCAACAAAATGTGCAGTCTTATTCAACGCCAGAACAGCGCCGTGCTAGGCATGTCCTGATCAATGCCCCCCGCGAGGGAACTTCAGCCGCAGACCTTGATAAAGCCCGACTCAAGGCTGAGGAACTGCGCGTTCGGATCCTAGCCAAACCTAGCACTTTCGAATCTGTTGCCAAATCAGAATCGCAGGACTCAGGCACTGCCAAGCAGGGAGGCGACTTAGGTTTCTTTGGCAAAAAAGACATGGTTAAGCCTTTTGCTGATGCCGCATTTGACCTCAAGGTGGGGGAGGTGTCGGCCGTTGTCCAGTCGGAATTTGGTTTCCACATCATTCAGGTGACCGAGATCAAACCAGGCCAAGTTCAGACTTTTGAATCGGTCAAGCCCGCCATTGACAAGCTCTTGCGAGAGCAGATGGCTCAAAAGCGTTTTGCCGAGCTCGCAGAGCAATTCACCAATCTTGTCTATGAGCAGCCAGATGGTTTGGCTCCCATCGCAAAGCAGTTGGGCTTGGAGTTGAAGACCTTTCCTGTCGTCTCGCGTGAGCAATTAGGCACTTTGCCAACTACCCTGCAGCACCCCAAAGTTATTGAAGCCTTGTTCAGTGCAGACAGCTTAGCCCAAAAGCGCAACACGGCAGCCATTGACGCAGGTTCATCCACATTGGTATCTGCACGAGTGACGCAACATCAAACCAAGCGTCAATTGGAATTCGACGAAGCTAAAGAGCTAGTCATCGCTCAATACAAATCGGAAGAAGCGATTCGCAAAGCCCAGACTGAGGCTCAGGGTCTCAAAGGCAATGGCAGCGCCTCTCTGAAGGATGAGGCTTTGGTCAGTCGTGTCAAAACTCGAGGTTTGAGTGCGCCAGTCATCAACGCTGTTTTAAGACATCCAGCCTCCCCATTGCCTTCACGGTTTATCGTGGATGAGGGGCAGGCTGGGGTGTTTGTAGTTGAACTTAAATCTGTGAGCGATTCACCAGAAACAAATACCCTCCAACTGTCTAAAAACTTGATGCAAAGGGCCTATTCAGATGCCCAGGCTCAGGCCTACCTCCAATCACTGAGGCAGCAACTGAATGTCAAGCTCAAGGCCGTTGATGCGTTCAAGTCTTCCTCATCTAAGGGTTGATGGCGTTACTTTGTAGACCGTTATAATTCTCTTCAGTGGTGGCTGTAGCTCAGTTGGTAGAGTCCCAGATTGTGATTCTGGTCGTCGTGGGTTCGAGTCCCATCAGCCACCCCACTTGATTCTTAGCCCCATCTCGGGGCTTTTTTGTTGCGAAACTTGTTCAGCCATTCATTAGGGCCAATAATCATCCGATGAAACGAATTCTGATTTGTAATGACGATGGTTACCAAGCGCCTGGCATTGTGCAGTTATTCAATGCACTCAAGGCGTTCCATCACGTAGAGATGGTTGCTCCTGAGCAAAATAATAGCGCCAAGTCCAATGCGCTGACATTGCTTTCACCTCTGACTGTTCACGAAGCGTCTCAGGGCATACGCTTCGTGAATGGCACTCCGGCGGACTGTGTTCACATCGCTCTCACAGGATTGCTTGGTTACCGACCAGATTTGGTGGTTTCTGGCATCAACAACGGCGCAAACATGGGTGAAGACACGATTTACTCGGGTACTGTTGCTGCAGCCATGGAGGGCTACATGATGGGAATTCCAGCCATTGCCTTTTCGCAAGTGAAGAAAGGCTGGGAACACCTGGCTGATGCAACTGGAATTGCAGTTCAATTGGTCAACGCCTTGTTGAGTAAACCATTGCAACCTCATTTTTTGTTGAACATCAATATTCCCAATTTGCCTATGGGCGATATCAAGGGCATCAAGTCTTGTCGATTGGGAAGAAGGCATGCCGCCGAGCGTGTTCATACTCAAATCAATCCTAGGGGTGACACCATGTACTGGATTGGAGGTGCTGGTCCTGCAAAGGATGATGCACCGGATACAGATTTTTATGCGACGGCCAATGGGTTTGTCTCCATGACTCCGTTGATGGTGGATCTCACCGAGCATGCCAGTATTCCCCTGTGGGGGAAGGCGATCAAGGACCTTCAACTTTAGTCATGCCCCAACGTCCTCGATTCCCCTCGAGATTGCCCCCGCTGGCTGGATCAAGTCCCGTTCAGCCCGATGAATCGACACCTGCTCACGCCCATGCTTGGGACATGAGAGCCATTCCCTATATGGGGGATTCTGTTGGCTTTTCCTCTGAACGCTATCGCCTCAGCATGATTGAGCAGATCAGGCTTTCAGGTGTTGAAGACCTGCGGGTCCTGCAAGCGATGCTGAAGGTGGAGCGGCATCGATTTGTCGACTCAGCCCTTCGCGTTCAAGCCTACGAAGACACAAGTCTGCCTATTGGTGCTGGACAAACCATTTCGAAGCCGAATGTGGTGGCCAGAATGTTGTCCTTGTTGCTTCAGGCACCCATCTATTTGCAAAAGGGATTGCATCAGCGTGTTCTTGAAATCGGTACAGGCTGTGGTTACCAAGCGGCGATCCTGTCATTGCTTTGCAAAGAGGTTTACTCCCTGGAACGAATCAAGGAGTTACACCTGAAGGCAAAGAGCAACTTGAGACCCTTGCGACTGCCAAATCTCCACCTGCTTTTGCGCGATGGTGCGCAAGGCTATGAAACTGGCTCCCCCTTTTCAGGTATTTTGTCGGCTGCAGGCGCGGAGCATTTGCCACGGATTTGGATCGATCAGCTTGATATCGGAGGTCGATTGGTTGCGCCAGTCCAAAATCAAGCAGGACGACAGAGCTTACTTGTGATTGACCGAACTCCTTCTGGTATCAAGGAAGTCATCATGGAGGATGTTCATTTCGTCCCACTAAAATCAGGCATTGAATGAATTTTCCTGGCCTCCTCATGCGATTGCTCTCAGGTTCATTGATGATTGTGCTACTGATGTCCGGTTGCACCATTGGATATCAGCACACGCCTGCTCCTGTCGAAGATCGGACCAAATCGAGCCCAACCATGGCCACCCCTGGTCGCCCACAGGAACTCTCTCCTGGGCAGTATGTGGTACGTCCTGGCGACACGCTCATTCGCATCGGCCTGGAGCAGGGCCAAAATTGGCGTGATATTGCCCGGTGGAACAACATAGATAAGCCTGATCGGATTGAGGTTGGGCAGGTATTGCGAGTCCAACCTACGGCGGCTGAGTCCAATGCAGCAGATTCAAATGGGGTTGTAGTGACACCGGTATCGCGCACCAGCGTGATTGAACCCGCTGGCAATCTCAATAAAGCCGATCCGGTTCAGCAAGGTTCTAACCCTGCATCCAAGCCAGATACAGTACAGCAGGCTGAGAAACCCGTTAACAACGCTGTCACACAACCATCGGCATCGATTGAATTGACTTTCACCATGCCAACCAAGGGCAAGGTCATCGGAACTTTCGATGGTCTCAAAAACAAGGGTATAGACATTGCAGGCAAGCTTGGAGACCCTGTTGTTGCAGCAGCCGACGGCAGGGTGGTGTATTCAGGCGCTGGTCTCAGGGGCTATGGCAACCTGGTGATCATCAAGCACAACAATACTTATCTGACCGCCTATGCACACAATGACAAATTGCTGGTGAAGGAAGATCAGTTCATCAAGCAAGGACAAAAGATTGCAGAAATGGGCAGCACAGAGGCGGATCAGGTGAAGCTCCATTTTGAAATTCGCAAAATGGGTAAACCTGTAGACCCCATGCCATTGATCACCAACCCATGAGTCGGGACTCTGCCACGGATATCCGTGTTCCACATCCCGATGCCTTGCGGGTTGAGTCTGTTGATCTGGACGCACAGGGTATTGCTCACGATGCGACAGGGAAAGTGGTATTTATTGAAAACGCTTTACCGGATGAGTGGGTGCTCTACCAGTCTACCCACAGAAAAGCCAAGTGGAGTAAAGGAATCGTTCTTGAGCGATTCAATGAATCCCATCTCAGGATTCAATCCAAATGCGAACATTTCGGGTTTGAGCGTGGGGCTTGCGGTGGATGCAAGATGCACCATGTTGATCCTTGGGCTCAGGTTTCGCTCAAACAGCGCAGTCTCATGGATCAGCTCTGGCATTTGGGCAAATGCAAACCAGAGCAAATACTCAGACCACTCACAGGCCCTTTTTTAGGTTACCGCCATCGCGGTAGGCTTTCAGTGAGGTATGTGCAAAAGCGTGATGAGGTGTTGGTGGGTTTTCATGAGAGAAGCAGCCGCTATATTGCAGACATCCAGCGTTGCGCCGTGTTGCCTAAATGCTTGTCAGATTTGTTGTTGCCTTTGCGGGCCTTGGTTCATGGCATGGATGCCAGGGAAACTATTCCTCAGATTGAATTTGCCATAGGCGGTAATGTTTTGGCTTTGGTCCTTCGACATCTTCAGCCTCTATCTGATGAAGATGTCCGAGCGCTCAATGCATTTGCCCGTCTCCATGGCGTGGAGTGGTGGCTTCAACCGTCAGGACCTGCATCGGTGCATCTGATGGCTGAGCACGAGGCCTCCAATTTGGCCTATGAAGTGCCAGAATTTGGCATCAAGATACCTTTTTTACCCACAGACTTTACGCAAGTGAATCACCACGTGAATCAATTGATGATTCATCAGGCACTCAATCTCATGGAGATTCAAGAGACCGATCGAATCATTGATTGGTTTTGTGGTTTGGGAAATTTCACCTTACCCATCGCGACACTTGCTAAACAAGTGATCGGCATAGAAGGCAATGACCAATTGGTGGATCGTGCAAAAAGCAACTGGGCATTCAACCAAACACGCGTTGTGCGCTTGGGGCTGCCTCCACTGGCCGAAGCTTCCTTTATCACGCGTAACCTCTTTGAATTTTCAGCGTCCGATCTGCATCAGTTGCCTCATGCCAGAGTCTGGTTGTGGGATCCTCCAAGAGAGGGAGCACTTGCTCTGTCAAAGGCATTGGCCGACTGGCACCAGGCGTCAACCGATGACTGGGTTCCTCCACAGAGAATTGTCTATGTCAGCTGTAATCCGGCCACACTGGCCAGAGACGCTGGCCTTTTGGTCAATCAGGCTGGCTACGTCTGTAAAAAAGCTGGCATTCTCGACATGTTTCCTCAGACTGCACATGTTGAAAGCATGGCTGTTTTTGAGCGGCAATAAAAAACCCTCCAAGTGGAGGGTCCTGGGCTAACCTAGTTACAAGTCAGTCGCGGTCACTACCAAAAATACCAAGTAAAGCCAGCAGGCTCTGAAATACGTTGACCAGGTCAAGGTAAAGAGCGAGCGTGGCACTGATGTAGTTTTGCTCACCGCCATCTACGATGTTTTTCAAGTCGTACAGCATATAGGCACTGAAGATGAACATGCTAAGCACAGAAATCACCATCATGCCAATGGTGGACCCGACAAAAATATTGACAATGCTGCCGATCACCAAAGCCATGACACCGACAAGAAGCCATTGGCTCATGCCAGAGAGATCCCGTTTGATCACTGTTGAGAGCGAGGCCATGGCAAAGAAAATGACTGCAGTTCCACCAAATGCCGTCATGATGAGGGAGGCGCCATTTGACATCCCCAGGATGTATCCAATCATGCGTGAAAGCATGATCCCCATGAAAAAGGTGAATCCCAGCAGAATTGGAACACCCTTGGCGTTGTTTTTGTTCTTTTCAATGGCGTAAATGAATCCAAAAGCACCAACCAAGAAAACCACCAGTCCTAGGCCACCTGAAAGCGCTTTGCCCAAGCCGGAGGCCACACCAAACCAAGCACCCACCACCGACGGCACAAGTGACAATGCCAGAAGCATGTAGGTGTTTCTCAGTACTCGGTTGCGTTCTACTGAGCCGAGATCGGTCGTCTGATATGAAATCGTTTGAACTGGATCCGTCATGTTGATCTCCTTACAAGAAGTTCTTTGATTTTGTCATCTTCTTGACCATTCGAAAAGCTGATTTTGGGCAACCCTGTGAGGGGTAATGTTTTCAAGTCCCTTTAGTAAATTAGTCGATCAGGCTGAATGTCTTGCAAAATGGTCGTGGAGATTTCCTCGATGCTCTTGGTGGTGGTGGATAGCCATTTGATGCCCGCTCGTCGCATCATCACCTCGGCCTCTTTGACTTCATATCGACAATTTTCAAGGCTGGCATAACGTGAGTTGGGACGTCGTTCATTACGAATTTCGCTCAACCGTTCGGGCAGGATGGTCAAGCCAAACAATTTTTTGAGGTGCGGCATCAAAGCGGGTGGCAAGGCCTTGCGGTCAAAGTCTTCTGGGATCAGCGGGTAATTGGCCGCTTTCAGACCATACTGCATGGCTAGATAAAGGCTGGTTGGGGTTTTGCCGCTGCGGCTGACACCAACCAAAATGACATCTGCTGATTCAAGGTCAACGTGCAGTTGTCCATCATCATGGGATAAGGAGTAGTGAATTGCATCAATGCGGTCGTTGTACGACTTGCTTTTACTGGCATCCGAAAAGCGACCAATTCGATGATTGGATTTAATACCGAGTTCTGCTTCAAGGGGCGTCACAAAGGTCCCGAACATGTCCATCAAAAGGTAGTCATGTCCAGCCTGCAAGACCCTGAGGACGTCTTCATTGACCAAAGTTGAAAACACAATCGGTCGCTTACCATCGATCAGGAAAGCATGTTCAATTTGCCGTTTAGCCTGGTGCGCTTTGTCAACTGAATCCGTGAAGGGCAGACGTACATGGCGAAACTTGTTTTCAAATTGAGCCAAGATGGCATTGCCAAACGTTTCAGCAGTAATGCCGGTTCCGTCAGAGACAAAAAAAACGGTGCGGTTGGCCATGGCAAGGTGAAAATTTAAACTCTTAGAATGAGTCAATTATGACGAATTTCCCTAGACCATTTGTTTACGTGGGCCTGAGATGGGGTTGATCGTCAAAGCTGCTATTGCAGTCGACATTTTTGAATCATCGGAGGCTTCATGACAGATCTCAAACTGGCAAATGAATTGGTTATCCCATTTGAGTCATTGCGAATGAAGCACGTGGACATCGTTGGTGGAAAGAATGCCAGTCTTGGCGAGATGATTTCGCAACTGCCCAATGGCGTCAAAGTGCCAACGGGATTTGCAACCACTGCTCATGCATTTAGGCTTTTCCTCAAGCATGACCAACTGGATCAACGGATTCAAGAAGCACTGTCAACTTTGGATGCGGACAACATCACCATGCTGACAGAGACCGGGGGCAAAATCCGTGCATGGATCGAAGCACAGCCTTTTCCTAAAGAACTTGAGCAGGCCATTCGGAATGCCTTCTTGGCACTGGATCAGAGGCATGACGGGTCCTACGCTGTTCGCTCATCAGCCACGGCAGAGGACTTGCCGGATGCTTCCTTTGCGGGCCAGCAAGAGACCTTCTTGAATGTCAGCGGGATCGAGCACGTACTGGCAAAAATCAAAATTGTTTTTGCATCGCTTTATAACGATCGTGCCATCAGCTATCGTGTTCACAAAGGCTTTACCCATGCCGAGGTGGCCTTGTCTGCTGGCGTGCAAAAAATGGTTCGTTCAGATTTGGCTTCGTCTGGTGTCATGTTCACCATGGATACCGAGTCAGGCTTTGACCAAGTGGTTTTCATCACCGCGAGCTATGGACTGGGTGAGATGGTGGTTCAAGGTGCCGTGAATCCGGATGAGTTTTATGTGCACAAACCCATGCTAGCGGCCAACAAAATGGCCCTCATCCGAAAGAACCTGGGTTCCAAACTCAGCCAAATGGTGTTTGCAACCTCTAACGAGCATGATGAAACTGGTCATTGGGTCAAAACCCTGGATGTGCCTGTAGAAATGAGGAACCGTTATTGCTTGTCGGACTCGGATGTTCTGGCATTGGCGCGCTTCGCAGTGACCATTGAGAATCACTATGGTCGTCCCATGGACATTGAATGGGGCAAGGACGGAGCTGATGGCCAACTCTATATTCTTCAGGCCAGACCAGAAACGGTGAAGAGTCGTCAAGGTCAATCCGAGCAGCGCTTCAAACTCAAGGGTAAGGGTGAGGTGCTTACGCACGGGCGTGCGATTGGTCAGAAGATTGGCACTGGCAAGGTCAGACTAGTTCACGGCACTCACGAAATGGACAAGGTCCAGGCCGGAGATGTTTTGGTAACTGACATGACTGATCCGAATTGGGAGCCGGTCATGAAGAGAGCGAGTGCCATTGTGACCAACAGAGGAGGGCGAACCTGCCATGCAGCCATCATTGCGCGTGAACTCGGTATTCCTGCTGTAGTCGGTTGTGGCACTGCAACTGAGGCTTTGTCAGATGGTGCTTTGGTTACCGTGAGTTGTGCTGAGGGTGATACAGGCTTTGTCTATGAAGGGCTCATTGAGTCCGAAATAGTGACCATTGAGCGGGGACAAATGCCACCAATTTCCACCAAAGTCATGATGAATGTGGGTAATCCTCAATTGGCCTTTGATTTTTGTCAATTGCCCAATGAAGGAGTTGGATTGGCCCGATTGGAGTTCATCATCAACAACAACATCGGTGTGCACCCCAAAGCCATTCTTGACTATCCAGCCGTAGACTCTGATTTGAAAAAGGCTGTCGAATCGGTGGCAAGAGGTCATGCTTCCCCCAGAGCTTTTTACGTTGACAAGGTTGCAGAGGGTGTTGCTACGATTGCTGCCGCGTTTTGGCCCAAGCCTGTCATTGTTCGGCTATCAGACTTCAAATCTAACGAATACCGAAAACTGATCGGTGGCAGTCGCTATGAGCCTGAGGAGGAAAACCCGATGCTGGGTTTCAGGGGTGCAGCAAGATATATTTCTGACGATTTTGCTGAAGCATTTGCAATGGAATGTGAGGCTTTGCATCGCGTCCGTTTTGACATGGGGCTCACCAATGTACAGATCATGGTACCTTTTGTTCGAACGCTTGATCAGGCGCGATTGGTCGTCCAGGCCTTGTCCAGGCATGGGCACACGCGTGGACAAAATGAACTCAAGCTCATCATGATGTGCGAGATACCGAGTAATGCACTACTGGCTGATCAATTTCTTGAATTTTTCGATGGTTTTTCTATTGGTTCCAATGATCTGACGCAACTCACTTTAGGTCTTGATCGCGATTCCGGCATGGAGCTGCTTGCAAAAGACTTCGATGAGCGCGATCCAGCGGTCAAGGCGCTTCTGAAAATGGCAATCACTGCGTGTCGACAACAAGGAAAGTATGTTGGTATTTGCGGTCAAGGTCCCAGTGATCACCCGGACTTTGCAAAGTGGTTGATGGATGAGGGGATCGCATCGATTTCATTGAATCCAGACACAGTCATGGAAACTTGGAATCGTTTGGCCGAGCATTGATGTTTGCAACACAATGCGCTTGACTCGAACATTGGTCTTCATCTGGGCGATTTTTTCGCTAGTTCTTTTATTTGCTTCCTCTGCTTACTCGCAAGAGTCGCGTTTGCAATATTGGCTTAGCTTGATTGCGCCAATTGGTTTTTTTGCGCTCTCTGTTGTTGCCGCTTGGCTAGATGACCTTGGCAGACGGGACAACTGAACATGATCATTAAAAAAGCCGTTGCTTTTTTAGGCCTCTTCATGGTCATTGGCATTGCGTTGATCGGACTTGATCGTTTGGCGTTATCGCGAGAGTCAATCAATTTTCTTTTTTTGGCTGTTTCTATTTTGGGCTATGCGGTGGTTGGATTGGTATGCAGAACCACCAACATGGATCAATATTACGTAGCAGATCGATCTGTGAGTGCGGGCTATAACGGTCTGGCGACTGCAGCTGATTGGCTTTCCGCTGCGTCTGTGATCGGGCTTACCGGATTGCTCCTGAGCAATGGCTTTGTTGGTACTGAGTACGAAACTGGGGGGCTGGTTTACATCATGGGATGGACTGGTGGTTTTTGTTTGTTGGCATTTTGGTTTGCAGCCCCTATTCGACAGAGTGAGGCCATCACGATTCCAGATTTCCTGGCCAAGCGCCATGACAGCCATTGGGTACGTTGGATAGCTGCTATTGGCACACTTGCTTGCTCGATTGTTTATTTGATTGCTCAAATTTATGGAATAGGTCTGGTGACCTCCATGCTCTCAGGTCTGACTTTTGAGCTGGGCGTATTACTGGCCTTGGGCGGAGTTTTACTTTGTTCTTTTTTGGGTGGGATGCGGGCAGTGACCTGGACGCAGGTGATTCAGGCATGTGTCATTGTTTTTTCTATGCTCGGATTGGTGATGGCCGTTTCATGGAAAACCAATGGGAGCTTGATATTTCCTCTTGCAGCTGATCAATCGCTGGCGCATTTGGAAGTTTTGACACAGCGCCATGTTACTCAAGAGGATGAAGTCTCCACTCGCCAATTCATGATGCAACGCGTTGAGCGACTGCAGTCATTGCTCAGTCATCCAGTTGAGTCGTACGAGGAAGAGCGCAGAAGTGCCAGCATTCGGCTGGAATTTCTGCGAGCAATCAATGCACCACTGAGAGACATTCATCGGCTCGAAAATAGCCCATACCTCAGCAAGGATGGCTATGCGGAGGTCATCAGGTCTTGGACCGAAGAACTTCATATCCTTGAGCAGCAACTCAATCAGCCCACAGCCTTCACTATTCTGGAGCCACCAAGGAATTCCAATCTTTCACATTCCATAGGCCTGTTCTTTTGTCTTGCGTTGGGCACTGTTTCTCTGCCACATTTACTCATTCGGTCCGGTACAACCGTTAATTCACGTGCAGCACGTCATTCCATGGTCTGGACATTATTGATCGTGGCTTTTGTTTATGTCTGTGCGAGCTCGATGGCGGTAATCATGAAAGACACGCTACTGACTGACTTAATTGGTCGATCTTTTTCAGCACTTCCGTCTTGGATGGATCAACTCAGATCATCTGGGCGAGCTTTAGTTCAGCTTACCGATTGGAATAATGATGGATGGGTTCAATTGGGTGATGTTCGGATCATCAATGACCACCTCATTTTGGCCATCCCAGAAATTCTTGGCATTTCGCCCATCTTTACTGGTTTGATCGCAGCAGGAGCTTTGGCCGCTGCACTCTCAACTGCGGACGGACTGTTGTTGACCATCTCCAATGCATTGGTTCATGACATGTATTTTCAGACTTTTCACCCCAATACCAATTCTTTAAGAAAAGTCATGGTGGGAAAAATTGTGTTGATGATCGTTGCATTGACGGTTGCCTGGATCACGACCCATAGACCAGTTGATATCCTTTATTGGGTAGCTTGCGCTTTTTCACTGGCGAGTTCCACGATTTTCCCAGCACTGTTTTTGAGTGTTCATTGGAAAAGAGTGACTACAAGCGGTTTGATCGCCGCGATGACGTGTGGCATGTTGGCCGCAGTCCTGTACATTGGTATGAATCAACCTCAGGTCGGAAAGGCCCTGGGGCTTGCCCCAGGTGAACTGCGGATATGGAACATAGAGCCTATAGCCGCTGGCGTTTTGGGTGTTCCCATTGGCTTTATATTTGGCATTCTTATTAGTTATTTGAGTTCATTTTGGAACCTTGGGAACAAGCAGGCAAAAGCCCTATAATCTTCGATTCCCTTGCCGCATGACAACCAGACGCTGTCAGCGGCTTTCATCCACAAGGAGCTTTCATGCGTCACTATGAAATCGTTTTGTTGATCCATCCGGATCAAAGCGAGCAGGTTCCGGCCATGCTTGAACGTTACAAAAACATGATCACCACGGGTGGTGGACATGTTCACCGAGTTGAAGACTGGGGACGTCGCCAACTGGCCTACTTGATCAACAAGTTAGCCAAGGCGCATTTTCTTTGCTTGAACATTGAAGCCAGTCAGACCGTACTGACCGAATTAGAGTTGGCTTTTAAGTTCAATGATGCCGTATTGCGCCACTTGACAGTCCAGCGTAAACGCGCAGAGACGGGTCCTTCCATCATGATGAAGTCTGTTGAACGCGAGGAAGCTCGCAAAGCTCAACAAGCTGATTCACAAGTCTAAGCAAATACTCGGAGCTTCCATGGCTACTTTTAAAAAAACCACCAAAGACAAGCGCCCCAAGCGTAATGCCCAATCGCTTTTGTTCAAGCGCAAACGCTTTTGCCGTTTCACCGTTGCAGGTGTTGAAGAGATTGACTATAAAGATGTTGATACTCTGAGGGATTTCATTGCCGAAAACGGAAAAATCATTCCTGCTCGCTTGACAGGTACACGCGCAATTTATCAACGCCAACTCAATACAGCCATCAAACGTGCGCGTTTCTTGGCGTTGTTGCCGTTCACTGATCAACACAAGGTTTGAGGGGAACTCTATATGCAAGTCATTCTTCTCGATAAAGTGATCAATTTGGGGAATTTGGGCGATATCGTCAAAGTCAAAGACGGGTATGCACGTAATTTCCTGATTCCCTCTGGTCGTGCACGTCGTGCTACTCAGACTGCCATTGATGAGTTCCAGCATCGCAGGGCTGAATTGGAAAAGCAGGCAGCCGATAAGCTTTCCGCTGCTCAGGCTTTGGCCGAAAAACTCCAATCCGTCACCCTCAAGCTCACTCAGAAGGCTGGAGTTGATGGTCGTCTTTTTGGTTCAATTACCACTTTTGATATCGCTTCTGAGCTGGGTAAGCTGGGCTTTGAGATTTCTAAGTCTCAAGTCCGTTTGGTTCACGGCCTCATCAAAATGGTTGGTGACACCACTGTCCAACTGGTGCTTCACACTGATGTAATTGTCGATTTGCCCATCGCCGTATATGGTGAGACAGCCTAATCGGTTTTCTTGCTACCATCAAAGCCGCTCTCGTCAGAGCGGCTTTTTTTTGATCCTTTTGCATGTCAATGCCATTTGATTTACCCATGTCGGATTCCAACTCAGAGATTGACCCAGTTGACCTTCGCTTGCCTGAGCGATTGAAAATCCCTCCCCACTCTTTGGAGGCGGAGTCCAGTATCTTGGGTGGACTGTTGCTGGATAACACGGCATGGGATCGAATGGGTGATGTTGTCGCTGAGGCTGATTTCTATCGGTATGAGCACCGCCTGATTTTCTCAGCGATTCAAGCCCTTGTTTCTTCCAATCGGCCTGCAGATGTGATCACTGTATTTGAGCACCTTCAATCGATGGGCAAGGCTGATGAAGTAGGAGGCCTTGCTCAGCTCAATGCTTTGGCACAGTTTGTCCCAAGCGCAAGCAATATACGTCGTTATGCCGAGATTGTTCGGGAACGATCCATACTCAGGCGCTTAGTCAGCGTGAGCGATGAAATTGCTACCTCCGCATTCAACCCCCAAGGCAAGCCCGTTGCAAGTGTGTTGGACGAGGCAGAGCAAAAAATCTTCAACATTGGTGAAGAGGGCGCCCGAATGCGGCAGGGCTTTCAATCAATGGAGAATTTGGTGATCGAATTGCTCGATCGGGTTGAAGAGATGTCGCTTCATCCTAGCGACATCACCGGGGTCCCGACAGGTTTTCATGATTTTGATCGAATGACATCTGGCTTGCAGTCTGGTGATTTGGTCATTCTTGCTGCCAGACCTTCTATGGGTAAAACAGCCTTGGCCATCAACATTGCTGAAAACGTAGCCATCCGAGAAGGGTTGCCTGTTGCTATTTTTTCAATGGAAATGGGCGCGGCTCAACTGGCAATTCGAATCGTCGGATCGATTGGGAGGATTGATCAGAGTCGATTGAGAACGGGCAAGTTGCAGGATGAGGAATGGCCTCGCCTGAGTGAGTCTGTCGAGCGCTTGCGTGAAATCTCGTTGTTCATCGATGAAACGCCTGGATTGACTGTGAGCGAACTCCGGGCAAGTGCCAGGCGATTGGCCAGACGCTGCGGCAAATTGGGATTGATCGTGGTTGACTATTTGCAGCTCATGAGTGGCAGTGGTTCAGGTGATGGAGAAAACAGAGCAACTGAATTGGGTGAGATATCACGCGGTCTCAAGATGCTTGCCAAAGAACTGCAATGTCCTGTGATTGCACTTTCACAGTTGAATCGCAGTGTTGAACAAAGAAATGACAAGCGACCCATGATGAGCGATTTGAGGGAATCTGGCGCGATCGAACAAGATGCAGATGTCATCATGTTCATTTACCGGGATGACTATTACAACAAGGACAGCAAAGAGCCTGGAGTTGCGGAAGTCATCATTGCCAAACAAAGGAATGGACCAACTGGGACAGTGAAATTGGCATTCCTCAAGCCCATCACTAAATTTGAGTCTCTGGCTTCAGGTTCAGAGTACTGAACAACCCTATCAAAGGGCTTCGCTCGCAAAGTCTGCAAGCCGTGAGCGTTCACCTCGGGCTAAGGTAATGTGGCCGCTGTGGGGCCAGCCTTTGAACTTATCTACGGCGTAGGTTAAGCCAGAGGAGCCCTCTGTCAGATAGGGGGTGTCTATTTGCGCCAGATTGCCCATGCAAACAACCTTAGTCCCTGGGCCTGCACGGGTGATGAGGGTTTTGATTTGTTTAGGTGTCAGGTTTTGGGCTTCATCAATGATCACGTACTTGTTCATGAAAGTCCTGCCTCGCATGAAATTCAAGCTTTTAATCTTGACCTTAGATCGGATGAGTTCATTGGTCGCAGCACGCCCCCATTCCCCTGCACTGGTATCTGTTTTGCCTAGTACTTCAAGGTTGTCATCCAGAGCCCCCATCCAGGGTCCCATCTTTTCCTCCTCAGTGCCCGGCAAAAAGCCGATGTCTTCACCCACGCTGACAGTTGCGCGGGTCATGATGATCTCTGTATAACGTCGATCATCCAAGACCTGGGTCAGCCCTGCCGCCAGAGCAAGCAAGGTTTTGCCTGTACCTGCAGTTCCTGTCAACGTCACAAAATCAATCTCGGGATCCATCAATAAATTCAGAGCAAAGTTTTGCTCCTTGTTTTTTGCGGTGATGCCCCACACCGCATACTTGTTGTGAGAGTGGTCCTTGAGGGTCTTGAGCGTGGCAAATTTCCCCTGAATCTCTGTGACCCGTGCATATAGATTTGGCTCATCGCCTGATTCAAAATAAACAAACTGATTGGGATGAAAGCTTGACACAATGGGGCCACCAAGCCTGTAAAAGGTTTGACTGCCAGATTGCCAGCTTTCAACTGATTTAGCGTTCTTGGACCAAAAATTCTGGGGGAGTGACAGGCTGCCTGGGTAGAGCAAATCTCCATCTTCCAGTGTGATGTCGTTTTGGTAATCTTCTGCCTCCAGTCCCAGCGCTTTGGCTTTGATGCGCATGTTGATGTCCTTAGACACCAGCACTACAGTCCTGTCCTTGTGCAATTGTCCAAGGCACTGAACCACTTCTAAGATCTGATTGTCAGCTTTACCGTTGGGCAGATTCAGAGGGGTATTGGCATTGAGGGCTTCAGTCTGGAAAAAAAGCTTCCCTGTTGACTCACGATGACCAGCTTGCTTGAGGGCCAATCCTTGATGAATACCGCCGACCAAATTAGCTGACAGCTGATCCAGTGTTCTACTGGTCTGACGCGCGTTTCTAGCGACCTCGGTCATCCCTTTTTTGTGATTGTCCAATTCCTCCAAAACAATCATGGGCAGATAGATGTCATGTTCCTCAAAACGAAACAGGCTCATGGGGTCATGGAGCAAGACATTGGTATCGAGCACGAATAATTTAATAGCCAGACCATCTTTGGTTGATTTGACAGGTTTAGTGCGTGGCGTTGAATGGGATGGCATGGAAGTTGGTCGCGCTGAGTCGTTTTGTGATTGGACGGAAGAGGTCAGGCCTTTAGATGTTGCCTTTTGGGCATTCAACGGCTTTGTATCGCTCATTGCTTTATCGACTTTAGGCCGACTTATGCTCAATGAATTGGGCATCACCCTGATTGGAATTTGCTCGGGTTGAATGGCATCGGCCTTATGAGTTGGAGCTTTGGGTAAGGGCATGTGATGAACTCAAAAAATAAAAAGGCCGTTCAAAAAAAGAACGGCCTTTAAGCAATGGAATAGAAGAGGTGAAAGAGCCCCACTTGACTCGCATCAAGCAGTGGCAGCAGCCTTTTTCAGGGCTTTGACGGCTTTCAAAACTTCATCAACATGGCCTGGGACTTTGAGCCCACGCCATTCCGCCCTCAAAACTCCGTCTGACCCAACAAGAAAAGTGCTGCGTTCAATGCCTTTAACTTTTTTGCCGTACATGATCTTGTTTTTAACAACCCCAAACATATGGCATAGCTTTTCTTCTGTGTCAGCAATCAGTTCGAAAGGCAATTCAAGTTTTTCCTTGAAACCGTCATGAGAGCGCATGTTGTCTCTAGATACCCCCAAAATCACGGCACCAGCTTTGGCAAAGTCCTTGAATTTGTCACGAAACTGCATGGCTTCAGTGGTGCACCCAGGTGTGTTGTCTTTGGGGTAGAAGTACAAGACAACAATGCGGCCAAGGAGTGACGAATTCGTCACTTTGATGCCGCCGGTTGCTTGGGCTTCGAATTCAGGTAGGGGTTTATTGAGAACGATGGCCATGAGTCAAGCGAGCCTACGCTAAAGATCAAAGTCGCATTTTACTCAAAACCAAGCCGTCACCTATAGAGGGCAATTCAGAGCCTCGCCCAAAGAGCAACCCTGCGCCCCTCGAGTGACAACACGTTGAACGTCCGACAGGCTGCGGGGGTGGTCATGGATTCGATGCCAATGAGGGGGTTTTTCAACGTTTTCCGCCAAACGGGTGAGAAAAAAGCATGTTGTTCCCCTGTTCCGATGATGAGCACTTCAAGATTTTCCAATGGAAGCTGATTGAGTTGGTTCGCGATACCCTCTTCGAGCTCAGCGTGGGCAAGGAGAATAAAGAGCCCTTCGCCTGAAAGCATGACTCCAGTTTTAGCTCGGTGCCCATGACTGGTGAGCAAGACCCCGTCGCTCAAAGAGATCACAGACTGTTGAGGGCTTCGATCAGGTTGTAATTTCATGGCATTAAAAGTCAAATTGTCCCGTTAATCTATGATCAAATTATAGGTTTCACTGATTCTTTCGGAGTAAGGCTTGAAGCCAATTCTCAAATCCACCAAGTTGTCTAATGTCTGCTATGACATCAGAGGCCCAGTCTTGGATCGCGCCCGCCAGATGGAGGAAGAAGGTCAAAAAATCATCAAACTCAATATTGGGAATTTGGCGGTTTTTGGCTTTGATGCGCCCGAAGAGATTCAGCAAGACATGATCCGAAATTTGCCTAATGCGGCAGCGTACTCAGACAGCAAGGGCATTTTTTCAGCTCGCAAGGCCGTGATGCACTACACCCAGCAACAGGGCATCCAGGGTGTTGGGTTGGATGACATTTATCTCGGCAATGGTGCCAGTGAACTGATTGTCATGGCCACCAACGCACTGTGCAATGAAGGCGATGAGTTGCTCATTCCCGCTCCTGACTATCCCTTGTGGACAGCGGCTGCTAGTCTTTCTGGAGCAACGCCTGTCCACTACCTATGCGATGAGGCTAATGACTGGATGCCGGATTTGAACGACCTCAGATCCAAGATCACGGCCAAAACAAAGGGCATCGTGGTCATCAACCCGAACAATCCAACTGGTGCGCTTTATTCCAATGAAACCTTGCTCCAAATCATTTCGATTGCCAGAGAGCATGGCTTGGTCATTTTTGCTGATGAGGTCTATGACAAAGTCTTATATGACGACGTCAAGCACACGGCCATGGCTAGTCTTTCCACCGATGTCCTGACCCTGACCTTCAACTCCCTGTCCAAGTCTTACCGCTCGTGTGGGTACCGATCCGGATGGATGGTGGTATCCGGCGACAAAGCACTCGCACGGGACTACATTGAAGGCCTGAACATGCTCTCTTCGATGAGACTCTGTGCGAATGTGCCTGGACAGAGTGCGATACAAACCGCTTTGGGGGGATATCAAAGCATCAATGATTTGGTTCAACCAGGTGGCCGCCTGCGCAGGCAAAGGGACTTGGCTTATGAATTGCTCACTCAGATTCCCGGTGTGACCTGTGTCAAACCCAGTGCTGCGCTCTACATGTTCCCTAAGCTGGATCCCAAGATGTATCCCATCGAGGACGACCAGGCTTTCATTGAGGATTTATTGCAAAAAACCAAAGTACTGCTGGTTCAGGGTACAGGTTTTAACTGGCCGCATGCCGATCACTTCCGGATCGTTTTCCTACCGCACGAGGATGATCTTAGGGAGGCGATTTCACGAGTAGCCCAGTACTTGGAACAATACAGAAAGAGGCAGAAATCATGAATCCCATCAAGGTAGGGCTGCTTGGATTGGGTACGGTGGGCTCGGGCACCTTTGAGGTCCTGACCCGAAATCAGGAGGAAATCGCAAGGCGCGCTGGGCGTGGTATTGAAATCACTGCGATTGCGATCAGAAATCTTGAAAAGGCCAAGGCTCTGGTCAAGGGTCATGCAAAGATCACCCAAGATCCCCATTCCATCGTATCTGATCCAGATATTGATGTGGTCATCGAGTTGATCGGCGGCTATGACTTGGCTCGTGAATTGGTTCTCAAGGCCATCGAATCTGGCAAGCATGTGGTGACTGCGAACAAGGCATTGATCGCTGTCCATGGCACGGAGATTTTTGCTGCTGCCCAAAACAAAGGGGTCATGGTTGCTTTTGAAGCAGCAGTGGCTGGCGGGATTCCCATCATCAAGTCCTTGCGGGAAGGCCTCAGCGCCAACCGTATCCAATGGATTGCCGGCATCATCAATGGGACCACCAATTACATCCTTTCAGAAATGCGATCACGCGCCCTGACATTTAATCAGGCGCTCAAAGAGGCGCAAGACTTAGGGTATGCAGAAGCCGACCCCACCTTTGATATTGAAGGTATTGATGCAGGGCACAAGGCCACCATTTTGTCTGCCATTGCATTTGGTATTCCCGTGCAGTTTGACAAGGCTCATGTGGAGGGCATCTCCAAGCTCAATACCCAAGACATTGCTTATGCTGAGCAGCTGGGTTACCGCATCAAATTGCTTGGGATTACCAAGCGCGCAAAGCATGGTGTGGAGTTAAGGGTGCATCCTTGCCTCATCCCCAGTAAGCGGTTGATTGCCAATGTGGAAGGCGCGATGAATGCAGTCATGGTGCAAGGCGATGCTGTTGGGACTGCCTTGTTTTACGGCAAGGGTGCCGGCAGTGAACCCACCGCAAGTGCTGTGATTGCTGACTTGGTCGACGTCACGCGCCTGCTCACTGCGGATCCTTTGCATAGAGTTCCGCACCTTGCTTTCCATCCTGATTCCATGTCTGACATTGATGTGGTTCCCATGTCAGAGATCTTGACTTCTTACTATTTGCGGCTGAGGGTGAGTGACCGCGCAGGTGTATTGGCTGAGGTCACTGGTGTGCTTGCCAAGCACGGCATCAGCATAGATGCCGTATTGCAACGCCCCGCTGGTGAAGTGCTGAATCAGACCGACCTCATCATCATGACGCATGAATGTCAGGAGGCACGGATGAACCAAGTATTGAACACCTTGACCTCTATTCAGTCTGTCCACGGAGAGATTGTGCGAATTCGTAAGGAAGAGTTGAACGGATGAAATATCTCTCTACCCGTGGCGATCAGAGTCGGCGTCAATTCAGCGACATCTTGCTAGAAGGGCTGGCGCCCGATGGGGGGCTTTACTTGCCCGAGCAGTATCCGCGCATTGATGCTGCTGCACTCGCCAGGTTGAGGGTCACTTGGAATGAGTTGGGTTATGCGGAACTGGCCTTCCAATTACTTAGCTTGTACATCGATGATGTTCCTTCTGAAGATTTGAAAGCCCTGTGTCAAGCTGCTTACCGAGCGGATGTTTTTTCAGATCCGCGCATAGCGCCGGTTCGAGAGCTTGAATCTGGATTGCATGTATTGGGTTTGTCCAATGGGCCAACCCTGGCTTTCAAGGACATGGCCATGCAGTTGCTTGGTCATTTGTTTGAATATGAACTTGAGCGAAAAAACGATTTCCTCAACGTGCTTGGAGCCACGTCGGGTGATACGGGAAGCGCTGCTGAATATGCCATGCGCGGTAAGTCCCGCATCCAGGTATTCATGACCAGTCCTCACGGCCGCATGAGCCCGTTCCAGCAGGCTCAGATGTTCACCCTGATGGATCCAAATATTCATAATTTATCTGTTGAGGGTGTTTTTGACGATTGCCAGGACATCGTCAAGGCAGTTTCCAGTGACCTTGAATTTAAGCGTGCACATCGCATTGGCACAGTGAATTCCATCAATTGGGCGCGCATGTTGGCGCAGGTGGTGTATTACTTTGCAGGTTATTTCCAGGTGACCCGGCAGGATGCTCAGTACATTGATGTGAGCGTACCTAGCGGTAACTTTGGCAACGTGTGTGCGGGTCATGTGGCTCGGATGATGGGCTTGCCCATTCGTCGGCTGATTGTTGCTACCAACGAAAACGATGTCCTAGATGAATTTTTCAAGACTGGCGTCTATCAAGTCAGAGAAGCCGCGCGGACCCGCGAGACCTCCAGTCCTTCCATGGACATTTCCAAAGCCAGCAATTTCGAACGCTTCATTTTTGATTTGCTTGACCGGGATGCTCAATCCACCCGCCAATTATTTGGCCCCGAGCTTTCTCGCACCGGGCGATTTGATTTGAGCCGGCATCCCAATTTTTCTCATGTCCAGCAGCGTTACGGTTTCTTTAGTGGACGAAGCACGCATGCCAATCGTCTAGAAACCATCCGCATGGCACATGAAAAATGGAAGGACCTGATCGATCCCCATACTGCAGATGGACTCAAGGTTGCACTCGATCATCTTGAGCAAGGCGTTCCTATGCTGGTGCTCGAGACGGCATTGCCGGTCAAATTTGCCAAGACAATTCAAGAGGCCTTGGATTTTTCGCCGCCTTTGTCAGCATCGCTGTCCGACATGATGAATCTGCCCCGCCGATTCCAGGTCTTGCCCGCCGATGTCGACTTGATCAAGCAATTCATTGTGAAGCATCCGCTTCATGTTCAAGTCACAAAGGTGTGAGTGGTGAACGCCATCAAAGCACCATTGGCCGAATTGGACCAAGCCCTAGAGTCCATATTGAGCGAGATCCAATCCCCCCTGGCGAGTGAGTGGGTCGATGTCCTTGATGCAGATGGCAGGGTGCTATGTGCTGATGTGCGAAGCGAAATCAACGTGCCCGCATTTGACAATTCATCGATGGATGGATGGGCTGTGCGTTCACAGGATCTCCATGAGCCCGGTGATGCCCTCAGGATTTCCCAGCGAATCACAGCAGGTGATGGTCTCAACCGCACCCTCGAGCCTGGGGAGGCTGCGCGCATCTTCACAGGTGCACCAATTCCAATTGGGGCTGACGCTGTCATCATGCAAGAGGTGGCCAAGCCTTTGGGTGAACAGCGGGTGTCCATTGAAACCCTCCCTCGGCCTGGTCAATGGATTCGACGGGCGGGTGAGGATATACAAAAGAATCAAGTGGTGCTGGCCAAAGGGCACCGCTTGAGTCCTGCCGATTTGGGTTTGCTGGCTAGTCTGGGCCTCTCGAAGGTACAGGTTTCTAGGAAGCCCCGGGTTGCCTTGTTTTCAACGGGCAATGAGCTGGTTCAACCAGGCTCCATTGCCCCCAGTGAATTGCCCCTGGGTCGAATATTCAATTCAAATCGTTATTTTTTGGCGGCGTTGCTGACAAGAGCAGGTGCGACGGTCACCGACCTGGGCTTGATCCCAGATCGTTTGGATGAGACATGTCAAGCTTTTGGAGATGCCAGGCTCAGCCATGATGTGATCTTGAGTAGCGGTGGCGTGTCGGTGGGGGAGGAGGATCATGTCAAGCCCGCCGTTGAGGCATTGGGTCGTCTCAAGCTTTGGGCACTGTCCATGAAGCCTGGAAAGCCTTTTGCGTATGGCCAGATGCCGACCTCAGTGGCCGAGGCACCCACCTGTCATTTCATGGGTCTTCCGGGTAATCCAGTGTCCAGTTTTGTGACTTTCTTGCTGCTCGTCAGGCCATTTCTATTGCGGTTACAGGGGGCAACTCAATTGGAGAGCTCCTTCTTGTCCATGAGGGCAGATTTTGACTGGCCCAAGCCTGACCGGCGGCGTGAGTTCATTCGGGTTCGGATGAATGACCAGGGTGGTTTGGAGGTATTCCCCAACCAGAGTTCAGGCGTACTGACCTCGGTCAGTTGGGCTCAGGGACTTGTGGATGTCCCCAGTGGACAGGTGATCGCCAAGGGAGATATGGTTCGCTTCCTTCCGTGGAGCTTCATCTGACATGCAATTGACCTTGCGTTACTTTGCCGCGATTCGCGAGGGTTTGGGCATAGACACCGAGCCTTGGCAAACCCAAGTTCAGACTCTGGGGGAGCTTCGGCAGGAGTTGGCATCGAGGAATGCTCTGTACGGTGCGCATTTGGGGCATCAGCAGGTCTTGCGCATGGCCATCAACCAAGTGATGGCGAATGAAGAAGTCGTTTTGACAGATCAGGCGGAAGTGGCTTTTTTCCCTCCAGTGACCGGAGGATGAGCATGGACATCGTCAGGGTTCAGGAAGAGGTGTTTTTGCTGAGTGAGGTGATCGACGAGCTGGTTCAGTCTGACCCCAGTGTGGGTGCTGTGGTGAGCTTTTTAGGGATCGCAAGAGACCGTAACCAGGGGCAAACTGTGCACGACCTTTGGCTGGAGCACTACCCTGGGATGACCGAATCTGCCATCTGGGGTATGGTTCAGCAAGCCAAAACCCGCTTCGATGTCTTAAAGGTCGCGGTGGTTCACCGCGTTGGGAAGTTCAAACCCACTGATCCCATCGTGGCGGTCGTGGTTGCGGGCGAGCACAGGACTCAGGCATTTGATGCGTGTCAATTCGTCATGGACTACCTGAAGATCCATGCCCCCTTTTGGAAAAAAGAAATGACCCCCGGCGGAGCCAAGTGGGTCGATGCTAGGGTGAGCGATGATGCAGCTGCCGCCCGTTGGGGGCTTCCTCCCCAGTCTTGAAATTTCGATTTGAACCCACACATCTGCTGTTGTCATCGAAAGGTTCAATATGCGGATCGATCAATTCACCACCAAGTTCCAAGAAGCTCTGGCACAGGCACAGAGCCTGGCTGTGCGCACTGAGCATGCTTACGTCGAACCGGCACATGTTTTTCATGCCATGCTCAAGCAGGACGATGGACCCAAATCCATACTGGCTCGAGCTGGAGGCAATCTGAATCGGATTGAGGCTGCAGTGCAATCGGCCTTGGACCGCATTCCTCAGGTTCAGGGGCATTCTGAGGTTCAAATCGGACGCGAATTGATTGGCTTGTTGCAACAGGCAGAAAAAGAAGCTCACAAGCATCATGACCAATTTGTAGCTTCAGAGTGGTTTGTTTTGGCCTTGATCGACAGCAAGACCGAATTGGGTCAGTCACTTCGGGATGCGGGTCTGAACAGGGCAACGCTGCTCAAGACTGTGGATCAAGTTAGAGGGGGGCAAAAGGTGGAATCTGCTGATGCAGAAGGTCATCGCGAAGCCTTGAAAAAGTATTGCCTGGATCTGACTGAACGGGCTCGCGCAGGCAAGTTGGATCCTGTCATCGGTCGCGATGATGAGATACGCCGCGCGATCCAGGTCTTGCAACGAAGGAGCAAGAACAACCCCGTATTGATAGGGGAGCCGGGCGTAGGCAAGACCGCCATTGTGGAGGGGTTGGCGCAGCGCATTGTTGCGGGTGAGGTGCCCGACAGCCTCAAAGGCAAGAGGGTGTTGTCTCTGGACATGGCCTCTTTGCTCGCTGGAGCCAAATTCAGGGGCGAATTCGAGGAACGCCTCAAAAGCGTCCTCAATGAATTGGCCAAGGAAGAGGGGCAGGTTATTGTGTTCATTGACGAGCTGCACACCATGGTCGGAGCGGGTAAGGCTGAAGGTGCCATGGATGCAGGGAATATGCTCAAGCCTGCATTGGCCAGAGGAGAGCTGCACTGCGTAGGTGCGACGACCCTGGATGAATACCGAAAGTACATTGAAAAAGATGCTGCACTGGAGCGGCGCTTCCAAAAAATCATGGTGGGTGAACCCTCTGTGGAAGCAACCATTGCCATTTTGAGGGGGCTACAGGAACGCTATGAACTTCACCATGGTGTGGAGATCACGGATCCGGCCATCGTGGCTGCCGCCGAACTCTCTCACCGCTACATCTCAGATCGATTCCTACCCGATAAAGCCATTGACTTGATTGACGAGGCCGCAGCGAAAATCAAGATTGAAATCGATTCCAAGCCTGAATCCATGGACAAGCTGGATCGTCGACTCATTCAACTCAAAATTGAGCGTGAGGCTGTCAGAAAGGAAAAGGACGAGGCCTCACAGAAGCGCATGGCATTGATTGAGGAAGAAATCCTTCGTCTGGAGCGGGAGTACGCTGACCTTGAAGAGGTCTGGACGGTTGAGAAATCTGCTGCTCAGGGTGGCGCCCAAATCAAGGAAGAAATCGACCGGGTGCGTTTCCAGATTGAGGAGTTGAAAAGAAAAGGGGATTTCAACCGCGTGGCTGAGCTTCAATATGGGCGTCTGCCAGAGTTGGAGAAGCAATTCAAACAGGTCAGTGAGAAGGATGCCTCTGGCGCTCATCCCAACCGCCTGCTGCGCACACAGGTGGGTGCAGAGGAAATCGCTGAAGTGGTTTCTCGATCAACTGGCATTCCCGTAGCCAAGCTGATGCAAGGTGAGAGAGACAAGTTGTTGGCCATGGAGGAGAAGTTACATGACAGGGTGGTGGGGCAAGAGGAGGCCATTGTTGCTGTGGCCAATGCCATACGTCGCGCTCGTGCCGGCTTGAGTGATCCCAATCGGCCGACTGGCTCATTCCTTTTCCTGGGTCCAACAGGTGTTGGGAAGACCGAGTTGTGCAAAGCCCTGGCTGCCTTTTTGTTTGACAGTGAGGATCATTTGATCCGCATTGACATGAGCGAATTCATGGAAAAGCATTCTGTGAGCCGTCTCATTGGCGCTCCTCCAGGCTATGTGGGCTATGACGAGGGAGGTTATTTGACCGAGGCAGTTCGACGCAAACCCTACAGTGTCATCTTGCTCGACGAGGTTGAAAAGGCTCATCCTGATGTCTTCAACATCCTTCTTCAAGTCCTGGACGATGGAAGGCTCACCGATGGCCAGGGTCGAACCGTTGATTTCAAGAATTGCGTCATCGTCATGACTTCTAACCTGGGTTCAGCACGAATTCAAAGCATGGTTGGCAAAGATCCCCAGGAGATCAAGGACGCAGTATGGGAGGAGTTGAAGCAATTCATGCGGCCTGAATTCCTCAATCGCATTGATGAAACCGTGATCTTCCACGGCCTTGGATCTGAGCACATTGAGGCCATTGCCAACATCCAGCTCAAGATCCTCTCCGATCGCTTGTCGAGCATGGACTTGGAGTTGGAGGTCAAACCCAATGCAGTTGCAGAATTGGCCAAGGTGGGGTTTGACCCGATTTATGGGGCACGGCCGCTTAAGCGAGCCATCCAGCAGCGCATTGAAAACCCATTGTCTAAGCTGATCCTTGAGGGACATTGCTTGCCTGGACAGGTCATTGGGGTGTCGGTTGACCCCATTCGCTCTCCGGGCGAGTTCTTCTTCACCGCCAAGGAAAAAGCTGATGTCTGAGCCGCGTCATCCTGGTGACTCTGGGCTCGCCCAGACTTGCTGGAAATGTTGAGCGCCTAAAAGTCAGGACGCATAATGTCCCGATGAGCATTGCAACTGCACTTTGGGCACCCGACAAGCGTCAGGATTGGCTGGTGATCACCCTGGTGGGGGTGGGGCATGCTGGTTCTCATTTTTCCCACCTGCTGCTTCCATTGATGTTTCCCATCTTTACGGAAGTCTTTGGTTTGGGTTATGCGCAACTCGGGCTCTGCGTCACCACTTTTTTTGTGGTCTCGGGGATTGGTCAGGCCATGAGCGGTTTTTTGGTCGACAGGGTAGGGGCGATATGGGTGTTGCTTTGCTCACTCATCTGCCTTGTTTTAGGCTGCCTGGTCGCCAGCTTTGCTGATGGGCTCTCTGGCCTGGTGGCGGCAGCTTTTTTGCTAGGTTTGGGCAATTGCTCATTTCACCCCATCGACTTCAGCATCTTGAATCAAAAAGTATCCAGTCACAGGATTGGGTATGCCTATTCTGCACATGGCTTGTGCGGAAACTTGGGATGGGCAGTTGCGCCTGTGTTCATGCTCACCATTGCACAGACTTTTGGCTGGCGCTGGTCCTACCTGGCAGCAGGGCTGGTTTTTGGACTTTTGTTGGTTTTGTTGTGGACGTACAGAACAGAGCTGGTGACGCCACGCTCATCGCACCATGATTCAAACGATGTTCAAGGTTTTGAATTCATGATGCACCCCACGGTGTGGTGGTGTTTTGCCTTTTTCGTATTTTCGACGGTGACTTTGTCCGTGGTTCAAAGCTTTGGGGTGAGCATTTTGCAGCGCATGCACGAAGTCAGCCTGTGGGCTGCGAATGCATCATTGACGGGCTATATGGTCTGTGCCGCGGCAGGCATGTTGCTGGGGGGAATCGTCTCCACTCGCTATGCAAGTCAGAGCGATCGCGTGGTGGCTTCTTGCATGTTTGTTGGAGCCTTGCTGATCGCACTATGCGCTTCTGGTTGGTTGGGAGCAATGGGCTCCATGCTGGCATTGGCTTCCACAGGATTTGCCATTGGCATTGGGGGGCCGTCGCGTGATTTGCTCATTCGTGGAGCCACGCCCAAAGGCTCAACGGGGCGGGTCTATGGATTGGTCTATTCGGGATTGGACGTGGGCTTTGCAGTTGCACCTGTGGCTTTTGGTTTGCTCATGGACAGAGGGCTATACGCAATGACCCTGTTGTTGGCTGCATGCACCTTGTTGTTGAGCATCGGCTTTGCCCTGGCCGTTGGACATTTTTCCAGATTGAAGGCGAACGCCGTTGGTTGAGTCAAAGATGATGGATAACAAAGAAAGTCTTTCCCAGAATAAGGCGCAAACTTTGGGCGGGCACCTCTTGGTGGAGTGTTTGATCGAACAAGGTGTGACTCATGTGTTTGGTGTTCCAGGTGAAAGCTACCTGGCTGTGCTGGATGGATTCCATCAGCATCAAGGGAAAATTGAGTTCATTACCAACCGACAAGAGGGTGGTGCTGCATTCATGGCCGAAGCGGTTGGCAAGTTGACCCGCCGCCCTGGCGTGTGCATGGTGACTCGCGGACCCGGTGCCACCAATGCCTCGATTGGTTTGCACAATGCGTTTCAAGATGGCACGCCCATGGTGCTATTTGTAGGCGATGTCGGTTCGGATTTCCGCGACCGGGAGGCCTTTCAGGAGGTGGACTACAACAGCTTCTTTGGCCCCAATGCAAAGGGTCTGGCCAAGCATGTCGAACGCATTGATGATGTGAATCGCTTGCCGGAATACGTTTCAAGGGCCTTTGCCATGGCCATGAATGGGCGTCCAGGTCCTGTAGTGGTGGTGTTACCCGAAGACATGCTCACGCATGCAACGACTGCCGGACCTTTGCCTCGCGTTGAGCCAGTCAAATATGGTCCCAACGCAGATCAGCTGAGCCATGTCTTGCGCATGCTGTCTGATGCGAAACGACCCCTGATGATTGTGGGAGGCAGTGGCTGGTGCCCTGAATCTGCCAAGTTGCTGGAGCAGTTTGCTTTTGATTGGCACATGCCTGTGGCGAATGCGTTCAGGTTCCAGGATGTCTTCGACAACCACCACGAGCTCTATGCGGGTGATGTGGGAATCGGCATCAACCCAGCCTTTGCCCAATCCATCAAAGACGCTGACCTCATACTTGCCCTGGGTCCTAGACTGGGTGAGATGACCACCGGTGGTTACACCTTGCTTAAAGCGCCTGAGCCACTACAAAAGCTGATTCATGCACATCTCAATCCGGAAGAACTCCATCGTGTTTACCGTGCTGACCTTGCTCTCGCTTCAGACATGAAGTCATTGATGCAGGGTTTGTGCTCCCTCAAGAGCCCGGCTAAGTGCGCATGGCAAGGATGGACTTCTAAATTGCATCAGGACTATGTTCAGTGCAGGATTCCCTCACCTTCATCTGATGATGTTGATATCGCCCGCTTGGTTGAAATCGTCAGTCAATACGCACCTTCAGATACAGTCTTCACGAATGGGGCAGGCAATTTTTCTGGTTGGTTGCATCGATTTCATCCCTACCATGGGCTAAGCCGTGGGCATAAGACGCAATTGGCCCCTACTTCTGGTGCCATGGGGTATGGCGTGCCTGCAGGCATTGCTGCTGCGGTGACTCAGAGACGTACCGTTGTGACTTTTGCGGGTGATGGCGACTTCTTGATGACTGGACAAGAATTGGCCACGGCAACACAACACGGGGCCAAGACTATCGTGATCCTGCTCAACAATGGCATGTACGGCACCATTCGAATGCATCAAGAGCGCGAATACCCTGGGCGCGTGAGTGGATCCAACCTGTCCAATCCTGACTTCTGTTCGTTGGCGACAGCCTATGGATATGAGGCAGCCAGGGTATCCTTGACCTCTGAGTTTGAACCGGCATTCAAAGCAGCGCTGGCCTCCAGGTCTGGATTTCTGATTGAGGTGATGCAGAACCCTGCTTCCATCTCCACTCGCACCAGATTGAAGCTAAGTTGAGTTGTTGAGTCACGCTCAATAACGGACATAAAAAAGGCCGACAAAGTCGGCCTTTTTAGCTCCGGGGGAACAAGTTCTCAGTGAAGATGCTTGCCGATCAGGCCAGCAAGTTCAAACATGGTGACTTGAGCTTTGCCAAAAATGGCTTTGAGCTTATCGTCAGCATTGATGTTGCGCTTGTTGACTTTGTCTTGCAGGCCGTGCTTCTTGATGTAAGTCCACAACTTGCTCACCACTTCAGTACGAGGGGAGGGAGTGGAGCCGATCACTGCAGCCAAAGCTGCGCTAGGCGTCATGGGCTTCATGAACGCTGCGTTGGGCGTACGCTTCTTCGCAGGAGCCTTGGCCTTCTTGGCAGGAGCCTTGGCTTTCTTCGCGGCTACCTTCTTGGGTGCAACTTTCTTGGCAGCGGGTTTCTTCGCTGCGACTTTTTTCGCGGCAGGTTTCTTCACCGCTGCTTTTTTAGCGACGGGTTTTTTTGCTGCTGCTTTTTTAGCTGCGGGTTTCTTGACGGCTGCCTTTTTGGCAGGTGATTTTTTTGCAGTTGCCATGTGATTTCCTTTTCAAATGATGACTGAGAAAGGTCCTATCGACATCAGTCTGCGCGATGCTAAATGAGAATGGCCTTGTTTCCAAGCTTCTTTGAGGGGGAAATCGCTTTTTTTCTTGATATTTTTGTGACTCCATCCACTGCGTTTTCATACCTGATGTGCATGCTTGGTCCCGCTGACCTTCACGGTGGATGGTTTGCCTTTTTGCAATATAAAAAATCACCATTCATTTGTCTCCGAGAATTTTCATTCGACGAATCTTTATTTTGAATTACAAAACGTATTCATTAAGTCATTGAAAATAAAATAAAAATTAAAATTCTTATATAAGACACTTGAATGAAATAACTCTTATATAAGACATAGACTAGAGCCATTCTTTCACTCGTTCTCTAGGAGAAACCATGCCTCAAAATATCACTGAGCAACTCAGCCGTGAGCAACAAATCGCCGCACTCGAAAAGGATTGGGCTACCAATCCCCGCTGGAAGGGCGTCAAGCGCAACTTCAAAGCTGAGGATGTGGTTCGACTCCGGGGTAGCGTTCACATTGAGCACACCCTTGCTCGTCGAGGTGCAGACAAACTTTGGCGACTGATCAATGGCGAGGCCAAGAAGGGTTACGTCAATTCCTTTGGTGCGATCACTGCAGGTCAAGCTATGCAGCAAGCCAAAGCTGGGTTGGAAGCCGTTTATCTGTCTGGTTGGCAGGTGGCTGCTGATGGCAACACCTCTGAAACCATGTATCCGGATCAATCGCTATACGCATATGACTCAGTGCCCACGATGGTCAGACGCATCAACAACACATTCAAGCGTGCAGACGAAATCCAATGGTCTCGTGGTGTTGGCCCTGGCGACAAAGAATATGTTGACTTCTTCTTACCCATCGTGGCCGATGCCGAGGCTGGTTTTGGTGGCGTGCTCAACGCCTTTGAACTGATGAAGAACATGATCACATCAGGCGCGGCAGGGGTCCACTTTGAGGACCAGTTGGCTGCCGTTAAGAAATGTGGGCACATGGGAGGCAAGGTATTGGTACCTACCCATGAAGCCATTGAAAAGTTGGTCTCCGCCCGCTTTGCCGCAGATGTCATGGGTGTGCCCACCATTGTGTTGGCGCGCACCGATGCCGAGGCTGCCAACCTCATCACCAGTGATCACGATGCCAATGACAAGCCTTTCTTGACGGGTGAGCGCACGCAAGAGGGCTTTTATCGCGTTAAAAATGGATTGGAGCAAGCCATTAGCCGAGGTGTAGCTTATGCCCCCTATGCTGATTTGGTCTGGTGCGAAACCGGTACGCCCGATTTGGGCTTTGCGCGTGAATTTGCACAGGCTGTGCATGCAGCTTGCCCAGGGAAATTGTTGTCCTATAACTGCTCACCCTCCTTCAATTGGAGGAAGAACTTGGATGACAAAACAATCGCAGCCTTCCAAGACGAACTCTCCGCACTGGGCTACAAGTATCAGTTCATCACTCTTGCTGGCATTCACGTCAATTGGTACAACACGTTCCAATTCGCGCATGCCTATGCGCGCGGCGAGGGCATGAAGCACTACGTCAACATGGTCCAAGAGCCCGAATTCAAGGCTAGAGAGCAAGGCTATACCTTTGTGTCTCATCAGCAAGAGGTGGGTGCGGGCTATTTCGATGACGTCACTACAGTGATTCAAGGGGGCTCTTCTAGTGTCAAAGCCCTGACTGGTTCGACCGAAGAAGAACAGTTCCATTGATAGGCCAAAGAGCAGCTGATCTTTGAAAGCCGCCCCTAGGGGCGGC
>RGCL01000061.1 GCA_009919175.1 Betaproteobacteria bacterium
CCGCCGCAATTGCGGCGGTTTTTCATTTCCGGGACGAAAAAACCAGGGTCAGCGCTTGTCTGGCGGATCGTGGGGGCCTTGCAAGGTCTTGAGGCCGTTGTCTCTGGCAAAGTTCATGACGAAGTCCCAGGCCATGGGCTCGCTGTCACGCAAATCCTCGTGCACCACCACGCATTTGGTGCCGCCCCAGACGTTGGGCAGGCACCAGGGCGAATAGCTGATGGGCGAAATCCCCACAGAGCCACCGGGGCGAAAACTGCTCATGACCCCGGCCAAGCGCTCCGCCCAATCGCTGGGGCGAAAGTCACGCCCATCCTGGGTTTGACCCAGGATCAACGTTTCTCGGGAGCGAAGAACAAACATAGGGGTGTGTGATCGGATTCAACATCCACGGGCCTTGCACCGCGTGTGGCCCGCATTGTAAAAGAAGCATGACGGCACTTGGGCCATGGGACCTGGTTTTAGAATGAATCAGGCCCAACTCTCACAGCTTGGGCCATTTTTATCCTGGAGGTGATCCCCATGAACGCTGCCGTTTCTGCCATGCCGCACACCATGAATACCTACGGGCGCTTGCCCATGGCGGTGTCCCATGGCCGAGGTGTGCGCGTGTGGGACACCAACGGCAAAAGCTACCTCGATGGCTTGGCGGGCATTGCGGTCAACACCCTGGGGCACAACCACCCCAAACTTGTTCCGGCCTTGCAAGAGCAAGTGGCCAAGATGATCCACTGCTGCAACTACTACGTCATCCCCGAGCAAGAAACCCTGGCGGCCAAGCTGGTCGAACTCTCGGGCATGACCAATGTGTTTTTCTGCAATTCCGGGCTGGAGGCCAACGAGGCAGCCATCAAGCTGGCGCGCAAATTTGGTCACGACAAGGGCATCGATCGCCCCGTCATCGTGGTCTACGACAAAGCCTTCCATGGGCGCTCCCTCGCCACGCTGAGCGCCACCGGCAACACCAAGATTCAAAAGGGCTTTGAGCCGCTGGTCGAAGGCTTTTTGCGCGTGCCCCTCAACGACATCGACGCCTTGCGCCAAGCCACGGCCAACAACCCCAATGTGGTGGCCGTTTTCTTCGAGACCATCCAGGGCGAAGGCGGGGTCAACCCCATGCGTGCCGAGTACTTGCGCGAAGTGCGCGCCCTGTGCGATCAACAAGACTGGCTGCTCATGATCGACGAGGTCCAATGCGGCCTGGGTCGCACCGGCAAGTGGTTTGCCCACCAGTGGGCGGGCATCGTCCCCGATGTCATGCCGCTGGCCAAAGGTCTTTCTTCGGGCGTGCCCGTGGGTGCGGTGGTGGCCGGTCCCAAGGCGGCAGGCATCTTCCAGCCAGGCAACCATGGCGGCACCTTTGGTGGCAACCCCCTGGCCATGCGCGCAGGCATAGAAACGCTGCGCATCATCGAAGAAGACGGCCTGCTGGCCAATGCCGCCCGCGTGGGCGCGCACCTGCGCTCGGCCTTGCAGACCGCGCTTGAACAAGAGCCTGGCTTTGTGGAGATCCGTGGTCAAGGCCTGATGCTGGGCATCCAGCTCGACCGCCCCTGTGGGGACATCATGAACCGTGCCCTGCAAGCTGGCTTGCTGCTGAGCGTCACGGCCGAGTCGGTGGTGCGCCTGGTGCCCCCGCTCATCCTCACCGAGCAAGAGGCCGACGAGATCGTGTCCATCCTCGTACCGCTGATCCGTCAGTTCCTGCAAGAAGGACCTGCGCCATGAAGCACTACCTGCAGTTCTCGGATTTCACCCGCGACGAATACGACCACCTCTTCCAACGCACGGCCTTCATCAAGGCGCGCTTCAAGGCCTACGAAAAGCACCAGCCGCTCACTGACCGCACGCTGGCCATGATTTTTGAAAAGGCCTCGACCCGCACGCGCGTGAGTTTCGAAGCAGGCATGTACCAGTTGGGTGGCTCGGTGGTCAACCTCACCAACAGCGATTCGCAGCTCGGTCGCTCCGAGCCCATCGAAGACACCGCACGGGTGATCAGCCGCATGGTGGATCTGGTGATGATCCGCACCTTTGGTCAGGACCGCATCGAGCGCTTTGCCCAGCATTCGCGGGTGCCCGTCATCAACGGGCTGACCAACGAATTTCACCCCTGCCAGATCCTGGCCGATCTGTTCACCTACATCGAGCACCGGGGCGATGCCCAGCGCCCCCTGGATTGCCTGCAAGGCATCACCGTGGCCTGGGTGGGCGATGGCAACAACATGGCCAACACCTGGCTGCAAGCTGCCGAAATCCTGGGCTTTCATGTGCATGTCTCCACCCCCAGCGGTTATGAGGTCGATCAGCGCGTGGCGGGCATTCGCAGCCCAGCTCACCACCGGGTGTTCCAGGATCCGCTGCAAGCCTGCGAGGGCGCTGACCTGGTCACCACCGATGTGTGGACCAGCATGGGCTATGAAGCCGAAAACGAAGCGCGACTCAAGGCCTTTGCCCAATGGCGGGTAGACGAGCGCCTCATGAAGGTGGCCAAGCCCACCGCTTTGTTCATGCATTGCCTGCCTGCGCATCGGGGCGAGGAAGTCACCGCTGAGGTGATCGATGGCCCCCAGTCGGTCGTGTGGGATGAGGCCGAAAACCGCTTGCACGCACAAAAAGCGCTGATGGAGTACTTGCTGCTGGGTCGCCTGTGAGCCACGCGCTCGACTGCACCCGCTGCGGCGCATGCTGTGCCAGCTTTCGGGTGGACTTTTCGGTGTACGAGAGCGAGGCCCAAGGCGGTCAAGTCCCCGACGGTCTGTGCGCTCCTCTCACCGATCAACTCTGCCGCATGAATGGCACCGACCACGCAACACCACGGTGTGCCGCCCTCTCTGGTCGCATTGGCCACAACGCTCGCTGCGGCATTTATGAATGGCGACCCTCACCTTGTCGCGAATTCGAAGCGGGCAGCGATGCTTGCTTGCGCGTGCGGCAACGCCATGGCCTGAGCCCAGACCCTGGTCAAGCCTCAGCCTGAGGCCACGTCAGCGCCTGTGCCCTGGTAGAGCCAGGGCACATCCATGATGCGTTGAGCTTGGCTGCGCAAGCCCAGGTCGCGTGCCCACGCCCACACCCCCGACGCATGAAACCAATGCCCGTTGCGCATGGCCTTGCGCTGCACGCGTGCGCAACGCGCCCACCGCGCCTGGGCATAGTGTTCAAACAGCGTGTCCGCCTTGAGGATGCCCGCGCGAGCGTGTGCCCGTGCGAGCTGCACCAACACCTGCGCATCTTCGAGCGCCATGCCTGCGCCTTGCGCCATGTAGGGCAGCATGGGGTGCGCCGCGTCGCCCAGCAAGGCCACGGCGCCTTGAGCCATATCGGCTGGGCTTTGCAAAGGATGCGCCGCCACCAGCGGCCAGACGCGCCATTCGGGGGCACAGGCCAGCAGCTCTCGCAAATCGGCTGGGCACTGGGCCAACGCTCGCTCAAAGTCGTGTTGCACCGATTGGGGCTGGGGGCGCTCGTCCCAGCCCATGGGCACGCCTTGGCCCTGGTGTTCAAGCAAGACCACCACATTGAGGCTTCGCCCGCCCTGGATGGGATAGGCGACCACATGCATGAGCGGCAGCATCCACAGCTGCACGCGCGCCGCGCGCCACGCGGGTGGAACTTGATCCATGGGCACCAGCGTGCGGTAAGCCACCTGATCCGAGTCCTTCCAGACCGAATGCGGCCAATGCGAACGCCTCACTGCGCTCCACACACCATCTGCAGCGATGAGCGCCTGGGCTTTGACGAACTCAAGCTCCCGCCCTTGCTGTCTCAGGCCCACTTGCAAACCCGACCCCTCGCTCTGAGGCAGGGCCTTGACGGCCTCAACAGTGCTGCCCAATTGCAGGGCTTGCGCATCACCTCGTTGCACCGACTGCTGCACCGCCTGCAAGAGGACGCGATGCAAGTCCCCCCGATGAACGCACCAATAGGGTGAGCCATATCGCTGCTCCACGGCTTGCGCGAGGGGCAGCTCGCCCACCACTTGCCCCTGGGCATTGCGCGCCTGGATGAGCTCAGGCTGGCAAACCAGGTCGCGCAAGGCCGGCTCCAAGCCCCACTGCCTGAGGATGCGCGTGGCATTGGGTCCCAACTGCACCCCCGCGCCCACTTCGCTGAGCGTGAGCGACTGCTCCACGAGGGTCAGGGGTTGGGACTGGAGTTCAGGATGCAAGGACCAGGCATGCATCAGCGCCAAGCCGCCCAAGCCTGCGCCAGCCACCAACCAGGGGTGGTCCTGAGCGGCCGGGTGCTGGGTCATGCGGCCATCAGGCGCTGGCAAAGGCGCGGGTGCAGTCATCCAGTTGGGTCAGCCACTGCTGGACCAAGGCAGGAGGCGCAAAGCTGGCGCGCAAGCTGTTGGCGGCCAGGGTGTGGAGGTGCTGGGGCGTGAGCTGCAGCGCCTGCATGGGCAAGAGGTAGTTGTCCATCAGATCGCCGCCGAAATAGGCCGGGTCGTCAGAGTTGACGGTGGCGCAAATGCCCGCGTCGAGCAAGACCTTGAGGTTGTGATCGCGCAGGGTGTCAAACACGCACAGCTTGATGTTGGAGGTGGGGCACACGGTGAGCGGGATCTGATGCTCGGCCAGGTGACGCATGAGCTCGGGGTCTTGCACGGCCTGCACGCCATGGTCGATGCGCTCGGCCTTGAGCAGGCGCAAGGCCTGCCAGATGTAATCCGGTGGCCCCTCTTCGCCCGCGTGAGCGACGATGTGCAAACCCTCGGCTCGGGCGCGCGCAAAGACCCGTTCAAATTTTGAAGGGGGGTGACCTCGCTCGCTGGAGTCCAGACCCACGCCAATGAATTGATCGCGAAAGGGCAAGGCCTGGGTGAAGACGGTTTGCGCCTCGTCCTCGCTCAGGTGCCGCAAAAAACACAGGATGAGCGCTACGCTCATGCCCCATTCGGTTTGGGCACGCTGCACAGCAGCCGTGAGGCCCGCCATCACCACCGACACAGGCACGCCCCGTTCGGTGTGGGTTTGGGGATCGAAAAACAGTTCGCAACGCACCGCGCCTTGCTGGTGCAACTTGCTCAGATAAGCCCAGGCCATGTCGAAGAAGTCCTCTTCGGTGATCAACACACTGGCGCCGGCGTAATAAATGTCGAGGAAACTTTGTAAATCAGTAAAGGCATACGCTTGCCGCAAGGCCTCTGCCGATGCATAGGGAAGGGTCACTCGATTGCGACCGGCCAATTTGAAAATCAGCTCGGGCTCCAGCGTCCCTTCGATGTGCACATGCAGCTCTGCCTTGGGGCAAGCCCGAACCCAGTCGCTCACGCGCTGGGCCGGGATGCGAGCAGCAAGCTCAATGCTCACTTGCCACCAGGCACTTTGCCTTCAACGCCTTTGACGTAGAAATTGATGCCGCCCAGGAAGGCGTCATCGGCCACCTTGTCTTTTTCAAGCACCACTTTGCCCGTGTTGTCGGTGATGGGGCCTTTCCAAATGGCATAGCTGCCTTCTTTCAAGCCTTTTTTGATCTCGTCCACACGAGCCTTGGTGTCAGCGGGCACGTCTTCGGCGATCGACACGATGTCGATGGCACCTTCTTTCACACCCCACCACACGCCGCTGTCACCCGTCCACTTGCCCTCGAGCGCGTCGCGCGTGGCCTTGATGTAGTACGGACCCCAGTTGATGACAGCCGAGGCCAGGTGAGCCTTGGGACCATAGGCGGTCATGTCAGAGTCCCAGCCAAAGGCGCGCTTGCCCTTGTCCTGTGCGGTCTTGAGCACAGCGGGCGAGTCGGTGTTTTGGAACAGCACGTCAGCACCGCCGTTGATCAGCGAGGTGGCGGCTTCGGTTTCCTTGGGTGGGTTGAACCACTCGTTGACCCACACCACCTTGGTCTTGACCTTGGGGTTGGACGACTGAGCGCCCAGGGTGAAGCTGTTGATGTTGCGGATCACCTCGGGGATGGGAATGGAGGCCACCACGCCCAGGGTATTGGACTTGGTCATCTTGCCAGCGATCACGCCCGCCATGTAGGCCCCTTCGTAGGTGCGGCTGTCATAGGTGCGCAGGTTGGCGGCCTTTTTGTAGCCGGTGGCATGTTCAAACTTGACATTGGCGTTGTCGGCTGCAACTTTGAGCATGGGGTCCATGTAACCAAAGGTGGTGCCGAAGATGAGTTTGTTGCCCTGACCCACCATGTCGCGGATCACGCGCTCGGCATCAGCCGACTCGGGGACGTTTTCCACAAAAGAGGTCTGAACCTTGTCGCCGAATTCTTTTTCAACGGCCAAACGACCATTGTTGTGCGCAAACGTCCAGCCCCCATCGCCCACGGGGCCAACATCGGCCTTGGGCGCCTCGGATTTGCCACAGGCCACCAGGGCAGCGGCTGCCACCGTAGTGAGAGCGGCCAGGCGAACCAGGCTGCGTTTGGAGAAATCGGTCATGGGAAGGTCCTTTCAGTTGGGGTGAGGGATAAGGATGGCAGCGATTATGTGCCAGGGAAAAACGGCTTACCAATGGAGGCGGGCATGTTGACCCGCAACCATTGAGGGTTTCTTGAAATGAGCGCCAGCACCACGATGGTGGCCAGGTAGGGCAGCATGGACAGGAACTGGCTGGGCACCTCCACCCCCACCGATTGCAGGTGGAATTGCAGCATGGTGACGCCGCCAAACAGATAAGCCCCCAGCAACACGCGCGCCGGTCGCCAGGTGGCAAAGGTGGTGAGGGCCAAGGCAATCCAGCCCTTGCCTGCAATCATGCCCTCCACCCACAAGGGGGTGTAGATGACCGAGATGTAGGCCCCGGACAAACCACACAAGGCACCGCCCACCACCACCGCAGCGAATCGGATGCGGCGAACCGGGTAGCCCAGGGCATGGGCTGATTCGGGCGACTCGCCCACCGAGCGCAAGACCAGCCCGGCTCGGGTGCGGTAGAAAAACCAGATGAGCCCCACCACCATGACAATGGTCAGGTAGACCATGGGGTGGTGTCTGAAGAGCGCCGCTCCCACCAGGGGGATGTCGCTCAGGAAGGGGACTTCAAAACTCATGCGTTCGGGCAATTTGGACTGCACATACCCCGTGCCCACAAAGGCCGAAAAGCCGCCGCCAAAGAGGCTCAGCGCCAGGCCGCTGGCGTATTGGTTGGTATTGAGCCAAATGACCAGCCAGCCAAAAATGGCCGCCATCACCGCGCCCGCTGCCATGCCCGCCACAAAGCCCATGAGGTCACTGCCGGTGTGCACCACAGCGGCAAAGCCAGCAATGGCGGCACACAGCATCATGCCCTCGGCGCCGAGGTTGAGCACCCCGGCCTTTTCATTGATCAACAAGCCCAGCGAGGCAATGGCCAGCACCGTGCCCGCATTCATGGTGGCTGCAATCAGCAATGCATAGGTTTCCATCATGCGTGCTCCTGGCGTTTGGCGGTGGGGATCCAGCGGATGCGGTAGTTCATCAAGGTGTCGCAGGCCAGCAGCGAAAACAGCAGCAGGCCTTGAAACACCCCGGTGAGTGAGCGGGGCAAACCGAGTCGCGACTGGGCCAACTCGCCGCCGATGTAGAACATGCTCAGCAGCAAAGCCGACAACACCATGCCCACAGGATGCAAGCGCCCCACAAAGGCCACGATGATGGCGGCAAAGCCATAGCCAGCCGGCACATAGGGTGTGAGCTGGCGCAAAGGCCCCGCGACCTCAAGGCCGCCAGCCAAACCTGCCGCACCGCCCGAGACCAGCAAGGCCAGCCACAAGGCCTTGCGCGAGGAAAAGCCGGCATAGCGAGCAGCCGCTGGAGCAATGCCTCCCACCTGATGGGCAAAACCCGCGCGGGTTCTGAAGAGGAAGACCCACAAGGCCGCCACACCCAGCAACGCCAGGATGGAGCCAATGCCCACCCGCGAGCCGCTGATGAGGCGCGGGATTTGGGTCACGGCCTCAAAGGTCTGGGTTTGGGGAAAGTTGTAGCCCTTGGGATCCTTCCAGGGACCATAGACAAGGTAGTTGAGCACCATGATGGCGACATAGACCAGCATGAGGCTCACCAGGATTTCGTTGGCGTTGAAGCGGTCGCGCAGCCAGGCCGTGAGTGCCCCCCACAGCATGCCGCCCACCACACCGGCCAGCAAGGCCAGCACCCAAAAACCTGGCGGGCTGGTGGGCGTGGCCATGAGCGCCACGCCGGAGGTGAACACCGCCCCCATGACAAACTGCCCCTCGGCACCGATGTTCCAGACATTGGCCCTGAAGCACACCGACAAGCCCAGGGCCACGATCAGCAAGGGCGTGGCCTTGACCAGCAGCTCCGACCAGCCATAGGCGTTTTTGATGGGCTCCCAGAAAAAGACCTGAAGGCCTTTGAGGGGGTCTTTGCCGAGGAGGGTGAACAAGGCCACCCCCACCCCCACGGTGATGAGCAAGGCCAACAGTGGCGAGGCCTGACTCCAGAAACGCGAGGTTTGTGCGCGTGGCTCAAGCCTGAACATGTTGCTTCTCCTGCTGGGTTGGGGCTTTGTCGTCCCACAGGCCACTCATCCAGACCCCAATTTGGTCGACGGTGGCATGCACACGCGCAATGCTGGGCGAGAGTCGCCCATTGGCAATCACCAGGATGCGGTCACTCAACTCCATGAGTTCGTCGAGCTCCTCGCTGATGACCAGCACCGCACAGCCCGCATCGCGCAGGGCGACCAGGGCTGAGCGGATTTGCGCTGCTGCGCCCACGTCCACACCCCAGGTGGGTTGCGCGACGATGAGCACACGGGGCTTGGCCTCGATTTCGCGGCCCACGATGAACTTTTGCAGGTTCCCGCCCGAGAGTGATCGCGCCGCGGCCTGAGGTCCATTGGCCTTGACGCGGTATTGATCGATGATGCCCTGAGCCTGCTCTTGCAAGCGGTCCATGTTGAGCCAGCCCAGCAAACCCGCCAGCCCCGTCTGAGCCACCGCCTCGGTGCGGGTGAGCAGCAAATTGGAGGCCAGGCTCAGGCTGGGCACAGCACCACGCCCCAGGCGTTCCTCGGGCACAAAGTGCCAGCCCAGGCGACGGCGCTCGGCCGGACCCAAAGACCCGATGGGCTCACCTTGCAAGGCGATGCTCGCGGCTGGTGCGCGCATGTCCTCGCCTGAGAGGGCGCGCAGCAGCTCGCGCTGGCCATTGCCCGAGACCCCGGCAATGCCAACGATCTCGCCCGCGCACACACTCAGGAACAGGCTGTTGAGGTCCACTCCAAAAGGATCATCGGATTTGAGCGACAGGTTGTGGACCTGCAGCATGGGGCGTCCCGCATCGGTCGAACGCGCGGGCAACTCGGGCGGCTGGGCACCGATCATCAACTGGCTCAAGGAGGCATTGGTCTCCTGGCGCGGGTCGCACTCGCCAGTGACCCGCCCGCCCCGCATGACCGTGCAGTGCGTGCACAGGCTGCGGATCTCGTGCAGCTTGTGGCTGATGTAGAGGATGGCACGGCCTTCATCGGCAAGGCGGCGCAGCACCACAAAGAGCTTGTCCACCGCCTGCGGGGTCAGCACCGAGGTGGGCTCATCGAGGATGAGCAGCTTGGGGTCGCCCAGCAGCGCACGAATGATTTCGACCCGCTGCATCTCGCCCACGCTCAGGCTGTGCACCGGGCGGTCCGGGTCCACGTCCAGGCCGTATTGGCGCGCCACTGCCTCGATGCGCTGGCTGACCTCGGCGAGCTTGAGCGTGCGATCCAGCCCCAGCCAAACGTTCTCGGCCACGGTGAGGGTGTCAAAGAGGCTGAAATGCTGGAACACCATGCTGATGCCCAGGGCACGCGCCAACTGCGGGTTGCGGATGTGGGCTGGCTGCCCCAGGAATTCAATGCGCCCCTCGTCGGGCTGAACCACGCCATAAATGACTTTCATGAGGGTGGATTTGCCTGCCCCGTTCTCACCCAGCACGGCATGGATTTGTCCGGGCTCGACCACCAGGTCTACGCCGTTGTTGGCCACCACGCCGGGATAGCGTTTGGTGATGCCCGTGAGTTTCAGCAAAGGCGTGCTCATGTCAGTGCTCCTGGTTTGCTGTGGAAGCGGCAGTCACGGCGCTGGCACTGACCTTGACCTGCTCGCGCAGCCAGCGCGAGGGGGCGAAGGTGTGGCTGCGTTCATGCCAGAGTTGATGGTAGGTCATGGGTTTGAACTCAAAGGGCGGCGCCAGCATCACCCATTGGCTTGACTGAGGACCTTGGGTCATGCGCTCGCAAAACCGCCGCCCGGAGGTCAGCACCAGCAGGCTGGAGGCCACCATGGCCGGAATGAGGCTGAAGTGGCCGCAGCGCACAGCGATGTTGCGCTCCAGGCCCTGGGCGTCGAGTTGCTGGTCAATCACACCACGCCAGCCCACATACGCCGGCGTGGGCGCGATGTGGTCGCAGGCCAGCCAGTCCTGGAGCGTCCAGCCCCGTCGCACAGCCGGGTGGTGGACACTCACCAGCGACACCACATCGTCGTTGAACAAGGCCGAGCGATGCAGTTGCTCGCTGGGGTCTTCCCAATTGGCAATCACCACATCGAGCTTGCCCTGGGCCAAGTCGTCGAGGTACTCGGCTTGCCACTTGAGGGGATGGATGTGCACCGGGCAATGCGGTGCCAGACGCCGCAGGCGCACCACCAAGTCGGGCATGAACTGCGGGTCTACGGTGTCGGCCACAGCCAGATTGAAGGGGTGCTGGTCCTTGGCCGGATCGAAATGCCGTGCCGACCCCATCAGGGCTTGCGCCGAGGCCAGGATTTGCGAGCTGTGCCCCAACAATGTGAGCCCGACCTCGGTGGGCACCATGTTCTGCCCGGAACGCACCAAGATGGGGTCTTCCAGCAGATCACGCAAGCGCCGCAACGCCTGCGAAACTGCGGGCTGCTGTTGGCCCATGAGCAAGGCGGTGCGTGAAACACTGCGTTCGGTAAGCAAGGTGTTCAGGGTCCGGATGAGTTGGAGGTCAATCTTGTCGAAAATCGGGGGTGTTTTCATATCCAGACTCGAATGGCGGCTATGTGCAAACAAGCATGTGGCGTGCCCAATTCGAGCCTAACCTCACGCGCATGACCCAGACCACTCCATTCCATCGGCCTGAGAGCCAACCCTTGCGGTTTTGGCGCAATGGGCAACTTGTTTCGCTGAGCAATGTACCACCCGGTCAAACGCTTCTGAACCTGCTCAGGGAAACCCTGAGGAGCTGTGACACCAAGGAGGGCTGTGCGGCTGGCGACTGCGGTGCTTGCACGGTGGTGATTGGCCGCCCCGGTCCCGATGGGCTCACTCACGAGGCGGTCAACAGTTGCATCCGGCCTGCCCACGCCATCGATGGCTTGGCGCTGTGGACCGCCGCCGATCTCGCCCAGCCCAACGGGCAACTTCACCCGGTGCAAGAAGCCATGGTCCAGGCGCATGGGTCGCAATGCGGCTTTTGCACCCCGGGGTTTGTGATGAGCCTTTTTGCGCTGTATCAGCGCACCACCGCCCTGGGTCACACGCCCAATGACGATGACATCCACGAGGCGCTTTCCGGTAACTTGTGCCGCTGCACCGGCTATCGCCCCATCGTTCAAGCCGCGCGCCAACTCCGACCCCAGGATGGCCCAGGCTGGCGCATCGACACCGAGGCCATCCGCGCCTGCTTGCAAGCCTTGCCTGCGCGCGACAACGCCCATGCCCACTACGCCCTGCCCCAAACCCTCGACGAGTTGCTGCAACTGCGCAGCGCCCGTCCAGGCGCGCGCCTGATCGCGGGTGCCACCGATGCGGGACTGGAACTCACCCAGCAACTCAAGTCCTGGGACTCGGTGATCGACCTCACCCGTGTGCCCGAACTGCGGCGGGTCGAATCGCATGTGCACCACATCGCCATTGGTGCCGCCGTGAGCCTGCAACAAGCCTTCGATGCCTTGAGCGCCGACCGCCCCAACGTCCACCCCTTTGGCGCGCGATTTGCGGGCTGGCCTGTGCGTCAATCCGGCACGCTGGCTGGCAACATCGCCAATGGCTCCCCCATTGGCGACAGCATGCCCTTGTTGTTGGCGCTGGGCGCAAGCCTGGTGCTCATGCGCTGGCACGATGGCGTGCGCGCCGAACGCGAGGTCTTGCTCAGCGACTTCTACACGGGCTACCGCAAGACGCTGCTCGCGCCCGATGAGGTGCTGGCCTTTGTGCAGGTGCCCCGTCCCGTCTCTGGCGAATGGCTGGGCGTTTACAAGGTGGCCAAGCGGCAGGAGGACGACATCTCTGCCGTGTGCCTGGCCTTGCACATGGTGGTGCGCTCCGGGCATTTGATCGGCGTGCGCATCGGTGTGGGCGGTGTGGCGGCCACCCCAGTGCGTGCCTTGAAGACCGAGGCCGTCCTCGAAGGCCAGGAAGACACACCCCAGGTGTGGGCCAAGGCCATGCAAACCCTCGCCAGCGAATTCAATCCCCTGAGCGATTTGCGCGCCAGCTCCGAATACCGCCGCCAGGTCCTGGCCAACCTCCTGGAGCGGGCCTGGATCGAGCGCCGTGGCCACCACTTTGCCCATCTGGAGGACGTGCAATGAACTCTGCCCTCCACCGCATTGCCACCCAGCGCCCAACGCCGCAAGCACCCGATGTGCACGACAGCGCACGCGCCCACGTGCAGGGCACAGCACCCTACATCGACGACCAAGCCCTGAGCGAGGGCACCGCGCATGCCGCGCCCGTCATGAGCCCGGTGGCTCATGGCCGCATCGAGCACATCGATTGGGATTGGGCGCGTCAGCAGCCCGGGGTGCTGGCCGTGGTCACCGCGCAAGACATCCCAGGCGACCCCGTGCTCGCAAGCTATGTGCACGACGAAGCCATCTTTGCCACCGACACCGTGTCCCACCATGGTCAGGTGCTGGGCTTGATCGTGGCCTCAGACCACCTCAGCGCCCGCCGTGTGGCCAAGGCCATGCCGGTGCGCATCCAGGCCTTGCCGGCCGTCACTCACGCGCGCGATGCCCTGGCGCAATCGGCCCTGGTGTTGCCCAGCGTGGACTTGCAGCGCGGCGATGTGGTGCAAGACCTCGCCCACAGTGCCCACACCTTGCAAGGCAGCCTGGAGGTGGGCGGCCAGGAACACTTCTATCTCGAAGGCCAGATCGCCAGCGCCCAGCCTCTGGAGGACGGCCAGTGGCTGATCCACAGCAGCACCCAGCACCCTGGCGAAGTCCAGCACTGGGTGGCGCATGCCCTCAGCATCCCCTTGCACAACGTGCAAGTGGTGTGCCGCCGCATGGGCGGCGGCTTTGGCGGCAAGGAAACCCAGGCGGGTCATGTGGCCGTGTGGGCTGCGCTGGCCGCACTCAAGTGCCATCGCCCGGTCAAGATGCGGCTCGATCGCAGCGACGACTTGCTGATCACGGGCAAGCGCCATCCCTTCAGCCACGACTGGACGGTGGGCTTTGACGACCAAGGCCGCATCGATGCCCTGCGCAGCATCCAGCTGGCGCACTGCGGACACAGCGCCGATTTGTCTGGCCCGGTGGCCGACCGTGCTGTCTTTCACACCGACAACGCCTACTACCTGCCCTCCGTGCATGTGACCTCGCACCGCTGCAAGACCCACACCCAAAGCCATACCGCGTTTCGCGGCTTTGGCGGGCCACAGGGCGTGTTGCTGATCGAGACCATCATGGGCGACATTGCCCGCCGCCTGGGGCGGGATGCGCTGGATGTGCGCTTGGCCAACCTGTACGGCGTGGGCGAGCGCGACATCACGCCCTACCAGATGAAGGTCGAGGACAACATCTTGCGCCCCCTCATGGAGCGGCTCGCAAGCGACTGCCAGTACCGCGCCCGACGCCAAGCCGTGGCCAATTGGAACCGCGAGCAGCCCTTCATCAAGAAAGGCCTGGCACTCACGCCCGTCAAATTCGGCATCAGCTTCACCGCCACCCAGTTCAACCAGGCTGGGGCGCTGGTGTCGGTCTACACCGACGGCTCGGTGCTCATCAACCACGGCGGCACAGAAATGGGACAGGGCTTGCACACCAAGGTGTGCAGCATCGTGGCCCAGGTGCTGGGCTTGCCCCGCTCGAGTGTGCGCATCACGGCCACCGACACGCACAAAGTGCCCAATGCCAGCGCCACCGCCGCGTCCAGCGGCAACGACCTCAACGGCCGCGCGGCCGAGCGCGCCGCCCTGGCCGTGCGCGACCAGCTGGCCAAGCACATGGCCAAGCTCTCGGGCTGCGAACCCCACGAGGTCAGTTTCACTGAAGGTAACGTTGTTTCACCGCGCAAGACCCTGCTCTTTGTGGAGCTGGTGCAATCGGCCTATGCCGCGCGCGTGCCGCTGTGGAGCCATGGCTTTTACGCCACGCCCAAAATCCACTACGACCGGGAGACGCTCAGCGGGCGTCCCTTCTACTACTTTGCCTATGGCGCGGCGTGCAGCGAGGTGGCCATCGACACCCTCACCGGCGAGCACAAGCTCTTGCGGGTGGACATCCTGCACGATGTGGGGCATTCCCTGCACCCGCAGATCGACCGGGGTCAGATCGAAGGCGGCTTTGTCCAGGGGCTGGGCTGGCTCACCAGCGAGGAGCTGTACTGGGATGCCAACGGGATCTTGCAAACCAAGGGCGCGAGCACCTACAAGATCCCCACGGCAGCCGATGTGCCCGAACAGTTCCACATCGACTTCTGGCCTGAACCCAACCGCGAAGACAACGTGGGCGGCAGCAAGGCCGTGGGTGAGCCCCCCTTCATGCTGGCCATCAGTGTCTTTGAAGCCCTGCGCGATGCGATTGGTGCGGTGCGCGCGGATCACCAGCCGGTGCAACTCGACGCGCCCGCCACACCGGAGCGCGTGCTCGATGCGATTGGGCGTGTTCGCGCAGGCGCACAGCCTGCATCCGCATGAGCCCAGGTGGATCACACCACCAGCAAGGCGCGAAAGTCGTTGACGTTGGTGTGGGTGGGTCCCGTGACCACCAAATCGCCCAAGGCTTCAAAAAAGCCAAAGCTGTCATGGCTGGCCACATGCTCGTGCACCGACAGTCCGGCCTGCAAGGCGCGCTGCCAGGTGTCTGGTTGGACCAGGGCACCCGCGTTGTGTTCCACGCCGTCGATGCCATCGGTGTCGGCGGCCAGACCCCACACGCCAGCCT
>RGCL01000062.1 GCA_009919175.1 Betaproteobacteria bacterium
CCTCGTTCTGGGCGAATGTTATAGGCAGTGATACGCAGGCTTGAATGAGCGCGGTCACGCGGGCATCAGGCCTGGGCATCGTGCACGCTTTGCACGCTCACGTGAGCGAGCATGGTGCGCACATCGCTGGCTTCGCACAAGGCCGTGCCTGGGTTGAGCAAGGCTGCAGCCCCTGCGGCCATGCCGGCCTTGAGCCAATCGGGCGGCGGGCTGCCTTGCAAATAAGCCCACACCACCCCCGCCACAAAGCTGTCACCTGCGCCAATGGTGGTGCGCGGCGACACCTGCACGGCGGCTGAACGCCAGGCCGAATTGGCCCCCACCAGCACTGCACCGCGCTCGGCCAGGGACACGGCCACCCATTGCGCCTGACCGGCCAGCACCAGTGCGCGTGCGGCCTGCACCACGTCCTGGTCGTTGCCGAACGTGCGGCCTGTGAGTTCGGCCAGCTCTTTTTCATTGGGCTTGAACAGGAACACGCCAGCCGCCAAGGCTTGACGCAGCAAGGGGCCGTGGCTGTCGAGCACCACAGGGATGCCCCGGGCTTGGGCGGCACGGATGAGCACGGCATAGGTGTCGTCGGGGACGCCGGGTGCTGCGCCACCGCTGAGCACCAGCACTTTGCGGGGCAGGTTGGCGGTGACCCAATCCAGACAGGCTTGGACCTCCTGGGGCAAGACGGTGGGGCCGGGCAAAACAAAGCGAAAGTCTTGCGACGACTTCAGTTCATGCACAGAAAAACTCTGGTGCATGTTGGCTGCAATGGGGATGAGGTGGGTGTCCACCCCTTCGGCGGCAAGCAGCTGCTGGTGGTGCATGCCACTCACGCCGCCGCTGAGGTGGCAAGACAGCACCGACATGCCCAGCCGGTGCAGGACGCGCGCCACATTGACCCCGCCACCGCCAGGGTGATTGAGCACGGGTCCGCAACGCAGTTTGTCAACTGGGCGGACTTCGTCGATGGTGGTCAACACATCCAGCGCCGGGTTGAGGGTGAGGCACAGTACATCGGTCATGCGGGCAATATACCGCCATGCGACGTTTGCAGGCAGCGCTTGCCAGGGTTGACGAGGCCTCAGGGCTTGCCCTCGCTTGTCAGCGCCTGGCAGCGCGTCAACAATGCATCACCCCGCGTTGGTTGTCATTGAGCTCGGCATGGGGACTCAAGACCCTTCACCTCTTCCAGGAGCACACATGAAATTGACGGTCAATGGACAGGTTCGCACGCTGGATGTCGAGCCTGAGATGCCCTTGCTGTGGGCATTGCGCGATGAGCTCGATGTCAAAGGCCCCAAGTTTGGTTGTGGCGTGGCTCAGTGCGGTGCATGCACAGTCTTGCTCAACGGTGACCCGGTCCGAGCCTGTTCCTATCCGGTCTCGGCAGCCGATGGCCAGCAGGTGGTGACGATTGAGGGACTGGCCAAGGGGGCGAAGTTGCACCCCTTGCAGCAGGCCTGGATCGATCATCAGGTCCCGCAATGCGGTTATTGCCAGGGCGGGCAATTGCTCACCGCCGTGGCCTTGCTGCGCAAAAAGCCCAAGCCCAGCGACAAAGACATCGATGCCGCCATGAGCAACATTTGCCGCTGCGGCACCTATGCGCGCATTCGCGCCGCCATCCACGACGTGGCCAAGAAAGGGGTGAAGGTATGACGCATCCCACACCCCTGATCGTGAACACCAGCCGCCGCCGCTTCCTGCAAGGCTCGATGGCCGCGGGTGCTGGCTTGAGCCTGGGCTTTCATTGGCCACGTGCTGCACAGGCCCAGACGTCGGGCGGCATCAATGCCTGGATCGACATCACACCCGACAACCAGGTGATCTTGCGCTATGCCCGTGCGGAGATGGGGCAGGGCAGCCTGACCTCGGCGCCCATGCTGATTGCCGAGGAGCTCGAAGTCCCCTGGTCCTCGGTGAAGGTGGTGTATGCCACTGCCCACGAGAACTTGCGCCAGAAGCGGGTGTTTGGGGACATGGCATCGGTGGGGTCGCGCACCATCCGCATGTCACAGGAATACCTGCGCAAAGCCGGTGCCACCGCACGCACCTTGCTCGTGAGTGCAGCCGCGCAGACCTGGGGCGTGAGCGAATCCGAATGCCGAGCCCAGGGTGGGCGTGTGCTGCATGCGCCCAGCGGGCGGCAGCTCAAGTACGGCGAGCTGGTGGCCAAGGCCGCCACCCTGCCCATGCCGGCCACGGTGGCGCTCAAGGACCCCAGCCAATGGACGGTGATTGGCAAATCCATTCCCCGGGTGGACATCCCCGACATCGTGACGGGCAAGATCCGTTATGGCATCGACACCCAGTTGCCCGGCATGTTGCACGCAGCCGTGGCGGCCTGCCCGGTGTTCAATGGCAAGGTCAAGTCGCTGGACGACAGCAAGGTCAAAAACCGCCGTGGGGTGGTGCAGGTCCTCAACCTGGAGAGCTTTGTGGCGGTGGTGGCTGACAACTGGTGGCGAGCCAAAGAGGCTTTGCGCGAAGTCGACATCGAATGGGATGTGGGCGCTCATGGCAGCCTCACCACCTCCAAGGCCACGGCCTTCATCCGCGATGGGCTGGAGGCCACGCAGGTGGCGGTGGCCCGCAACGATGGCGATGTGGCACCTGCGCTGAGCCAGTCGGCACAGCGCATCCAGGCCGATTACTTCACACCGTATTTGGCCCACGCCACCATGGAGCCCATGGTGTGCACGGCCTGGTTGCAGGGCGAACAGTTGCAGGTTTGGGCATCGACGCAAAACCCCGAGGCCACCCTGGCCACGGCGGCCAGTGCAGCGGGTGTGCCCTTGCCCAACGTCACCGTGCATCCCGTGCAACTCGGCGGGGGTCTTGGCCGCAAGAGCCCGCAGGACTTCACGCGCCAGGCGGTGCTCATTGCCAAAGCCATGGCGGGCAAGCCGGTGAAGATGGTGTGGTCACGCGAGGAGGACATCCAGCATGACTTGTATCGCCCAGCCAGCTGGATTCGGCTGGAGGCGGGGCTGGATGCCAAGGGTCAGATGCAGGCGCTCAAGATCCGCTCGGCGGGGCCTTCGCTGCTGGCCACCTTGCTTCGCTTGCCCCTCAAGGATGGCGTGGATCCGCAAGCGGTGGCGGCCTTGGCCGATCACCCCTACAACGTGGCGAACTCGCGGGTGGAATATGCCCAGCGCGACACCAACATCCCCGTGGGCTTTTGGCGCACCGTGGGGCATTCACAAAACCCGTTTGCGCGCGAATGCTTCATCGACGAAGTGGCCGCTGCGGCAGGGCTTGACCCCAAGGCCTTTCGCCTAGCGCACCTGTCGGACAAGTCGGACAAGGACCGCCGCATCCTGCAAGCCGTGTGCGATGCCGCAGGCTGGGACAAGCCTTTGCCCAAGGGCGTGTTTCGTGGCCTGGCCGAGACCGAAGGCTATGGCAGCTGGACGGCCTGTGTGTGCGAGGTGTCGGTGTCGCCCAAGGGGGAGGTCAAGATCCACCGCGTGGTGATTGGCATTGATCCCGGCCATGTCCTCAACCCCAACAACATCCAGGCTCAGATGCAAGGCAGTGTGGTGCATGGCTTGTCGGCGATTTTCTGGGGCGAGATGACCCTGCGCGACGGGCGCATCGAGCAATCGAATTTCCACGACTACCGGCTCATGCGACTCAATGAAATGCCCAAGGTCGAGACCGTCATCGCACCCACTGGCGGCTTTTGGGGTGGCGTGGGCGAGCCCGCGCAAGCCCCCTTGGCGCCGGCGCTCGTCAATGCGATCTGTGCGGCCACGGGCAAGCGCATCCGCTCCTTGCCCCTGAAAAATCACGGCCTGCGATTGGTGACCTGATGCCCGGCATGCGTGCTTGGCCAAGTCTTGTGGTGCTGGCACTCAGTGGGGTGGTTCACCCCATGCCGGCATGGGCTGAGGATGCGGCGGCTGAGCGGGGCAAGGCCTTGCTGCTGCGGCATCAGGAATCGGGTTGCGTGCTGTGTCACCGCATTCCGGGTCTGGCCTCGCGCGCTGAGCTCGGGCCTGACCTTGCAGGCGTGGCCTCGCGAATGGCAGCCACCGACTTGTTCGATCGCATTGCCGACGCCAGGACTTTGAACCCCAACACCCTCATGCCGCCCACCTTGAGCAACCAGCACCTGCGCCAGCTTGCCCCCGAGTGGCAAGGCAAAACCCTGCTGGTGCCGGCACAGGTGCACGACATCGTGGCCTACCTCATGGCCTACGCGCGTTGATCATGAAGTCCGTCCCCTGGCCCATGCGCATCACGCGTCGGCAAGGCCTGGTGTGGCCTTGGATGCTCGCGGCAACCTCCAGCCGCTGGGCTCAGGCTCAAACGCCCACCGTGTGGGACAGCCTGGGCGCGAAGCGGCGCATCCCGGACTTGTTGGCTGAGGTGGTGCCAGCTGGGCAGGTGGCGCAGGCCACCCGGGTCAGGCTGGTGGCGCCAGAGCTGGCCGACAACGGCTTGGTGGTGCCGGTGCGCATCGAGGTTGATTCGCCCATGAGCGAGGACGATCATGTGGTGCGCCTGCACCTGTTGTCGCAGCGCAATCCCGTGGTGCGCATGGTCAGCGTGGAGCTGGGACCGCTGGCGGGATGGCCGGGCTTGAGCACGCGGGTTCGCCTGGCGGGCACCCAAACCCTGGTTGCGGTGGCCGAGCTCAACCGCAACCGGTTTCATTACGGCACAGCCGATGTGTTCGTGACCGAGGCGGCTTGCGTGGATGGGACCAGCGGATGATCCAGGCGCGCATTCAATTCGTCACGCCGGTTCAATTGGGGCAGGTCGTGCAGGTGCGGCTCATGTTGCACCATCCCATGATCACGGGGTATGACCGCGACCTTCAGGGGCGGGTGATCCCACGCCAAGTCATCACCGAGCTGGTCTGCCGCTATGGCCAAGAGCTGGTGATGCGTGTTCAGCCCTCGAGCAGCATCGCGGCCAACCCCCTGTTTGAAATGGGATTACGCCTGACGAAATGGGCGCGCTTTGAGGCTCAGTGGGTGGACGACCAAGGCCAGCGCGGGCAATTGGTGCACGACCTCGGTCCTCAGGGTCCCTGGCAATCCACGGTGGGAGAGCACTGAGGTGTGGCTGCGGGGACTGGTGAGCGCCCTGGCCTGGGCAAGCCTGGCAGCGTGGGCACAAGCGCCACAGGGTGCTGAATTCATTCCCCGCCATCCCTTTTTGTCGCCGTCACAGGTCAAGTCGGGTCTGCACATGGCGGGCAGTGATGTGCAAGCCATGCAAGCCGATGAATGGGCCAATCCGGCTCAGGCCAGCTTGCAACAAGGCCAGGCCTTGTGGGAGCGCAAGAGCGCATCCGGCCCCAGTTGCGTGCAATGCCACGGCCAGGCCAGGGACAGCATGGCCGGGGTGGCCGCACGCTTGCCGGCGTGGTCGCCTGCGCAAGGGCGCGTGACCAACCTCGAGGACCGCATCCGCCATTGCCAAGCCACCCATCAGCACCGCACCCCGGATGCATTCGAAAGCGAGGACCTGCTCGCGCTCACCGCATGGGTGACGCTGGCGTCGCGTGGCATGCCCATGAGCACGGCGCTGGTGAGCGAGGAGCGCGAGGCCATCTTGCGCGGCGAAGCCGATTACCACCGACGGCAAGGCTTGCTGAACCTGGCCTGTGTGCATTGCCACCAGGACATGGCGGGCAAGCGCCTGTTCAACGACCCTTTGAGTCAGGGTCAATCCAATGCTTATCCGCTCTATCGCCTAGAGTGGCAGTCGGTGGGCTCACTGGAGCGGCGACTGAGGAGTTGCATGAATGGGGTCAAGGCCGAACTCCCGCCCTGGGGTAGCCCTCGCATGCGCGAGCTGGCCTTGTACCTGCGCTGGCGCGCTCAAGGCCTGCCTGTGGAAATGCCGGCTGTGCGCAAATGAGGCCAGCGCCTCAGGCCAGCCGCAGGCGGTGGCGCTCGATTTGCTGGCGCACTTGTGCCGGGGCTGTGCCGCCCACGGTGTGGCGCGCATGCAGGGAGCCTTGCAGGCTCAAGGCCTCGTAGACGTCCTGGCCGATGGCCGGGTGAAAGCCCTGCAAGACCGACAAGGGCAGGTCGGCCAGGTCGCAGGCGTGGGTGCTGGCCGCGCGCACCGCATGCGCGACGATCTCGTGGGCATCGCGAAAGGGCAAGCCTTTTTTCACCAGGTAGTCGGCCAAGTCGGTGGCCGTGGCATAGCCCCGCTGAGCGGCTTGCTCCATGGCTTGGGCATTGACCTCGATGCCACCTTCTTTGCGACCCGTGGCCGGGTTGAGCTGCCCGCCCACCATGTCGCAAAAAATGCGCAAGGTGTCCTTGAGGGTGTCCACCGTGTCAAAGAGGGGTTCCTTGTCTTCTTGGTTGTCCTTGTTGTAGGCCAGGGGCTGGCCTTTCATCAGGGTGAGCAAGCCCATGAGGTGACCCACCACGCGCCCCGTCTTGCCCCGTGCGAGCTCGGGCACATCGGGATTTTTCTTCTGCGGCATGATGGACGAGCCCGTGGTGAAGCGGTCGGCAATGCGCACAAAGGCAAAGTTCTGGCTCATCCACAGGATCAATTCCTCTGACAGGCGGGAGATGTGGATCATGACCAGGGAGGCCGCTGCCGTGAATTCGATGGCGAAGTCGCGATCGCTCACCGCATCGAGGCTGTTCATGCACAGCTGGGGCTGCCCCTGCTCGTCCACCATGCCCAGCAGCTTGGCCACCTGTTCGCGGTCGAGCGGGTAAGTGGTGCCGGCCAGCGCGGCACTGCCCAGGGGCAAGCGGTTGGTGCGGCGACGCACATCGGCCATGCGTTCGGCGTCGCGGGCAAACATTTCGACATAGGCCAGCAGGTGGTGGGCAAAGCTCACAGGCTGAGCCACTTGTAAATGGGTGAAGCCAGGCAGGATGACGTCCACATGACGGTTGGCCACGTCGACCAGGGCACGCTGCAAGTCCACCAGCAGGGCACTGATCGCGTCGATTTCGTCCCGCAGCCACAGGCGCACATCGGTGGCCACCTGGTCGTTGCGGCTGCGCCCCGTGTGCAGGCGTTTGCCCGCGTCGCCCACGAGCTGGGTCAATCGGGCCTCGATGTTGAGGTGAACGTCTTCCAGATCGAGTTGCCATTCGAACTGGCCGCTTTCGATGTCGCGGGTGATCTGTCCCAGCCCCCGCTGGATGTCAGCCCAGTCGGCGGCGCTGATGATGCCTTGCGTGGCCAGCATCTGGGCATGAGCAAGACTGCCTGCGATGTCGGCACGCCACAGGCGCTGGTCGAAAAACACACTGGCTGTATAGCGCTTGACCAACTCGCTCATGGGTTCGGAAAAGAGGGCAGACCAGGCTTGGGATTTTTTGTCGAGTTGGTTTGTCATGGCCGCGATTTTATGGGGCTGGGCTGATAATGGGGCATCTGATGTTTGTCCAAGGGATTTGCTGTGTCGACCTCTGCATCCAACCGTTTGGTCATTGCCACCCGTGAAAGCCGTCTGGCCTTGTGGCAGGCCCGCCATGTCCAGTCCCTGTTGCAAGCGCGCGGATTTGAGGTCCAGATCCTGGGCATGACCACGCAAGGCGATCAAATCCTGGACCGAAGCCTGAGCAAGGTGGGCGGCAAGGGCTTGTTCGTCAAAGAGCTGGAGGTGGCTTTGGCCGAGGGGCGAGCCGACTTGGCCGTGCATTCGCTCAAGGATGTGCCCATGGACATGCCCGAGGGCTTTGCCCTGGCCTGCGTCATGGAGCGCGAAGACCCGCGCGACGCCTGGGTGTCCAGTCATTACGCCTCGCTCGACGAGGTGCCTCAGGGCGCGGTGGTCGGCACGTCCAGCCTCAGGCGCACCGTGTTGCTTCAGTCCTTGCGGCCAGATTTGAAGATCGAGCCCTTGCGGGGCAATCTGGACACGCGACTGCGCAAGCTCGACGAAGGCCAGTACGCCGGCATTGTGCTGGCCGCGGCCGGCCTCAAGCGCCTGGGTCTGGGTGAGCGCATCCGCCACATCTTTTCCACCGAAGACATGCTGCCCGCTGCCGGTCAGGGGGCGCTGGGCATCGAGGTGCGCAGCGATCACCAGGCAGCGACCCAAGCCTTGGCCCCCATGGCCGATGAAGCCACTTGGCTGGCCGTGGCAGCCGAACGCTCGGTGAGTCGCGCGCTGGGTGGCAGCTGCTCCATGCCTTTGGCAGCGCATGCGCACTGGCACGGCAATCAGCTGAGCCTGCGTGCCGCCTGGGGCGACTTGCAGCGGCCTGGCCGACTGCTGCGCAGCACCGTGTCGGGTCAGGTGCGCGACCTGGATGCCGCTGAGCGTCTGGGCTTGAACGCGGCAGCCGAGCTCAAGCGCCAGGGCGCACACTGAGGGCGACCCCTCAGCCTGGGGTTCCCACCCATGATCGCCTCGCGCCGACTCATCCTCACTCGGGCCTTGTCTGGTCCAACCGGCGCCGAGCCTCACGCGGACCTGCCTTTGACGCAGTCCTTGGCACCCCAGTGGCACCGCGTGCATTGGCCCTTGATTGCCATTGAGCCCGTGACCGATGCGGCCACGGTGCAAGGCCTGCAGCAGGCCTGGCAGGATTGGCCGCAATGGCAGGCGGTGATGTGGGTGAGCGCCGCAGCAGCCCAACATTTCTTCAGCCATCGACCCCAGGGTCAGGCCTGGTCCTCGGTTCAGGCCTGGTGCACTGGACCAGGCACGGCCAAGGCCTTGTTGAACTTGGGCGTGCCTGCGGCTTGCCTGGTCCACCCCAAGCTGGGCGACCCCAACTGGGATTCCGAGGCCTTGTGGCAACTGGTGCAGCCCACGCTGCGGCCGGGCGTGCCCGTCTTGCGCGTGCGGGGGCGCGAGCACCGGGCCACCGAGGTGCAAGGGCAGGGGCGGGATTGGCTGTCGGATCAATTGCAAGCCATGAATGTGCCTGTGCATTCGGTGGCGGCCTACGAAAGGCGCGCCCCGACATGGTCAGGGGCGCAGCGCGAGCAGGCGCTGCACGCCCTGACCGATGGCTCCGTCTGGTGGTTCACCAGCTCACAGGCGGTGGAGCACCTGCGGGGGCTGTTGCCCCACGCAAAGGCGACGCAGCTGACGCAGGCGCGTGCCGTCGTTACCCATGCCCGCATTGCACAGGCCTGTCTGGATTGGGGTTGGGGGCATGTGGTGAGCAGCCCACCCGACGAAGCGTCTGTATTGAAATCAATAGAATCCTTCGCATGAATGCTCAAGACTCTCCCTCGCCTGCGCCTGAAGCTGGCGCGTCGCCAGAGCCGCAAGGCGCTGCGCCTGTAGCCCAAGCGGCTGGCGGCGATGCAGGCTTGAAGCGGGTGCTGGGGGGCTTGGCCCTGGCGAGCTTGGTGGCCCTCGTGGCCATCGTGTCCTTGTGGCAAAAGCTCAGCAACATCCAGGAGGCCTTGGCTCAGCAAAGTGCCCAGGCCAATCAACAGTCGGCAGAAGCCTTGGCCATGGCCAAGCAAGCATCGTCCCTGGCGCAAGATGCCAGCGTCAAGCTGGCCCTGGCTCAAACCCGGCTCAACGAGTTGTCGTCTCAGCGCAGCCAGGTCGACGAGTTGCTGCAAAGTCTCACCAAGGCCAAGGACGACAACTTGGTCATGGAGCTCGACGCCATGTTGCGCGCAGCCCAGCAACAAGCCTTGCTCAGCGGCTCGGTTCAGCCCATGCTGGTGGCCCTGAGCGCAGCCCAGCAGCGCATCAAACGCGCCAATGTGCCCCGCCTGGTGCCGGTTGCCTTGAGCCTGGAGCGGGACGCTCAGCGCATCCAGCAAGCCAAGGTCATGGATTTACCTGTGGTCTTGTCCCAACTCGATCAATTGCTCGCAGCCACCAATCAGGTGTCCTTGCTGGGCGATGCCTTGCCCCCCGATGGCTTGGCCAAATCCACCAAACCCTCCGGCCTGCCCTGGGCTGATGCGGTGGAAAAAGGGCTTTGGAGCGATTTGTTCAAAGACATGTGGCGTGAGCTGCTCACCCTGGTGCAGATCTCCAAGGTGGATGCAGGTGAAGTCTTGCTGTTGTCCCCCGATCAGCGCGAGCTGGTGCGCCAGCAGTTGCGCATGCATGTGCTCTCGGCACGCCTGTCCATCGTGGCGCGTCAGCACGAGGCCGCTTTGCGGGACTTGAACCAGATGCGTCAGCTGATGCAAAAGCATGTTCACCTCAAAACCACACAGGCCAGCACCATGGTCACCTTGATCGACACGGTGCAACAAGCCCTCCAAGGCCAAGCCATGCCCACGCTGTCTGACAGCCTGGCCGCCCTGGCCAATTTGCAGGCAGGGCGCTGACATGCGTTGGGTGTTGTGGATCATTGTGCTGTTTGCCCTGGCGGTGCTTGCTGCCCTGGGGCTGGGCAACAACAACGGCATGGTCACCTTGTTTTGGCCACCCTACCGCGCCGATGTGTCACTGACTTTGGCGGTGCTGCTGGTCTTGGCCCTGGTGGTGATGGTCCACCTGGCCTGGCAAGGCGTGGCCGCGCTCACGCACCTGCCTGTCCGGGTGAGGCAGTGGCGCTTTGAGCGCAAGCTTGCCGCGAGCCAGCAACTGGCCATGCAAGCCCTCTTCCTTGCCCTGGGTGGTCGATTTGTGCGTGCCGATGCTGTTGCCCAGCGCTCCGTGGCTTTGCTCGACGAACTGGTGCTGTTTTCTAATCTGAGCGCCAGCGAAACCGAGTGGCTGACCCATTTGCGTTGGCTCAATGTCTGGACGCAGGGTGAGTGCAAACAGTCGCTGAGGGATTTGGCTGGGCGAGACCAGGTGATTGAAGCCTGGCAACGCATGGCCGATCAGCATGCACCCTTGCAACGCGCGGAAGTGAAGGATGCCGCCACCCTGATTCGTGCGCGATGGGCCTTGGATGCGCGCGACCCGGTGCAGGCCATGGGCTTGTTGAACCAACTCTCCAAGGGCGCAGGCCACCGCTCGTTGACCCACAGGCTCAAGCTCAAAGCCTTGCGGGCCTTGGGTCAGCATGCTGACGCACTCAAGGCAGCGCGCGCATTGGCCAAGCATGGTGGGTTTTCCTCTGATGCCAGTGCGAGGTTGTTGCAAAGCCTGGCCATGGCCAGCTTGCGCCAATGTCAGGATGCCAGCCAGCTCGACAGCATGTGGCGGTCTTTGGATGCCCGCGAACAGCGCATGCCCTCAGTGGCTCTGGCAGCGGCTGAGTTGGGTCTGAAGTTGCGTGCCGAGTCGGCCTGGATCATGGAGCGTTTGAATCGCACCTGGACCCATTGGATGGAGCACCCCAACGACTGGGACGAAGAGGGCGAAGCCCAGCTGTTGCTGAGCCTGCAATCGGCCTTGCAGCAGTTGCCCCCTGATACCGCTTGGCTGGAGCGAGCCGAGCAAGCCCACCTCAAGCGACCCCGTCACGCGCCATTGCAAGCGCTCTACGGCCTCGTGTGCATGCAGCATGCGTTGTGGGGGAAAGCTGTTTCAGCCCTGGACGATGCACAAAAACGCCTGGAGCCAGGGGCACTCAAACGCAAGGTGCATGCCTCATTGGCGCTCATGGCCGAGTCGCGCAGCGACACGGCCTTGGCCCTAAAGCACTGGAAAGCGGCCGCTCAATCCTGAGCCGGATGAGCGGCATCGCCTGAGCCCTGCGCATCAAGCTTGGGCGGAATCCTCAAACCCGAAGTTCTGCTGGCGCAGATCAGCCCTGGTCTCGACCAGGATCAAGGGGCCTTCGTCCAGCACCACGGGTGCAGGACGCTCGCGCGGCACATGGATGGGGCGGGGCTCAGCGGCAATCGCAGCTTGCACAGCGGCAATGCGGTCGGGATTGGACAAGACCCATTCCATGCCAGCAGACTGGGCAATGTCTTGCAACTGCGCCAGCGGCAACTCAAAGTGGCCAATGCGGGGCATGCCGGCGCGCGCTGGGGCAGCGTGGGCAGCCACTGCGGGAGCAGCTGCCTGGGCATTGGCCGCTTGGCTGGTTTGCTCGTGACCTGAGGCTTGCTCCTCGCGGGGCGTGCGCTCGCGTCGTTCGCGCCCAGGGCGCTCGCGGCGGCGGCGCTCCGAGCTGGGTGCGGCGTTGGGTGCATCGACGGTGGCCAGCTGAGCGGCATCTTGAGCCAGCGCCGTGCTGGCTTGGCCCTCGGCGGTGACCTGATCGAGGTTGGCGGGTGTAGCCGTCTCGGCCTGATTCTGGCGAGGACGACGTTCACGGCGCTCACGACCCCCTTCACGGCCACCTTCTCGGGGGCTTTGACCTTCTCTGGGCTCGCGAGGCTCACCAGCGCGGTTGCCTTGAGCCGAGCGGTCGGCGCGTTCACCCCGTTCCCGACGGCCTTCGCTGGCACCTTCAGGGCGTTGGTCGGCGCGTTGTTCAGGGCGCTCGGTTCGTTCCGTGCGCTCGCCACGCTCTGGGCGTTCGGCACGATCACCTTGGCGATCCGAGCGGCGACCGCCTCGACGGCCATCGCCACGCTGGCCTTGGCGCGATCCGGCTTCGCGGCGGCCATGTGCGGGCTTGCTGCCCGTACTCGGCTCGCTGGCGCTGGTCTTGGTTGGGCTTGGAGCGGGGGCAGAGCCACCGAGCAATTTCTTGATCCAGCCGAAAAAGCCACCCGAGCTGGGCGCGGCGTCAGCCGCAGGGGCGGGCGTCGCTGCAGTGGGTTTGACGGGCTCGGGCTTGGGCGCCACCACGGGTGCGGGCGCATCGGGCAAGACCCCTTTGATCACCGGGCTTTGGCGGTTGGTGGGCTCCTGGGAGCGGCGGGTCACCGAGGTGGGGTCTTCGATGTCCTCGGCCAGCTTGTAGCTGGCATCGATGTTGTCCAAGCGGGGGTCATCGTGCTTGAGGCGTTCGAGCTTGTAGTTGGGGGTCTCCAGCCCTTTGTTGGGGATGAGCATGACCTGGATGCGCTGCTTGATTTCAATCTTGGCGATTTCCGAGCGCTTTTCGTTGAGCAAGAAGGAGGCGACTTCAACCGGCACCTGCGCGTGCACGGCGGCGGTGCCTTCTTTCATGGACTCTTCCTGGATGATGCGCAGGATTTGCAGTGCCGAGCTTTCGGTATCGCGCACATGGCCTGAGCCACCGCAACGCGGGCAGGGGATGGAGGCCCCCTCTGACAAGGCCGGACGCAAACGCTGGCGGCTCATTTCCATGAGGCCAAACTTGCTGATGGAACCAAACTGGACGCGGGCGCGATCCTGGCGCAAGGCATCGCGCAAGCGGTTTTCCACTTCGCGGCGATTGCGTGCCTCTTCCATGTCGATGAAGTCAATGACGATCAAACCGCCCAAGTCGCGCAAACGCATCTGGCGAGCCACTTCGTCTGCGGCTTCGAGGTTGGTGCGGGTGGCGGTTTCCTCGATGTCACCCCCACGGATGGACCGCGCCGAGTTGACATCCACCGAAACCAGGGCTTCGGTGTGATCGATGACGATGGCACCGCCAGAGGGCAGGGTGACCGTGCGCGCATAGGCCGATTCGATCTGGTGTTCGATCTGGAAGCGGCTAAAGAGGGGCGCGTGATCGCGGTAGCGTTTGACCCGGCTGGCATGCTCGGGCATGACATGGGACATGAACTGCTGCGCCTGGTCGTAGAGGTCATCGGTGTCGATGAGCACATCGCCAATGTCGGCATTGAAGTAGTCGCGGATGGCACGAATCACCAGGCTGGATTCCTGGTAGATCAGGAAGGCGCCCTTGCCCGCCTGGGAGGCCTCGTCAACGGCCTTCCAGAGTTTGAGCAGGTAGTTCAAGTCCCATTGCAGCTCGGGGGCGGAGCGGCCAATGCCAGCCGTGCGGGCAATGATGGACATGCCGTTGGGGTATTCGAGCTGGTCCAGCGCCTCTTTGAGTTCTGCCCGCTCGTCGCCTTCGATGCGCCGGCTCACGCCACCGCCTCTGGGGTTGTTGGGCATGAGCACCACGTAGCGGCCAGCCAGCGAAATGAAGGTGGTGAGGGCCGCGCCCTTGTTGCCGCGCTCTTCTTTTTCGACCTGGACCAGGAGTTCCTGGCCTTCCTTGATCACGTCCTGGATGCGCGCCTGGCTGGGGGACACGCCAGAGGAAAAGTATTGTTTGGAAATTTCCTTGAAGGGCAAAAAGCCGTGCCGCTCTTCGCCGTAGTCCACAAAACAGGCCTCAAGTGAGGGTTCGACGCGGGTCACGACCGCTTTGTAAATATTGCCTTTGCGCTGTTCGCGGCCTTCGATTTCGATTTCATAGTCGAGCAGTTTCTGTCCGTCCACGATGGCCAGGCGGCGCTCTTCCGCCTGGGTCGCATTGATGAGCATCCGTTTCACGATGCAATTCCTTCACACAACAACAACAGACCCAATTGGGTCAACGATGCCAGACGATGAAGCGCAAGGAAACGAGGCGAGGTGCAGCCCTGGAAATCAGGGATGGCAGCAAGTGGCCCGAGAGCGAGTGACAAGTGGTTGAGCGAGTCGACCAGGTTGCGTCATGAAAAAGGCTTGGCTCATGGGGCTAAAAAAACCCGGCAGCTCACGGGAGCTACCGGTCAGAATTCGTTTCGGTTGTCCATTCATCGGTTCTGCGTTGGGGTCTTCGTCCACCATGGACTTGCATGACCCAACAAGGCATCGACCTCTCAGCGTGGCTGGCTCATGATCTAATCTCCAAATCAAATCAAGCACTTGGAAGCCAACGCTGGTGAAGCCGATTATAGACACACAGACCTCAGAAGCCGCAAGTGCCCAAATCCTGGAGGTGGATGAGGATTCCAGCGGACAGCGGCTGGACAATTTCCTCATCCGGCACCTCAAGGGGCTACCCAAGACCGGGGTCTATCGCATCATCCGCACGGGTGAGGTCCGGGTCAACAAAGGGCGCGCCAGCGCCGACACCCGTGTGCAAGCGGGCG
>RGCL01000063.1 GCA_009919175.1 Betaproteobacteria bacterium
CGCAAGCCGGGGGTTGCCAAAGACCTGGACCTGGCCAAGAACCCCACCGAGTGGGCCGATGTGTTTCGTGAAGCCACCTGGGACGAGGCTCTGGATCTGGCTGCACAAGGCTTGATGCAACTCAAGCAGGTTCACGGCTCCAAGGCACTGGCCGGCTTCGGCTCGGCCAAGGGCAGCAACGAAGAGGCCTACCTGTTTCAAAAATTGGTGCGCACCGGTTTTGGCAGCAACAACGTGGATCACTGCACGCGCCTGTGCCATGCGTCCAGCGTCGCGGCGCTGCTCGAAGGCGTGGGCTCGGGTGCGGTCAGCAACCCGGTGCGCGATGTCGAGCATGCCGAGTTCATCCTGGTGATCGGCTCCAACCCCACGGTGAACCATCCGGTGGCGGCCACCTGGATGAAGAACGCCGCCCAGCGCGGTGCGCGCATCGTGCTGATGGACCCACGCCGCACCGACCTCTCGCGACACGCCTGGCGCACCCTGCAGTTCAAGCCTGATACCGATGTGGCGTTGCTCAACGCCCTGCTGCACACCATCCTGGAAGAGCAACTGCACAACCCGGATTTCGTCGACAACCGGACCGAGGATTTCGACGCCTTGCGGCACCACGTCAAAGACTTTTCGCCTGAACGGATGGCCGAGGTCTGCGGCATCCCCGCCACCACCCTTCGTGAAGTGGCACGGGCCTACGCCCAGGCCAAGACCGCCATGATCCTCTGGGGCATGGGTGTGAGCCAGCATGTGCACGGCACCGACAACGTGCGCTGCCTGATCGCGCTGGCCAGCATCACCGGCCAGATCGGACGCCTGGGCACCGGGCTGCACCCCTTGCGTGGACAAAACAATGTTCAAGGCGCCAGCGACGCGGGTCTGATCCCCATGATGTTCCCCAACTACCAGCGGGTGAACGACCCCGAGGCGCACCGCTGGTTCGAGCACTTCTGGGGTATGCCCCTGGACGATCAACCCGGTTACACCGTGGTGGAGATCATGGACCGCGCCCTCGCCCCCGACACCGATCCGCACAAGATTCGCGGCATGTACATCCTGGGTGAGAACCCGGCCATGAGCGACCCCAACCTGAACCACGCCCGCCATGCCCTGGCGAGCCTCGAGCACCTGGTGGTGCAAGACATCTTCCTGACCGAGACCGCATGGATGGCCGACGTGGTGCTGCCAGCCAGCGCCTGGCCGGAAAAGACCGGTACCGTCAGCAACACCGACCGCATGGTGCAACTGGGTCAGCAGGCCTTGCAGCCCCCGGGTGATGCTCGGCTGGATTTGTGGATCATCCAGCAACTCGCACAACGCATGGGCCTGGACTGGCGCTACGACGGCGAACAGGCGGGTGTGGCCGCGGTGTATGAGGAAATGCGACAGGCCATGGCTGGGGCGATTGCTGGCATTTCATGGTCGCGTCTGTTGGAGCAGTCGAGCGTCACCTACCCCTGCCTGAGCGCTGACGACCCGGGTCATCCGGTGATTTTTGATGACCATTTCCCCACGCCCACGGGTCGGGTCAAGCTGGTGACCGCCAGCCTGATTCCTGCCAACGAACAGCCAGACGCCGCCTTCCCCTGGGTGCTCATCACCGGGCGCCAACTTGAACATTGGCACACCGGCAGCATGACGCGCCGCGCACAGGTGCTGGATGACCTTGAGCCCGAAGCCACCGTCTCGCTCAGTGCCGCGTCCCTTCAACGGCTGGGCGTGCAACCGGGTGAGTGGGTGCGTGTGCGATCACGCCGCGGCGAGGTGACACTGCGTGCACGCCAGGACGACGGCACGCCAGACCAGACCCTCTTCATCCCGTTTGCTTACCGCGAGGCCGCTGCCAACCTGCTGACCAATGCGGCCTTGGACCCGGATGGCAAGATCCCGGAGTTGAAGTTCTGTGCGGTGCAGGTTGAGGCGGCTGCAGGCTAAAGACCCAGGTCTGCGTTTGCAGTCGCGGGCAAATATCGGTTCAATGGCCGCGGGCAGCCCAGAACGTGGCGCCCTGAGGACCATAGCGCTCGGAGTGACGCGTGTGGCGAGGTACATTGAAAGTATCGCCTGGACGCAAGTGCCGGGTCTGGCCGCCAAGGGTGAGCCAAAAGTCTCCGCTCACCATCTGGGCCTGCACATCGAAGGGATGCTCGTGCTCAGGGGTTTCATGGTTGGGTCCCCACTCGCGCACCAACACCTCACCCAACCCTTGCTGCTCTGCAGCGGCTTTAAAAGCTTCAAACGTGTCATAGATAGGCATTGCATCACCTCTGTTCATTGAAAAAATCAAACTCTACTCATCGCATCGCCAGGTCTCTGCCGAGGGGCAGTCCCGACCTTTCAGCACATGCATCACAGGGCCAACGAAGCCTGTGTCAGCGACAACCCATCGTCCCGCATGTGTTCAGCCAACCAATCGGCCAAGGTTTCGGTTTCACGCTTTTCTCGCAAGTAGGGCGGCAACCATAACTGGATGGCATGCGGCCCTTTGACAAACCCCAAAGGGGCTACCAAGCGCCCCGATTGCAAATCTTCTTCCACCAGCATGTGCGGCACCATGGCCACCCCCAGGCCGGAGATGGCCGCCTGGATTAACAAATAAAAATGTTCGAAAGGCGCATCGGACTGCGGGTTGGGAAAATCGACGCCGCACGATTGCATCCACTCGCGCCATGCCAAGGGCCGCGTCTTGGTATGCAGTAAACGAGTCCGGGCCAGGTCTTCTGGCGTCCTCAAGTTTAAGCGTCGAGCCAGTTCTGGTGTGCAGATCGGGCCAATCCACTCTGGCATCAGATTGCGCACTTGCGCCTGCTTGGGTGGAGCGATCATGCTGTTGCGAATGGCCAGGTTGATCTCGTCGTGAACGAAATCAATCTTGTCGTGGCTGAGATTGAACTTCACCTCTATGGTCGGAAAACGACGCCGAAAGTCCTCAATGCGGGGAATCAGCCAACGCATCATGATGGTGGAGGAGCAAGACAGCGTGATCGGTCCTGGCATGAACAAGGCCAAGCTGGATTGAATCGCGTGGAATGCCGGCGTGAGTTCGGCGGCGAGGCGTTGACCTACTTCAGTAGGGATGGCATTGTTGCCCTGCTTGGTGTGCAGGGAGACCCCCAGCAACTCTTCCAACGACCGAACCTGGCGGCTGATGGCGCCATGGCTGACGCCCAGTTCATGTGCTGCCAGGGTCATGCTGCCCAGGCGGGCCATGGTCTCAAAGGCGCGCAAGGCGTTTAGAGATGGGCGCAAACTGATCATACGAAACAGGCATAGCCAAGTTTGTGATTTTTTCTCACATTGACACTAGCATAAATCGATTGAAGCAGAACTACAAGACCATCCACAATGAAAGTCGTCAATCAAGCGACAAATCGGGATGATCGTTTCAACCCGCTCCAGCTTCAGCCCACGGCATGCAATGAACTACGACCCCCAGCACCACACGCTTCAGTTACGCGACAGTCAAGTGCATTACGTCACCGCCGGTGAAGGACGCCCCGTTGTCCTGTTGCACGGGTGGCCTCAGACATGGTACGCCTGGCGCAAGATCATGACCCCGCTCTCGCGGCTGTACCGGGTGATTGCCCCGGATCTGCGCGGACTGGGTGATTCCTCAAGGCCAACCTCTGGTTTTGACAAGAAAACTGTGGCTCGTGATATCGCCGATCTGCTCCAAGCGCTGGGCATCTCCAGTGCTTATGTGGTGGGCCATGACTGGGGGGGGCCCGTGGCTTTCGCGCTGGCGGCTTTTCACCCAGGTCTGGTGAGTAAACTGGTGATGCTGGATGCTGCTGTCCCGGGAGATGGCAGTGGCACGTTTTCTCAACAGGGACGCCGCTGGCACCATGCGCTGCATCAGACAGCCGAACTGCCTGAGCAACTCATACGCGGACGCGAAGACATCTACCTGGGCTGGTTCTACCACCATTACGGCCAGGTCGCGGGGGCTATTTCGCCCGAGGACGAACGCGAGTATCTTCGCACCTACGCACGGGATGACACCACCCGCACAGGCTTGGCCTATTACCGCGCCCTTGAACAGGACGTGAAAGACAACGCTGCTTTTTTAGAACACCACCGGCTGACCATGCCAGTGCTGGCCTACGGCGGCGCGCAGGCCTTTGGCCGTGGCGGCGAGACGCTGTCGTCGCTGCAACGCGTCGCCAGCTGCGTCGAGGGTGGCGTAGTGGAGCAGTGTGGCCACTGGATCCCCGAGGAACAACCCGAATTCATCACGGGTGAAATGATTCGATTTTTTGAAACCAACTAGCACCACCTGCGAGAGCAGGCTAGCCCTGAATTGACAAGGAGAACAGCATGGCCACAGCACGAAAAAAACCCATCCAACGAGTCGCACTCGTCACCGGGGCTGCGGTGGGGATCGGTCAAGCCATCGCCCAACAACTGGCTCGTGATGGGTTTCGGGTGGTGGTATCTGACCGCGATGTCAAAGCAGCCTCCAAGACAGCGCGCGCCATCGAGGCCGCCGGTGGCAGCGCCATGGCTCTGGAAATGGACGTGAGCTCGCACATCTCTATCGAGAAGGCCTTCGATGAGGTGCGCCGAGTCTTCAAGCGCTGCGATGTGCTGGTCAACAACGCAGGCATTGCCAAGACCTACGCATTCGTCGATTTCCCACTGGATAACTGGAATGCCACCCTGAACGTCAACGTGACCGGGGTGTTGCTGTGCAGCCAGCACGCCGCACGCCTGATGCTCAAACACCGCTGGGGACGCATCATCAGCATTGCCTCCGTGGCCGGCATGCGAGCCGTGGGGTCGGGCAGAACCGCCTATGGCACTTCCAAAGCGGCGGTGATCGGGCTGATGCGTCAGATTGCCGCTGAACTCACGGTTGACGGCATCACGGCCAATGCCATTGCACCAGGACCTGTTGACACACCCTTGACCCAGGTGTTGCACAGCCCAGCGTTTCGCAAGGCCTACACCGCTGCCATTCCAGCAGGCCGCTATGGCTTGACCACCGAAATTGCCGCCATGGCCTCCTTCCTAGCCTCTGAGCAGGCTGCCTACATCTCGGGCGTGGCGATACCTGTGGACGGAGGCTTCTATGCTGCCGGCGCTCGGGGCGTGTGAATTTTTCTCACGCAGCCACACGAAGAAATCGATTGAACCCGGCGTGTCCTCTTTTCACAATCCATGACACCTGCCCCTTCTATGGCAATCACAAGGAGTTCACCGACACGACCGATTTCACGCTCCCTCATGCACGTTCATCGACCCGAAATGCGCCCAGGCGTCCCAGAACGCCCCATGTGCTTAGAAAAACCCGTGCCGCCACGGCACTTATTACACAGGAGACAGTCATGAAATTCAAACAATTGTTCGTCTCGGGGCTGGCCACGGCCCTGTTTGCGGCAGCAGGTTTACTGCCAGGGTTGGCCCAGGCCCAGACCAAGTTGCGCATTCAGTCAGCCTTTCCCCAGTCCAGCCTGATCTGGGAGAGTGGCAAGTTCTGGGCTGACCGTGTGAATGCCATGTCTGGTGGCAAGCTGGTCGTGGAAATCCTCCCACCGGGAGCCGTGGTCCCCCCCTTTGAAATTCTGGACGCAACCAGCAAGCGCGTGATCGATGGTGGCCACAGTGCCCCAGCTTACTGGGTCGGCAAAAACCGTGCTGCAACCTTGTTTGGCCCCGCCCCTGGCGGCCCGTTCGGCATGGACATGATGGACTACATCGGCTGGGTTTACGAAGGCGGTGGCCAGGATTTGTACAACGAGTTCTACCAGAAAGAGCTCAAATCCAATGTGGTGGTACTGCCATTAACTTCCGTGTCACAGCAGGCCTTTGGCTGGTTCAAAACCCCAGTCAAGAACTGGGAGGATCTCAAGGGCCGCAAGTGTCGACACACCGGTATTACCGCCGAGGTTTTTGGCAAGGCCGGCGTCACACCCGTGAACGTGCCCGGCGGTGAAATCATCCCAGCCGGTGAGCGCGGCGTGATTGACTGCGCCGAATTCACCGGACCGGCCGATGACATGAAGATTGGCTTTCAGACCATCTGGAAGAACTTCTATCCCAGCTCCATGCACGAGCCTGCCACGGTGCTTGAATTGCTGATCAACGCTGACGTGTGGAAAGGACTGGCGCCTGAGCAACGCGCCATCATCCAGGCCGCCACCATTGAAGCCACCATCCGCTCAGAAACCACCAAGAACCGCCTGAACGTCGCCGCCATGAAAGACTTGCGCGAGAAGTACAACGTCAAGATTCTGCCCACCCCCCCGGACGTGCTGAAGAAGACGTTGGAGACATGGGACAACATTGCCAAGGAGGAATCAGCCAAGAATCCGTTCTTCAAAAAGGTGCATGACTCTTTGCGCAACTACGCTTCCGGGGTTGTACCCACTCGTGTGCAAACCAACACGCCGTATGACTTCGCTGCCACCTACTACTGGGGATCTGCCAAGTAAAACTGCAGCAGCGGTCCACGCCTTTGGCATGGACCGCTGGCCTGCCCAGGGGCCCATGTGCATAAGTGTGTGAGCCTACCTACTGATCCGTAGCACAGGAGAGACGGCATGTCCGTATCGTCCCAAACAGCACTATTGCTTCGCACCACTGCCTTCTGGACCCGATCCATCGCCCTGATCCAGTGGATCGACCGCTGGACTGACCGCACTGGTCACCTCGTGATGCTGACGTTTATCCCGATGATTCTGGGTGCAGTGTACGAGGTCATCGCTCGGTACGTATTCAATTCACCGACGTCTTGGTCCACCGATGTGACCTTCATGGCCAACGGTACGATGTTCATGCTGGGCGGGGCCTATGCCTTGATGAAAGGCGCACACGTGCGCACCGACATCTTCTGGGACAAGTTCAGCGAACGTACCAAGGGTCGCATCGATCTGATCACCTACTTGCTTTTTTTCTTGCCTACCATGGCGCTGATTTTCGCCATCTCCTTTGGCGATGCCCTGCGTGCTTTCGACATTCAAGAGCGCTCCAACGCCGGTTTGTGGCAACCCATTTTGTGGCCATTTCGCGCTGTGATACCACTGACAGCGTTGCTGCTGTTCATGCAAGGTCTGTCAGAAGGCCTCAAGTCCTATTGGGCGGTGCTCACCAACGAGCCCTACATCACCCACGAGAAGATCGAGATCTGACCCCGAGAACCTTCCATGACCTTCAATGAAATTCTGGGGCTGTTAATGCTCCTGAGCATGGTGACCGTGATCTTCATCGGTTTTTCCATTTCTTTCACCCTGCTGTTCACCGCCTTGCTGTTCGGCGCTATCGGTCTGGGGGTAGACCGCACCTTCTACCTGGCCTATCTCCAGATCTGGAGTTCGATGAAAGATGACATCCTGCCGGCTGTTCCGCTATTCATCTTCATGGGCTACATGACCGAACAGGCGGGACTGATGAACCGGTTGTTCGAAACCTTTCGATTGTTATTCGCGCCATTACGTGGCTCGTTGTACTTGGCCGTTTTGCTCACGGCGACAGTGTTTGCCATGGCCACGGGCATTGTCGGCGCCGCAGTCACGGTGCTGGGCATCATGGCGGGTCCGATGATGGTCAAAGCGGGGTACGACGCTAAACTCTCTGCCGGTGCGATTGCAGCAGGCGGAACGCTAGGTATCCTAATACCGCCCAGCGTGATGCTGATCGTCATGGGTCCAGTGATCGGTGTGCCCGTCAACAAGCTCTACTCGGCTGCCTTTGGTCCCGGATTCCTGCTGGCCGGTGTGTACATCTGCTATTGCCTGATACGCAGCTTCATCAACCCCGCACTGGGACCCGCTGTACCCAAAGAAGAACGGGTCGGTAACCTGAGCAAGCTCTTGCGGGAGGTGCTGGTAAGCGTCGTTCCGCTGGCAGCCTTGATCGGTGCCACACTGGGCACCATACTGGCTGGCCTGGCCACAGCCACTGAGGCGGCAGCCTGCGGTGCGTTTGGCGCCACCGTGCTGGCCCTGCTGTACCGCAAGCTCACCGTCACAGCATTGGTCAATGCGGCCAAGTCCACTTTGCTGACCTCGTCCATGGTGCTATTTTTGGTGATGGCCTCGAATGTATTTGGTGCCGTGTTTGTTCAGACCGGTGCATCCAACGTGGTTGCCGACCTCCTGTCGGCAGTACCGCTGCCTGACATGGGCAAGTTGCTGCTGATCATGCTCATCATTTTTCTGTTGGGATGGCCCTTTGAGTGGCCTGCCATCATCCTGGTCTTCGTGCCGATCTTCTTACCCATCGTCGAGCGTCTGAACATTGGGCTTGACAAACCTGAGTTGATGCTGTGGTTCGGCGCTGCAGTAGCCGTGAACCTGCAGACTGCGTTTTTGAGCCCCCCAGTGGCCATGTCCGCTTATTACCTCAAGAACGTGATGCCGACCTGGGATTTGAAACTCATCTTCAGTGGCATGGGTCAATTCATGGTGTTGCAGGTGATCGTGCTCGTGGCCATTTTGCTCTTTCCTGATGTCGCCTTGTGGTTGCCACGATTGCTGCATTGAGTTGACCATTCGTCATGGCTCACGCTGACACCTTCGATCTGGTCATTCTGGGCGCTGGCTCGGCCGGCTGCGTGCTCGCCAATCGCTTGTCAGCAGATTCCTCGCGCCGCGTGCTGGTTCTGGAGGCCGGCCCAGAGAACCGCCGCCTCTGGACTCGCATTCCCGCCGGGGTTCCCAAGGTGGTGTCCGATCCCAGCATCAGTTGGGAGTACAAGACCGAGCCCGAACCGGGTCTGCAAGGTCGTCGACTGAATTGGCCACGTGGTCGCCTCGTGGGCGGCACCAGTTGTATCAATGGCCATGTCTACATGCGTGGCACACCAGAGGACTACGATGGGTGGCGCGATGCCGGTAACCCGGGCTGGGGCTGGGACGATGTTCTGCCCCACTTCAAGGGTACGGAGTGCCACTTCGGCGGTGAAAGTGACCTCCATGGTGCCAGCGGCGAGCTGCATGTGAGTCCACTGCAGGAACCTCATGCCGCCTCGCAAGCCTTTGTGGCCGCAGCACAAGCCAGAGGAATTCCCCTCAACGACGACTTCAACGGTTTGCAGCAAGAAGGCGTGGGCTTCTTGCAACTTATGATTCATCACGGCGTGAGAGCTGCCACATCCGACACTTTTTTGCGACCCGTGCGACAGCGTGCCAATCTGGAGGTTCGCACCGAGGCCCTGGTTGAACGGATCGTTTTGGAACAACGTCGGGTCGTTGGTGTGGAATATCGACAGCTGGGTGTCACCCATCGGATTCACACCCGACAGGTGATCGTTGCGGGTGGAGCCATCAACTCACCGCAGTTGCTCATGCTGTCGGGCATCGGTCCTGGAGAGCACCTGCGCGCACGGGGCATTGATGTGCACCATGACCTGCCCGGTGTGGGCCACAATCTGCATGATCACGTGTATGTGCACTGTCTCGTCGGTGTAGATTCGACGTTCTCAATCAACCCGCAGATTGCCAACCCAGTGCGCATGATCCCCGAGGTGTTGCGCTACGCCTTCACCCGCCGCGGCTTGCTGAATTCGGCGGCTGCGCAGGTGGGGCTATTTACCCGCTCGGGCGTGAGTCCTCGAGTGGATTTGCAAATCCAAATGCGCCCTTTCAGCATGCTGGGTTCTGGCGGCATGTACCGCGCCGACCCTGCCCCCGCTGTCACATCTTCAATTGGGTTGTTACACCCCCATTCGCGTGGCACGATCACCCTCGCCTCCAACCGACCAGACCAGGCACCTCTCATTCAAGCCAATTACCTGGTCGATCCGCGTGATGTGGAGCCTCTGGTGCGGGGGTTGCGGTTGGTTCGAGAGATTTTCAACACGCCCCCCTTTCGCGACCACCTTGAAGCTGAACTGATGCCTGCCCCCGCACTGCAGACGGACAAACAACTCATCGATTACATCCGCGCACAGGCGCAATCGATGTATCACCCAGTGGGCACCTGCCGTATGGGGCGTGACCCTCTGGCCGTGGTAGACGAGCGCTTGCGGGTGCATGGCATCGAAGGCCTGCGAGTGGCCGATGCCTCGATCATGCCCACCGTGCCCTCAGGCAATACCAACGCCCCCAGCATCATGGTGGGGGACAAAGCAGCCATCCTGTTCATGGAGGATCAACGAGCCTTGAGTTGAGGCGCAAGCCTGACAGCCTCGCCCCCTTAACCTCCACCTGCACCAAGCCGCTCTGTCTACCGTCCCTCAAATCGCCATTCATTCACCTGTGTTCTTTTAGGACTTTCAATGAAGCAGTACCAACATTTCATCAAGGGCGAATATGTCGACCCCATCGGCGGTCAATGGATCGATACCCTCGACCCTTACACCGGTCAGGCCTGGGCACGCATTCCCAGAGGTTGCGCCCAGGATGTGGATCGCGCCGTGCAGGCCGCCTCACATGCGTTGCGAGAAGGGCCATGGGCCACCATGACGGCAACGCAACGCGGCAAGATGATGCTCAAACTGGCAGACCTGGTCACCACCCATACCGAGCGTCTGGCCGAAATCGAGGTGCGTGACAACGGCAAGCTCATGGCCGAGATGCGCGGCCAGGTCAATTACCACCCCGAGTGGTGGCGTTATTTTGGCGGCCTGGCAGACAAGATTGAAGGCTCGGTCATGCCTATCGATAAACCCGACATATTCGCCTTCACCCGTCACGAGCCGGTTGGGGTGGTGGGCGCCCTCACTGCCTGGAACTCCCCTCTCTTGTTCATCGCCTGGAAATGTGCGCCTGCTATTGCCGCCGGGTGCACAGTGGTGCTGAAACCCTCTGAATTCGCATCGGCCTCGACGCTTGAGTACATGGCCTTGACGCGCGAGGCGGGTTTCCCGGATGGTGTCTTCAATGTGGTCACTGGCCTGGGTCATGAAACCGGCGCAGCGCTAGTGGACCATCCCGATGTTGCCAAGATCACGTTCACCGGCTCGGACGCTACCGGTGCGCGCATCTACGCCCAGGCCGCCAAATCGATGAAACGCGTGGCACTCGAACTGGGGGGTAAATCGCCCAATATTGTGTTTGCAGACTGCGACCTGGACAAGGCGGCAGCGGGCGTGATCTCGGGTATCTTTGCAGCAACAGGACAGACCTGCATTGCGGGTTCTCGGCTGCTGGTACAAAATTCGATCAAGGATCAATTCACCGAGAAGGTGGCCAAGCTCGGGGCCACGGCGCGCAAAGGCAACCCGATGCTGCCCGACACCAACATTGGACCGGTCACCACACCGGCTCAGTACAAGAAAATTTTGGACTATATTGATATTGCAAAATCCGAGGGGGCCCGTTGTATCCTGGGAGGTGGCCCGGCCACCTCGCAGGATCTGCCCGGTGGTCAATTTGTCGAGCCCACCATCTTCACCGATGTCACGCCACAGATGCGTATTGCTCGGGAAGAAGTCTTCGGTCCTGTGCTGTCGATCATTGGTTTCGAGGACGAAGCTGAGGCCATCAAGATGGCCAACGACACCATCTATGGCCTAGCGGCCGGCGTGTGGACCGAGAATACCGGACGCGCGATACGCATGTCTGCCGCACTCAAGGCGGGCACCGTTTGGGTCAACACCTACCGAGCTGTGAGCTACATGATGCCCTTCGGGGGCATGAAACATTCAGGAATCGGTCGCGAGAGTGGCTTTGAAGCTATCCGCGGATTCCTCGAAACCAAGAGCACCTGGATTTCCTATGCGCAGGGTGCACCGGCCAACCCATTCATCATGCGATAACCTCAACAACAACCCAAGGAGCACCCCATGAAAGGTATCGTTTTCACAGGCAACAGGACCGTCGCCATGCAAGAGTTCCCTGACCCCACACCGGGACCGGACGACGTGGTGCTGCAGATGAAAGCTTCGGGCATGTGCGGCAGCGACCTCAAGTTTTACCGATCAGCACCTGGCGAAGCTCAGAAAGCCATGGGGCTGGGCAGCAGCGCTCCCATGATTGCAGGCCATGAACCCTGCGGCGTGGTGGTGGCGATGGGCACCAACGTCAACCCCAAACAAGCATGGTTAGGACAGCGCGCCATGGTGCACCACTACCGAGGTTGTGGTGCCTGTCCGCATTGCTCCACAGGCTGGATGCAATTGTGTGTGGAGGGTGTGGCCGAAGTCTATGGCGCAACTGGTCATGGAGGCCACGCTCAATACATCAAGGTACCAGCCCGTACCCTGGTCACCCTGCGCGATGAACTGTCGTTTGCCACGGGGGCTGCGATCGCATGCGGCACGGGCACTGCTTGGGGCGCGCTCAAACGCCTGGAGTTGACAGGCGATCAGACGATTGCCATCTTTGGCCAAGGACCCGTGGGCCTCTCAGCCACCCAGTTGGCCACGGCCCTCGGCGCTCGTGTCATTGCACTGGATGTGAGCCCACAACGCCTGGCGCGGGCGCGAGAATTCGGCGCGGCCGAGGTGATCAATCCCTCACAGGTCAATGCCCTGCAGTCCATCAAAGACCTAACCCAGGGCCTGGGAGCCCATGCCTCCCTCGATGCCTCATCCTCCCCACAGGCACGGCGCCAAGCGGTGCAATGTGTGCGCACTTGGGGCAAAGCCTGCTTTGTCGGCGAGGGGGGAAATGTCGAACTCGATGTCAGCCCCGATTTACTCCGACGCCAGGTGACCCTGATCGGATCTTGGACATTCTCCACGGTGGGTCAACAAGAGTGCACCGACTTCGTCGCTGACCGTGGTATTGATGTGGACAAGCTCTTCACCCATCACTGGACTCTGGAGCAGGCTGACACCGCCTACCAACTGTTCGACCAGCAAACTGAAGGCAAGGGCGTGTTTCTGATGAACTGAGTGCAAGCGCATCACCCTAGGTCGTGATGCAAAGCCCTGCTTTTCGCACCCGGGTATCATCCCCTGCATGCCGTTTCAAGCTGTGTTGTTCGATTGCGATGGGGTGCTGGTGGACAGCGAGCCCATCACCAACGGGGTCTTGCGTGACTTGCTCGAAGAGCGTGGCTGGCCCATCTCCCAAGACGAGTGTGCGCGCCTCTTCATCGGTCACACCGTGCGTGAGATGCGTGGTCTGATCGAGCACCACACCGGCAAACCTTTTTCGGAAACCTGGTTGCAATCGTTTTACGAGCGGCGCAATGCTGCACTTGAGCAGCGACTGGTGGTGATGGAGGGGGCGCACGATGCCGTGGTGGCCGCTCGCGC
>RGCL01000064.1 GCA_009919175.1 Betaproteobacteria bacterium
GCAGCCTCACCGCCGGGTCGGTCCGTTAATCCTTGGGGATGCTTTTTATCCATGACTCAGATCAAGCTCATCGACATCAACAAGCGCTTTGGCGCGACCCACGTGGTCAAGCACCTGAACCTGGACATCGCGGACCGCGAGTTCCTGGTCTTGCTGGGGCCATCGGGTTGCGGCAAGACCACCACCATGCGCATGATTGCCGGGCTGGAGCAGCCCACCGACGGCGACATCCTGTTTGACGGCGCAAGGATCAACGATGTGCCCACCCAATTGCGCGATGTGGCCATGGTGTTTCAAAACTATGGCCTCTATCCCCACATGAATGCCTTTGACAACATCGCCTATCCGCTGAAGTTGCAAAACGTCAATCCGTCCGCGCGCGAGGAGCGGGTGCACAAGGCCGCCTCCAGGGTGGGGCTCATGTCTTACCTGCACCGCATGCCCAAGGAATTGTCGGGCGGCCAGCGCCAGCGGGTGGCCTTGGCCAGAGCCATTGTGCGCAACCCCCGTGTATTTTTGATGGATGAGCCCTTGTCCAACCTCGATGCCAAGCTCAGGGTGACGGCGCGCGCCGAGATCAAAAACCTGAGCGAGGAATTGGGGGTCACCACCATTTATGTGACCCATGACCAGGTTGAGGCCATGACCCTCGCGCACCGTGTGGCCGTGATGAACGATGGGGTGATCCAGCAGCTGGGCACACCCGACGAGATCTATGGCGACCCCGCCAACGTCTTTGTCGCCGGCTTCATCGGCTCGCCTTCCATGAACCTCATCCCGGTGAAGTCCGACGGCTCGGATGTGCATTGGCCGGGGGTGTCGCGAGTGAAGGTGCGCGCGCCCCGAACCGGCGCGCTGGTCATGGGCATTCGCGCCGAGGATGTGGTGCTTGCGCGCCCTGGCCAGGCTCACTTCAGCGCCGAGGTCTTCACCTTTGAATTGCTGGGCGACGCGTCGCTGGTCAACATCAAGCTGGCCGATCAGGTGTTCAGCATCAAGGTGTCCAAGGACGTGCGGCTCGCGCGTGGCGACCTCGTGGATGTGCACTTGCCCCAGGACCGCCTCTATTGGTTTGATGCCGACTCCGGGGAGCGGGTGCGTGGCTGAATCCCAGGCCTGCTTGCTCCTGCCAGGCACCCTGTGCGATGGGCGCCTCTTTGAGCCGCTCTTGCAGCACTGGCCGGCTGGCGCATCCGTTAGGCCTCGCATCGATGACTTTGAGCGCTTGGAGTCGGGGGTCTCGTCGTGGTGTGAACGCGTCTTGAGCCAGGCTGAGGGACCGATGGATGTGGTGGGCTTTTCCTTGGGCGGCCTTCTAGCGCTGCGCCTCATCGCGCTGGCGCCGCAACGCATTCGCAACCTGGTGCTCATTGCCACCAATGCCCAGGCGGCAACGCCTGCCCACCGCGAAAGAACCGAGCAGCACAAGGCGCTGTGGCATGCCTCTGGCCCGCTTGCCGTGGCGCGTGACCTGCTCGAGCAAAGCCAGGCTGCGGCCACGTTGTCGCCCGCTGCTGTGCAGACCGTTGAAGACATGGCGCAGTCCACGCCCTGGGCGCGATTTGTGGCGCAGTGTGAACTCAATGCCAGCCGCCCCGAAGGCTTCACCGCCTTGAGCCAATGGGAGGGCCGCCTGCTGCTCATCAGCGGTGAGCAAGATCCATGGTGCGGCCAGGACAAACAAGTGGCCATGCAACAGGCCAGGCCCGATGCCCACTGGGTGTCTTTGCCCCAATGCGGTCACTACATCCCCTTGGCGCAGCCTGAGCGGCTGGCTCAGGCGCTGAACGCGTTTTTTCAATTCACCCCACAGGGCCTCGCACTGTCATGAACACCGCACAACTTCAGCAACGATTCATTCCGTTTTCCAGCCTGCGCTACACCACCGAGGCCTTCATCGATTACGCGATCGAGGAGTGCGCGCCCAAGTACAACTACGCGCTCATTGGTCCGGGGGTGTCGCAAAACCCCAAGCAGCCCGTGAGCCTGCGCGAGCCCCATGGCTTTCAGCTGGGGGGCGTGAGCATTCCCAATGGCAAAACCAATCCGCCGCACATGCACTTCACCTGCGAGGTCTTCATGTGCTTTCGGGGTGACTGGCAAGTCAAGTGGGGCTTCAACCCCGATGAAAAGCACACCGTGATCACCGCAGGCGATGTGGTCTCGGTGCCGACCTGGATTTATCGAGCCTTCACCAACGTGGGGGTGGACGATGGCTTTTTGTTCTCGGGCCTGGGCAGGGACGACACGGGCGGCATCCTGTGGGGACCGTGGACCATCGACAAAGCCCGGCAAGCGGGTGTCTACCTCACCGAGGACTACCGCATGATCGACACCCGCCGAGGCGAGGTGTTGCCCAAGGACGTGCGCTTGCTCGAACCCATGAGCGCCCAGGAGATCGCCGACTTGGAGGACTGGTCGCCCGAGCGCATGGCGCAGCGCGTCGTTCGCTTTGCCAACCTGAACTGGTCCACCCAGGCCTTGCTCGACAGCGTGCTGCCGGGGCATGGTGCCAGCATGGCGCCCGTGGTGGGGCTGGGCATGCACCAGGGGCGCGCCGTCATCCCGCCGGTGGCCAATGCGCACGGCATGTCCATCGAGTGGTTGCGCATCCCGCCTGGCGGCCGGGTGGGGCGTCATCGCTTGTCAAACAAACAGGCGCTGGTGCTCAAACAAGGCCGGCTGCAATTGCAGGTCGAGGCCGATGACGGTGTGTTCACGCAAGACCTGATCGGCACCGACACCGCCTGGGATGCCTATGCCATGCCCGCCGACCACTGGCGCAGCCTGGTCAACACTGGCGACCAAGAGGCACTGGTGTTGCTGCTGACCTCGGGCGACGAGAAAAAGGTGGTGACTTGGGATGCCGCCATCGTGGACCAAGCGGCCAGACTGGGCTGGGCTTTGGATGCCAATGCCTGCACCGCCCCCAAACGATTTGTAGACCGCGCACAACGCTGATTCAAGGAGTGTTCCCATGACCCAAGCCCACCGCCTACCGCCCGCAGCCGCACCCGGCATGCCCCTGGACACCCGCGTGCGCGCGGCCATGCACAACCCGCAAATCCACCTCAGTGGCCTGTTTTGTGGCTTGCCCTTGCCCGCCTTGGTGGAGATGGCCGGCTTTGCAGGCTTTGATTTCGTGGTCATCGACAACGAGCACGGCATGGCCAGCTACGAAACCACCGAGCACTTGTTGCGCGCGGCGCGCGCGAGTGGCATTGCGCCCATCGTGCGCTGCTTTGAGGCCGACATGGCGCGGGTGCTCGACGCCGGTGCCAGTGGCATCAAGGTGCCCATGGTGCAAAGCCCCGAGCAGGCCGAGAAACTCGCTGCCAAGATGCGATACCCCAGACCCAGCTCGCAACAAGGCCTCAGGGGCACGCGCGGCAGCGCGTTCAGCACGCGTGCGGCGGGCTATGGTGCCTTTGGTGGTCCGGGTCATACCGATCGCAGCAATGAGCACCTGGCCTTCATCCCCATGCTGGAGACACCGCAAGCCATCGATGCCGCCGCCGAGATCGCCAGCGTCACAGGGGTGGATGCGGTCTTCATTGGCCCCAACGACCTCGCTCACGCCATGGGGCACGAAAACCGCTGGCAGGACGAGCCCGTGCAAAAGGCCATGCAAAGGGCGATTCGTGCCATTGCCGATGCGGGCAAGTGCCCCGGCATCCTGGCGCTGGATGCGGTGAGCAAACAGCGCTATGCCGACTGGGGTGCGCGGTACTTTGCCAATGTGGCCAGCAGCCTGATCATGAAATCCTTTGAGCAGGCCGCGGGGCAAACCACCGAGTTGCGCTACTGAGCTTGGCCGGGGCTTAGCCCAGCAGGTCTTGCAAGAGGCGAGCGACCACCTTGGTGGCGCGGCGCAAGTCCTCGAGCACGATGTGCTCATCTGCGCGTTTGGCATTGGACTCGCGCACGGTCCTGGGGCCTGCGCCATAAATCACGCCAGGGATGCCGCGCTCCACATAGAGCCGCACATCGGTGTAGAGGGGCGTGCCCACTGAAGGGATGTCCACACCAAACACCGCCTTGCCGTGCTTTTGAATGGCCTGCACCAAGGGCTGGTTGCCAGACAACGGCACCATGGCCTTGGCGAGCAAGAGGCGCTTGACCTCGACTTGCAATTGCTTGCCGCCCCGTGGGGGCTGAAAGCTTTGCCGCGCCGCTTCGATGACCTGGCGAATGCTGGCCTCGACCTCGACGGGGTTTTCTTCGGGGATCATGCGGCGGTCGAGTTTGAAGACCACCTTGCCGGGCACCACATTGGTGTTGGTGCCGCCCTGGATCCAGCCCACGTTCAGATAGGGGTGGGCGATGCCTGCGACTTTGGAGCGGACCTTGAGGTAGTCGGCATTGAGCTGATGCAAAGCCGTGAGGATGTGGACCGCGCCTTGCAAGGCATCGGTGCCCGTGTCGGGGATGGCCGCGTGCGCCATCTCGCCGTGCACGGTGACTTCCATTTGCAGGCAACCGTTGTGGGCGGTGACCACCTCGTAGCTAAAGCCCGCTGCGACCATCAGGTCTGGGCGCGTGAGGCCTTGGCTGAGCAGCCAGCCAGGTCCCATCTCGCCGCCGAATTCCTCGTCGTAGGTGAAGTGCAATTCGAGCTGACCCTTGAGCGGGGTGTGCCGCTGGGCATTGACGGCCTCGAGGGCGCGCATGGCAAAGGTGAAGGTGGAGAAATCGCTTTTGCTCACCGCAGTGGCGCGGCCATACATCTTGCCGTCCACCACTTGCGCGCCATAGGGGTCGTGGGTCCAGCCTTCGCCCGGTGGCACCACATCGCCATGGGCATTCAGGGCAATGGTGGGACCACCGGCCTGGTAGGGGCGGCGAACAATCAGGTTGGTGATGCTTTGCAGGCCATAGGCTTTGACCGCTTGCTCGGGCACCACGTGGCGCTCGGCCTCCAGGCCCATGGCGTGCAGCAGCTCAGCCGTGCGCTCGGCATGCGGGGCGTTGTTGCCCGGTGGCGTGTCCGTGGGCACGCGCACCAGCGCTTGCAGAAACTCGACCTGCTCGTCAAAGTGCTGGTCAATCCATGCGTCCAGTGCGGCATAGGCTTCGTTCATCGTGGTTCCTTTGGTCTCAATCGGTGGTCTGTTCAGTGGGGGAGGTGGGCGAGCACATGCATGAAGGCGGCAATGGCCAGCTCCATGTCGTCGCTGGTGGTGCTCTCCAGCGGGTTGTGGCTGATGCCACTGTTTTGCCCCCGCACAAACAGCATGGCCTGGGGCATGACTTCGTGCAGCTTCATGGCATCGTGGCCGGCGCCACTGGGCATGCGGAAAATGGGCAAGCCCTGGGCTTTGACGGCGTCTTCCCACAGCCCTTGCAGGCGCGCGTCGCTGGGCGCTGCGCTCACCCGCAAGACTTCGTCCAGCGTGTGGTGCACGCCCCGGCGCTCACAAATCTCGCGCAGGGTCTGGATCACGTCGCGCACCAGCGCGTCGCGCTGCGCATCGGTGGGGGCGCGCAAATCGAGGCTGAACTGGCATCGCCCCGGCACCACATTGACCGAGCCATTGGGCACGTTGAGCATGCCGATGGTGGCCACCGAGTCACCGTCCTGGGCTGCGCGCTGCTCCAGGTACAAGGCCAGCTCGGCCACGGCGCAGGCTGCGTCGCGCCGACGGTCCATGGGGGTGGTGCCCGCATGGCTGGCCATGCCCACGACCTCGCCCATGAGGCGCACGCTGCCATTGATGGAGCTCACCACGCCCAGGGGCAAATCGAGTTCATTGAGCACAGGGCCTTGTTCGATGTGCACTTCGATGAAGCCCAGGTAGTTCGACACCGTGCGCTGGATCTGGGGAATCTCTTGCGGCTTGAGCCCGGCGTGGCGCATGGCCTCGCGCATGGGGACGCCATCGGCATCGGTCTGATCCAGCCACTGGGGCTTGAAGTCCCCAATCAGGGCGCCCGACCCGAGGAAGGTGGCTTTGAAGCGCTGGCCTTCCTCTTCGGCAAAGGCCACGACCTCCAGGCCAAAGGGCAGGCGGCGCTTGGCGCGTGCCAATTCGCGCACACAGGCCATGGGCACAAAAATGCCCAGGCGCCCATCGTATTTGCCCCCGTTCCTCACGGTGTCGTAGTGGCTGCCCGTGAGCAGGTAAGGCCCCGCGCCCTGGGCGGCATGAAAGCGACCCACCACATTGCCCACGGCATCGATGAAGACTTCGTCAAAGCCACAGGCCTGCATGCCCAGCTTGAGGGTCTGCGCGCACTGCAAATGCGCCTCGGTGAGGTAGGTCACGGTGAGCTCGCCGCGCTCGCGATAAGCCGGTTCGCTGAACTGGGCCAACCACTCGTGCCAATCCCACACCTCGTGCCCCAGTGTGGGCTCCAGGCCGAGTTTGTCGTTGAGGCGGATCTCCACGATGCGGTGGATGTTGCGGATGCACTCGTCGAGTTCGAAATCGGGCAGGTTGTGGAGCCGCCGCTCAAAGGTCTGGATGATGTGCTCGCGGCTCAGGCCCGTGCCTCGGGGACCCCGAACCGCAAGGATGAACGGCCAGCCGAATTTGGCGTTGTAGGCCGCGTTGAGCTGTTGGATGCGCTGGAATTGCTCTGGGGTGCAGTGGGTCAGGCCTGCGCGGCTTTGCTCGTCGGTGGATTCGGCGGTGAGGGTGTTGCTCACCATGGCTTTGCCAGCCAGTTCGGGGTGAGCGCGGATGAGGGCGAGCTTGGCTTCGCGCCCCGCTGCATTGAGCACCTTGACCATGGCCAGTTTGAGCGCGGCGGGGGTCAGAAAAGGGCGCTGCTCCAGGGCTTGTTCGGCAATCCAGTCGGAGTGTTCGTACAGCCCTTGCAAGTGCGCCGCAGCTTGGGCCTTGGGCAGGGCGTTGAGTTGGTCCAGGGTCAGGGGCATGGCGGTTCCTAGCAAAGGGTGAGGGCAGCTGTCATTGGCCCGTGAGGGGGTGATGCTTCTTCCAGTGGCGCGCGATGTCGATGCGGCGCGCCACCCACACATGGTCGTGCGACTGGATGTGGTCCAAAAAGCGTTGCAAGGCCACGATGCGCCCCGGCCGCCCAAGCAGCCTGCAATGCATGCCAATGCTCATCATCTTGGGCGCGTTGAGGCCTTGGGGGTCGCCTTCGGCGTAGAGCGCGTCGAAGGTGTCTTTCATGTATTGGAAGAAGGGGTCGGCATGCGAATAGCCCTGGGGCAATGCAAAGCGCATGTCGTTGCAGTCCAGGGTGTAGGGCACGATGAGTTGGTGCGCGGTGCTGCCATCGCTTTTATTCACCTTCATCCAAAAGGGCAGGTCGTCTCCGTAATAGTCGCTGTCGTATTCAAAGCCACCGTGATCGGCCACCAGACGGCGCGTGTTGGGGCTGTCTCGGCCGGTGTACCAACCCAGTGGCCGCTCGCCCATGAGGCGGGTGAGGATGTCCATGGCCTCGGCCATGTGGGCGCGCTCGGTGGCCTCGTCGATGTGTTGGTAATGAATCCACTTGAGGCCATGGCAGGCCATGTCGTGGCCCAGCTCCTTGAGCGCGGCTGCGAGCTCGGGGTGCTTTTGCAAGGCCGTGGCCACGCCAAAGACGGTCAGGGGCAATTGGCGGCGTTCGAATTCGCGCAGGATGCGCCACACGCCCGCACGCGAGCCATATTCGTAAATGCCCTCCATGCTGATGTGGCGCGCTTCAAAGGCGGCGGGGTTGAACATCTCGGAGAGGAATTGCTCGCTGGCCTTGTCGCCATGCAGCACGCTGTTCTCGCCCCCTTCTTCGTAGTTGAGGACGAACTGAACCGCAATGCGCGCCCCATGGGGCCATTGGGCATGGGGCACTTGCGCGCCATAGCCCACCAGGTCTCGCGGGTAGGGGAGTGTGCTGTCGTACATCGATGCTCCTTGGGTCATCAGGACAGGGCCATGGCAATGTCACTGCTGGGCAGTTGACGATCCAGTGCCAGATTCGCCACCACGTTGTGCAAGTGAGCGTCCATGAGCTGCACGGCCAGATCGGCATCGCGCGCCTCGATGGCATTGACGATTTGTTCGTGCTCGTGCACCGAATGCTCGGCGGCGTTGGTGGTCTGGTACATGAGGGTGATGAGGGCGCAGCGCGAGATGAGCTCGCCCAACACCTGCGCGAGCACCTCATTGCCCATGAGCTGCGCCATGACCACGTGAAAGTCCCCCAGCAAGTCGGTTCGGCTGGGCACGTCGTTGCGCTGCACGGCCTTGATTTCCTGCTGCACGTGATCGCGCAAGGCCTGGATGTGCGGCCTCTGGGCTTCGCTCACGAATTGACGCGTCATCTGGATTTCGATCATGCGGCGCACCTCGAAGACCTGACGCGCCTCGGCAGCCGAGGGCGTGGCCACGAACGCACCCCGGGCGGGCTCCATGCGGATGAGGCGCTTTTGCACCAATTGAAAGAGGGCTTGCCGAATCAGGGTGCGGGAGACGCCAAAGTGATCGGCCAGCTTTTGCTCGGCCAGCTTGGTCCCCGGATGCAGGCGGTGTTCAACGATGGCTTTGGTGAGCGCATCGACAATGGTTTTGGTGAGGGTAGATGGCGAGTCGTCCATGGTGAAGGCCGGCTTGGCCCCAAACTGTTCTGGCGACAAAAATTGTATACACTTGTTGCGACCAAATCCACTTTGGATCGCGAACTTTCAGGAGAACTTCATGGGATTGAGCACCCACGTTTTGGACACCATGCATGGATGCCCCGCAGCGGGCATGCGGGTCAAGCTCTGGAGCGTCCATGGCGACGAGGCCAGGCTGGTGAAGGAATTGGTGCTCAATGCCGACGGGCGCAACCCCGACGGCCCCTTGTACGACAACCAAAGTCTTCGTCGCGGCACCTACCGCTTGAGCTTCTCGGTGAAGGACTACTTCCTGGCTCGCGGCGTGGTGCTGCCTGAGCCGGCCTTTTTGGATGTGGTTCACCTCGATTTTGGGGTGGCGCACGAAGACCAGCACTACCACGTGCCGCTGCTGGTGAGCCCCTGGAGTTATTCGACTTATCGGGGTTCCTGAGGGCCATTTTTGGGATCTGGCACCTACAATGTTTTTTCATTCAGATCCCGGTCCATCCCATGTCACAAGTCACGAACACCGTGCGCTTTGTGCTTGACGGTCACATCGTTGAAGCACAAGGCGAACGCCGCACCACCACCCTCCTGGATTACCTGCGCGAGCAGCTGCACCGAACTGGCACCAAGGAAGGGTGCGCCGAAGGCGATTGCGGTGCCTGTGTGGTCATGGTGGGCGAGCTCAACGCATCGGGCAAGGGCATCGACTATGTGCCTGTGAACAGCTGCATCCAGCTGTTGCCTTCGCTCGATGGCAAGTCGGTCAAAACCGTCGAGAGCCTCAAGGGCACAGACGGCCAATTGCACCCCATTCAAGAGGCCATGGTGAGCTGCCACGGCTCGCAATGCGGCTTTTGCACACCAGGCATTGTGATGAGCCTGGTGAACCTGGTGCAGACCAACGACAAGCCCACCCGCGCCGACATCACCAACTCCCTCTCGGGCAACCTGTGCCGCTGCACGGGTTACCAGCCGATTGTCAAAGCCGCGCAAAGCGCTTGCGCCCAGCCCGCTGGCCTCAAGCTCGACGACGCAGCCGACGTGCCCTTGCTCCAGCAGATCGCGCGCAGTGCCAAGCCCACCGTGGGTCTCGATGGCCAGCTGATCGTTCAACCCGTGGTGCGCACCCGCAAGGGCAACGAGTTTGTGTCCCCGGCCACTTTGGCCGAGGTGTGTGACTACCTGATCAAACACCCCGAAACCACCTTGCTGGCTGGCAGCACCGAGCTGGGTCTTCAGGTGAACAAGCAGTTTGTGCGGCCTGAGCACATCATGTACCTGGGTCATGTGCGCGAGCTGCGCACCACCACCCAAACCCCCCAGGCCTGGCGCTTGGGTGCCATGGTTTCGCTCGAGGCGGTGATGGCGACTCTGCGCGAGGCCTATCCCGACTTTGCTGAGGTGCTGCGCCGCTTTGGCTCGCCGCCCATTCGTTCCACGGCCACACTGGCTGGCAACATTGCCAATGGCTCCCCCATTGGCGACTCCATGCCTTGCCTCATGGCACTGGGTGCCACCTTGGTCTTGCGCAAGGGCGAGCGCACCCGCGAGGTGCCGCTGGACGAGTTCTACGTGGGTCAAAAGAAAAACGTCATGCAGCCCAGCGAGTTCATCGAGGCCGTGGTGTTGCCCAAGCCCAAGGCCGGCCAGGTCTTTCGCGCCCACAAGGTCTCCAAGCGTTTCGAGCAAGACATCTCGGCCACGTGCATCGCGGTGTCCTACACCCTCAAGGACGGGCGCATGTCCAGCGTGCGCGTCGCCCTCAATGGCCTTGCGCCCTGGCCTTGCCGGGTGCCGCACATCGAATCTGCCCTTGAGGGGCGCAGCCCCGATCAGGTGCTGGCCTCACACATCGACGACGCCATTGCCGCCACCTTCAAGCCCCGCGACGGCTTGAGGGCCACCTGGGCGTATCGGTCCCTGGTGACCCGCAACCTGGTTCTGTCGTTCATTCAACCCCATCTGGAGGAGTCCCTGTCATGAACGCACCCCAGGCTTTCCAGGATTTGTTGCCCGCCGGCATGCAAGGCCGCTCCATTGCCCATGAATCCGCCGAGCTGCACGTCACCGGCGAGGCGACCTACACCGACGACATCCCCGAGGTGCGTGGCACCTTGTATGCCGCCCTCATCAAGTCCCCCGTGGCGCACGGCGAACTGATTGGCGAGGGCATTGACCGTCAGGCCCTCCTGGCCGCACACGGCGTGGTGGCGGTCTTCACCGCCAAAGACATCCCCGGCGAAAACAATTGCGGTCCCATCCTTCACGACGACCCCTTCCTGGCTCAGGGCAAGGTGGAGTTTGTCGGGCAGCCGGTGGCCGTGGTGGTGGCGCGCGAGATGCTCTATGCGCGCGAGGCCGCCGCCCGCGCTGAAGTCAAGGTCAAGGCCTTGCCCGCCGTCCTCACCATTGAAGACGCCATGGCGGCTGGCAGTTTCATCATGCCGCCCAAGGGCATCACGCGGGGCGACGCTGCCCAGGCCATTGCCCAGGCACCGCACCGCGTCAAGCGCACAGTGAGAACCGGCCAGCAAGAGCAGTTCTACCTCGAAGGCCAAATCACCTATGCCGTGCCCCGCGAAGACGGGCAAATGACCCTCTATTGCTCCACCCAGCACCCCGATGGCAACCAGCGCGAGGCGGCGGCTGCCCTCAATCTCACCACCAACGACGTCGAAGTGATTTGCCGCCGCATGGGCGGTGGATTTGGTGGCAAGGAAGGCAACGCCAGCATCTTCAGCCAAAGCGCTGCGCTGGCCGCGTTTCACCTCAAGCGCCCCGTCAAGCTGCGTGTGAACCGCGATGACGACATGACCATCACCGGCAAGCGCCACGACTTTCGCATCGACTACGAGGTGGGCTTTGACGACAGTGGCCGCATCCTGGGTGCAGACATCACCCTCATGTCGCGTTGTGGGTACAGCACCGATTACTCGGGTCCGGTCAACGACCGCGCCTGCCTGCACATCGACAACTGCTATCACATCCCCGCGCTCAAGCTGGTGAGTCACCGTTGCAAGACCCACACCCAAAGCGCGACCGCCTTTCGCGGCTTTGGTGGTCCACAGGGCATGTTTGGCATTGAAAACGTCATCGCCGACATCGCCGATGCCCTGGGCATGGACGAGTTGGACGTGCGCCGTGTCAACCTCTACCGCGATCCCAAGCAAAGTGGCTCGGCTGACACCATGACCACCCAATACAACCAGCTCATCGAGGACTGGGTGGGTGATCAGGTGATGGATCAGGTGGCCGCACAGGCGCGCTACGACGATCGCCGTCGCGCTGTCGAGGCCTTCAATGCCAAGAGCACGCGCAAAAAGCGCGGCCTGGCGCTGGTGCCGCTCAAGTTCGGCATCAGCTTCACCGCCACGCACCTCAATCAGGGCGGCGCGCTGCTGGTCATCTACATGGATGGCTCGGTGAGCGTGAACCATGGCGGTACAGAAATGGGGCAGGGGCTCAACACCAAAATGGCCCAGGTCTGTGCCGATGGCTTGGGCATCAGTGTGGACCATGTGCGCGTCACGGCCACCGACTCCCAGAAGGTGCCCAATGCCTCGGCCACCTCGGCCTCGAGCGGCGCAGACATCAATGGCGCGGCCATCATGAATGCCACCGCGCAAATGCGCGAACGCCTGCAGCCCGTGGCTGCACGCATGCTGGGTTGCGACCCCAAGGCCGTGACCTTTGCCCAGAACGCTGCCCACGGTGGCGGCAAGTCTGTGGCCTGGGCTGAGCTCACCAAGCAGGCCTGGCTGGACCGCGTGGGTTTGTCGGTCACCGGCTTTTACATGACCCCGGAGATCAAGTACGACTTCACCACCCTCAATGGCCGCGCGTTTTATTACTACTGCTATGGCGCATCGGTCACCGAGGTTGAAATCGATGTGCTCACCGGCGAGTGGTGGCTCAAGGCCGTGGACATCGTTCACGATGCCGGCAAGAGCATCAACCCGGCGATTGACATTGGCCAGATCGAAGGCGCTTATGTGCAGGGCATGGGTTGGCTCACCATGGAAGAGTGCATCTGGGATGGCAAGGGCAAGTTGCTCACCCATGGTCCGTCCACCTACAAGATCCCCGTCGCAGGCGATGTGCCCGAGCACTTCAATGTGAGCCTCTTTGATGGCGCCAACCTCAAGCCCACGCCCTACCAGAGCAAGGCCGTTGGCGAGCCGCCCCTGATGCAGGCCTTGTCCTGCTTTTTTGCCTTGCGCGATGCGGCCTCGGCTGCAGCGGGTCCCCAGGCCCAGGTCGAGCTCGATGCGCCCGCCACGCCCGAGCGCATCTTGCTGGCGATTGAAAAGGCCAAAACCCGTCGCTGAGATGAAGCCCTGAGCTTCAGTCCTGACCCGCCGTCAGGCTGTCGAGCTGAAAGCGGTCGTTGCGGTTCCACAGCCAGGTTTCCATGAAGGTGGCTTGCCTGGCAAATGTGGGCGCAGGAAAGGGCGAGGCCTCTTCGATCAGGCCCTCGATGGCCTTGATGACCTCTGGGGCGTGCTTGGGCGCGCGCACCCATTCCATGCGTGCGATCTGGCCTCGGTCATCGATGGTGATTTCGACCACCCCCACCCCT
>RGCL01000065.1 GCA_009919175.1 Betaproteobacteria bacterium
TGAACCTGCTCGACGTGAATGTGATCAATGACACCGAGCTGGCTCGCCATGTGGTGGCCTTGATCGACATGATTCACCATGCCCACCCCTACAGCATCGATGTGCAGGTTGAAAACGGCGAATTGACCCTCAAGGGGCATGTGGACTGGCAATATCAAATCCAGCATTTGCTGGACATGCTCAGGCAAGTGCGTGGCATCCGTGCGATTCACTGCCATCTTCATATCCGGCCTGGCATGCAGGCCAAGGATGTCAAAGGCCGCCTGGAAGCGGCCATTCGGCGCCTGTTGCATGAGGCGTGCGGTGCCATCAATGTGAGCGTCAACGACGGGCGCATCGTGATCAGCGGCTATGTCACCAGCCGGGTTCACCGTGAAGCGGTGGTGGAGCTGGCTTGGGCCATCCCTGGCGTGACCAGCGTGGAGGATCACCTGGTGATCGACCCTTTCGTCACACCCCGCATCCCCGTGGCGAAGGGTGTGGCCTGATCAAGGCCTCACAGCTTGCCCAGGGGCTGGCTCGAGTGGGAATTGCCTGAAGGGTTGCCCAGGGTCACCTTGGCCAGATTCGCTGACTGCTCGGCGGTGGATTGGGCGAAATCCAGCATCAGGGCGTTCATGTCCATCATGGATTGCATGAGGCTGTTGGGCGCAGCCGCTTGTGAGGCGGTGTAGCCGTTGCCCGGGTTGTGCTGGCTCAGGGCATCGGTCAGGGTTTTGCCACTTTTGAGCAAGCTGGCTTGAATCTGGCTCATGAAGCGGATGTTTTCCCTCTGACCCTGGAACATCAGATCAACCATGTGCGCCATGTACTGGCTGAAGTAGGTTCTGAGCTCGGTGAGGGATTCCTGGTTGGCCAGCGCTGGGTCCTGCTTTTTGGACGCGGAATGTGCAGAGGGTGAAGGCATGATGGTCTTTCGTTCGTTGAGGAGGGGGAAGGTTCAGTTGAATCGCAAGCCCAAGGAGAGGCCCACGCCTCGAACCCAGAGCCCGTCTTTGTTGGCATAAGTCATGTAGTCGAGTTGACCAAACAGGTCAGAGTTGAACCGGGTCTGTATCCCCAGGCCATAGGTCCAGTCCGAAATCGTTTTTGAACCCTGAGCCGATGAGGTGACACTGGAGGAACCGTAGCCAATGCGGGCAAAGACGTCAGTGGCATCGCTGATGACGATTTTGGGTTTGAAAAACAGGCCGTATTGATCTGACTTGGCATCAAACGTGGGCTGCTTGTCGGTGCTGAGCGAGAAGGCATACATGCCTTCGAACGCCAGATTGCTGTTGAGGTTTTTGCCCAGGATCAGCCGCATGCCTGTGGGTTTGAAAATTTGTCCGCCTTCTCGGATCTCCATGGGCACCAGGCCCACTTCAAAGTAATAGTCGGTGGTGGAGGGGTAGATGGTTTGGGCCTGAGCCCCTGTCCAGGTGGCTGCGGACAAGGCCAAAGCCAAGAGCGTGGATGAGGTTTTCATGGGTGTCCTTTCTTGTGAAGGAACACATCTTCGATTCGGCGCGGTAGCGGGTCTGTTCGTCGCGGCACACAAGCCCGCATGAGCGGGAAAGGCAGGGTGCGGGAGTCTTATTTTTTGGAATTGTTGCGATCGCGCGCGCGCTTGGCGAACTCGGATGCGGCATGCGACATCTTGATGGCATGCGCAGCCGACTCCGTAGCCATTTGTGTGGCATAGGCGGCCGTGGCCGAGGCCTGGGTGCTGGCGTCTTCTGCATGCTGCGCCAGTGATATGGCGGCAGCTGCTGCGGCGGCAGCCGCTGCTGCTGCGGCTTCCATGGCGGCCTCTGCGGATTCATTGGCCGCCAGAGCAGCGCTTTCAGCCGCATTGACGATGTCGGAGTTGGCCGCCAGCTTGGCTGTTTCTGCGCAAAACGAGGCCGACTTGGCCGCCTTGTCTGCGGCGTTGGCCGCGCGCGTGGCCGCCTCGGACGAGGTGAGGGTCAATTGCTTGAGGGCAATGAGGTTCTCGGTGTATTTGGAGTTGAGCGACTGGAAGTTCTCTTTGAGAAGGCGCACTTCTTCTTGCAAAGCACCCAGTGCGAGTTTGATGTCTGGCATATCTTGACTCATGTGGCGCTGCCGGTGTGACTGTTTTCAAATAATAACCGATCGGTTTCTTCCTTCACGATCCGATAGCACTCGCACGATGAGCGCAACAATCCCGACCTGTTCTTGACCGTGATGTGCCCACGGGCATATTCGATGTCGCCACGGCTTTGCAGGTGTTGCGCCGACTGGGTGATGCCTTCACGTCGCACGCCCAGGCTTTTGGCAATCAGCTCATGGGTGAATTCAAGATCAGTGCCCGTGATGCGATCCAGATTGACCAACAGGACGCGGGCCAGTTGCTGCGTGATGGAGTGACGGCGGTTGCACACCGCAGTTTGCGCCGTATAGAGCATGAGCAATTGCATGTAGTTGAGGATTTGTCGTCTGAATGACGAGGAGCTATTGAACTCGTGCTGGACAAAGCTCACATCGGCCCGGTAGGCCAGGCCCTTGGCAATGACGGTGGATTGCGAGACGGTGGATGTATTCCCCATGAAGATGAAGGTACCGGTGAGGCCTTCGTTGCCGATCTCTGCAAATTCGGCAGAGTTGCCGTCCTCGAAGTCATACTGAACCGACACAATGCAGGACGCTGGCAGGTAGATGTGCTTTTGGACTTGGCCCGCTTGGTGAATGACTTGATCTACCTCCAACACCACGGGGCTCAGGAATTTTTTCCAGCGCTCCCAATCCCCCAGGGGGAGGCCTGCGAGGATGGCGTTGCTTTGTTTGAGGATCGCCAAATTTTCATACATCATCATGATGGTCAATCCGTTCAAGAGTGGTGGTGGAGCTCGACAGGGGGGATGGGGTTGCTGAGCAAAAACTCAAACGCGCTGTGGCCAGATTGGCTCAGCCAGTCCATCAATTGTGAGGGTTCAAGCAAGGCATAGCACTGAGCAAGGCCATGTCCAATGCGAAGGCTTTGCGACTTGAGCGCTTCATCATGATCGCGGGTGAACAGGGAAAAGCTGAGCAAGGGCTGACCGTGGTCCACCTGCCATTCGCTCCAAAGACCCGCCAGGTAGAGCGGCTCATGGTCAGCCCGCTCGACATGAACGATTTGTTCACGTCCCTCGCGCCACACACTGCCCACAAAGAACGAGGCAGTGGTCCAGCAGAACTGAGCCTTGCGCAAGGCAGCGCGATAAGCGGGCTTGTTGGCCACGGATCCCATTGGGGCAATGCAGTTTTGCGTGGCGCAGCGGGCGTCATAGGCCCACGAAGGAATCAGACCATACAAGGCCAGCTCAGGCTGGCTGAACACATGGCCGTGTCCTTGCGGATCGCGGCGATGGATTTCACACCGACCACCCGGTCCAACGAGTTGCCTGTGGCCCAAGGCGACCAAGGCGTCATGGCCGACATCGCCTCGGTGCGCCGGCATGAAGCGTGGTGCGGCAGGTGCCGGTGCGTAAGCCTGCCAGGATGCAGGCTGGGGTTGGGTCAATTGGAGCATTGAGCCACCTCGTCACGCAATTTCGAATTCGTGCGTTCCAGCTCGCTGATGCGCTCGAGGTAATTCACCAAGATGGCCATGGTGAACAAATCGAGCGCGTAGTCCCGCCTGATTTGCGAGGCTTTTTGCAGGGCTTCGAGGCTGGTGCTGGGGATGCAGACATCATCTGAATCCGAGGCAACAACTGGGATGGTCCCGTAGTCGAGCAGCTCTTTCAAATCTTCTTGATCGAGTTGACACAACTGGGCCACTTCATTGAGTTCGATGAATGGCGATGACTGCATGGTGGCCTCCTTTGTAGGAATTGTGAGTTGCGAGGCCAGCAACACGTGTGCAGTCTCGCACACAAGGTTGATGAAAAAGAGAGGAATGTGTATACACGGGAACTTTGTCACTCACAAATGCGTTTTGTATTTTTGAATCGCATTAAACGCAGTCCATAGGGCTCACATTCAGTCGCACCCTTTGGGGCTTGCCTGTCAGATAGAAGCAAGTCTGGAAGGTGATGGGTGCATTGCTCATGAGGCGAGGAGTGTGTGAAGTCGCACGAACACAAATTGCAATTGAAGACAACATCGGCACCTCATTTGAAGAGACCAAACGATGGGCAAAGCCATGATTTCTCCCCAACCCCTGATCAGTCAACAAGAGATGGCTGCATTGATGCAAGACCCGATTCACGAGCAAACCGAAGAGCCGCCCATTGAACTCGTCTTTGCAGATCCGCACCCCGTGGTGCTCGATGGCTTGAGGCGAACTTTTGAAAATGATCCGGGCTTCATCGTCAAAAACTGTGTTCACGACGGCGTCTCGGCCTGGCGAGAAATTCAGAATTTGCAGCCCGACATCCTGGTGATGGAACTCTCGCTCAGCGAGAAAGACAGCCTGAGCCTCATTCGTGACTTGCGCGATGAAAACCTCAAGACCCTGCCAGTGATCTTCACGCATGCGAGCATGCTCGACGTCATGGGCGTGATTGCGGTGGGTGTCAATGGCCTGGTGTCCAAGTCCAAGCCCAAGGAGACCCTGGCTGAATGCATTCGTGCAGTTCACCATGGACAAAAGTGGCTGGATGAAGAATTTGCCGTGCACGAGATGGATGCACATGACGTGCCGCTCACGCGCTCCACCTTTGAACGCTTGCTGACATTGCGGGAACTCTCCATCGTTCAGTTGGTGATCCGGGGGCGATCCAACCGGGAAATTGCCACCACCTTCGCCATTGCAGAAGGCACGGTCAAGATCCATCTCAAGCACATCTACCAAAAACTCCAGTGCGAAGACAGGGTGGATTTGCTCTCACGCATTCGCCGTGACATCTGAGTCTGGAGCAAACCATGTCTGTGAATGTGCGATTAGCGGTGAACCCTGGCCTGATCCGGCAGGGCATGGAATCCTATTTGGCGGGTCAGTCCATGCGCTGTCATGTCATGAAGCCCCATGCCCCAGACCTGCCTGTGGATGTGTGCGTGACCGACGACGCCAAAGCCATGGAGCGACTGACCCTGGCGAACATTCCCATGGTGGTGTGCGCCGACTTTGTTCACCGATCCGAGGTGCTGAGTGCCTTGCGCCTGGGTGCCATGGCTTGTGTATCCATTGCCAGCAACTTCAAGCACCTGCGCATGGCCATTGAGCATGCGCATGACCGACGCGCCTACCTGTGCCCCACACTCTCGGCGGTGATGTGCCAGGTGCAGCCCACGCCGGCCTACGATCAGCTGACCCAGCGGGAATCGGATGTGATCAACTGGATTGCCCAGGGGTATTCGACCAAGCAAGTGGGGCGCAAATTGGGTTTGTCCCCCTATACCGTGGAAACCCACAAACGCAACATCATGCAAAAAATTGGAGCCCACAAGGTGGCAGAGTTGACCCGCTATGCCGTCACCCAGGAGTTGGCCCCATGAGCGAATCTGCACCCGGTCTGCACTTGCAACCTGCCGTGTTGAGCTGGATGGAGTTGTTCAGAAGCCATGCGGTCATTGGCATGGTCATCAACCATGAAGGCCTGTCGGATACCTTTGATGCCAAGACTCCCCTGGATTGGTTCGAGATCGGCATGAACACGAGCCTGGCTCATTGGGCCAACCACAACCATTGGACCCAACACCTCTGGCAATGGGGTCAACAGGTGCAGTTCAAAACCGATTGAGTTGTCGCCTCGACAGCGCCAAGAGCGCCATCCCCAGAGTGCCATGCACCAGGCCCAGGCCAGCCAGGATGTACAACGGGTGTTCATGCCAATAAGCCACCACCACCCAGGCGGACAAAGCCAAGAGGCTCAGGCTCAGCAGCGTCCATGCAGCCGCCCACAGGCACAAGGCCAGAAAGACGCGGCGTTGCAAGGCCTTGAGCTTGTGCTGCGCCAATTGGCATTGCCATTGCACCAAAGTGAAGACCAGGCCGCTCCAGCCCGCCTGGCTGCTCAGTCGCTGCAATAGGGCGTCCAGCATGGGCTTTGCTTTCAGTTGCGCTTGATCAGCAAGCCCAACAGCAGACCCACCGCTGCGGAGATGCCAACCGCCTGCAAAGGATGGTTGGACACATAGGTCTGGGCCTTCTGGGCGGAGTGCATCAGGCGTTCTCGGTGGCAATGCTCGAGGTGATGGAGTTGCTCCATGGCTTGATGCAGTTTGTGCGTCATGCTGCTCTTGATGTCTTCGGAGCTGGCTTGGTAGTCGTTGGCGGTGCTTTGAATGAGGGACTGTGCATCGCGGACCAGGGTCTTGAGGTCTTCGACGAGTTGCATTCGCTGTGCTTCAGTGGTGGTGGACATGAGGGGCTCCTTTGAAAACTGAAATTGTCTGAACCCACATGCATTTGCCTTGTTCGCTGGCGCACGCGTGAAGCGTTGATGCCATGACGTTGATGCGGGCATATCCCCCAGGTGGTAGTTGATTCAAGTGATTGTTGGTGGGCAAGCCTTTTCAGACACTGACCCCAGACGTGCACATGGGCATGGTGAAGCGGTGAGACCCCGATCCCCATGCGTGTGTGGCGTCCAACGTGGTTGTTGGCTCATCCCGAATCAACAACAAGACTTTTCATCAAAGGAAATCATCATGAAAAAACTCGCAACTTCACTGATCGGCGTGACCGCACTTTGCCTGGCCTCGTTTGCTTTTGCAGATGGCAACGGGAATGGCAATGGAAACGGAAACGGTAATGGAAACGGCAACGGCAACGGCAACGGCAGCGGCAATCAAGTCCAGACGGAGCCGACCATCCAGGCCACGATGTTGATCAACACCGCCGTGATCAACACTGCAGCAGGTCATAACGCCCTTGCCCAGCAGAATCTGGCTTCCAACGTGGGCAGCTTCAGCTCCAATGCCACGGTGATGCAAATGGCTGCTGTCAAGGACTCGATGCTGATGAACATGAGCTGGGGCGGTCAAGCCAACCAGAACATTGCGTCCAACGTGGGTGAGGATGGCTTGCACACTTCCACTTATCAAGTGGCCTTCATCCGGGACTCCGCAGTGATCAACCGTGCCTCCTGGGGCGCCAAGGCCTTGCAAAACCTGTCTTCCAACAGCAATTGCCTGACCTGCCAATGATCGTTTGATGGACTGGGGGCGGCAAGGCTGTAGCGTGCTGCCCCCTTTTTGATTCTTCACAGGGGAAGCAAGTGTGTGATCTCAAGTCATGGGCAGTGGGTGTGTGCAGCCTGATGTTGACGGGCATGAGCCTGGCACAACTCGCACCGGGTGAGGACCCGATGGTGATCAACCAAAAAATCCAGCGCAACATGGTTCCCATGAATACGGGCATGAGCACGCCTCAGCCTGCTTTCCAGGAAATTCCGGCCTGGATGGATGCCAAGCTCGCGCGCTTTCAGGCCAAGGCATTTGCGGCGGACACATCTGGGATTTGGACCGATGAAAACGTCAGCACCAAATACACCCAAGACGGCTTGAGAAAAGTCTGTACCCAGGACATTGGCAGCAACAGTGTCGTCAATGCCAGCAATTCATTCAATCGATACGGTCCCAAGGCCGACGCACAAATCGTGGTCTTGCGCGGGGATTTGGTCAACATCTGCCGCTGAGGCGGCTTGTGCAAAAGGTTTCATCATGCAAGTCTTCGGTCATTCTTTTCACCCTTCACCCAAGGCAGTGAGATCAAGGGGTGTGTATGCGTTGGTGTGTGCAATGCTTGTCACAGCTTGCAGCACACCCATGGATGCAAGAAGGGATTCAGCATTTCAAAGTCATGCGTCCACATCGGACAGGCCCATCGTGAGGCCGGTTCGAGCCATGTCGAGCTTTTCGGATTCGCTGCAATGCATGGATCAGCTCATGCGCGAGGCGCAAGTCCCCACCATTTTGATCACCAGCAAGCAAATCCCTGACTTTTCAACCCGCGCACCCGTGGCCACCAAGGAGATGATCGTCACGGCCTTGTCGCAAATGTCGCGCGTGAGCAATGTGTTTCGATATGTGGATTACGAAGTGGATCTGGTGCGGCAGGACACTGTTCAAAACCTCACCAACATTTTGCTCAACAACAATCAGATTCAGTTGCAACGCCCTTCGCTGTATTTTTCGGGTGCGATCTCCTATGTGGATCAAAACGTGCTGAATAACCGAGGCAACGTGGGCACTTCAGCCACGCGCTTGGAAACCGGGTATAGCCGCAATCGCACCGCGACGGTGGTGGCGCTGGAGCTTCACCTGGGGGACTTTCGCACCCGCACCCTGATCCCCGGCATGGATTCGGCCAATGAGGTCATCATTGGCAATGGCGGTGAAGGTCTGGATCTTGCGGGTCGGATTGGTGAATATGGCTGGCAATTCAATGTGGGCAAGGACTATGCGCAGGGCTCAGGCGCGGCGGTGCGCACCTTGGTCGAACTGGCCGTGATCGAACTCGCGGGCAAATGGGCCAAAGTGCCTTATTGGCAGTGTTTGACCCTGGAGCAAACCCACCCCAACTTCCAGCGTCAATTGCGCGATTGGTACGAGGAGGGCGTTGAAGGGGTCCACCAGGGCTTGGTGAAGCAGTCTCTGGTCTCCAAGGGTTACATGCCCAAGACCTTGGCCAGCGATGTGAATCCGACCGTGGTGTTTCGTCAGGCCTTGGCCCGCTTCCAGTCAGACCAGGGCATGGTGGTGACGGGTGTGGTGGACTTCCCAACCTATGAGCGCGCCTTGCGTGACTTTGTTTCACTCGATGACAAAGGCAGCCTGGTTCGCTATGGCTGGCGTACTGTCACCCCGGATCCCGTGCCTGTGGCCTGGAACGATCCGCTGCCACTGCCCAGTTCGCAACAGGCCTATGGACACAAGCCCACTTCACGCACCCTGAACCTGCAAATCGAAAACATCATGAATGGCCGTACCCAGTTCGAGGTGGGGGAGCAAATCTTCCTCTCGGCCAAGGTATCGCGCAATTCCTATGTGGCGTGTTATCTGGCCAATGCCAATGGGTCAGTGATCCGCCTGATTCCCAATGCCATTACCAATGCTTATGTCACGGCCAGCCAGGCCATCCGCCTGCCTGACTGGATGAGCCCCAATCCCGGCTATGTGATTGAAACGGCAGGTGCAGGCACGGAGGGATTGATGTGCGTGGCCACCGACGAGGATGTGAGCCAACTCTTGTCAGAGCCTTTGCGCTCACCAGCCTTCACCCCTTTGCAGGGTATGACGGGATTGGCTGAGGTGGTCAAGGCTTATGAGTCCTCTTTGAAAACCAAGCCGTTTTCGCATACCACCGTGGAGTGGAAAGTGGCGCCGCGCCGTCCCGCAGCAGCGGGACAGGGCAAATCGCCATGACATGCGCATGGCTCAAACGGGGGCTGCTGATGTGGTTGAGTGTCTTGAATGCCAGCGTGGCGCTGGCGCAATGGTCGGATGACCTACAGGTGAGCCAATCCTTGCCCGACATGGCTCCCTTGATGAAGGCCTTGCGCAACGTGAACGAGCCTGAGTCGATGGGTGGGTCCACTCGCAAGCTCAATGAGCAGGCCACGCGTGAATTGGCCAACCTCAAGACCACCGCCTTGTCTGCCCCAGGGGATCCCTCCGGGCGCGCTGCTGCGGGGCAATCGGCGTGCTTGCTGGGATTGCTGTATTTGCATGGCGCAGCTGTCAACCCGGATTCGGCCAGGGCCAGGCAGTGGTTCAGTTTGTGCGCTCATTACCGCGATCCCCTGGCCAGTGCCGGCTTGGCCTGGTGTGCCCTGGACGGTTGTCAATCTGCCCCCAACTTGTCGCAGGCTCAAATCTGGGTGAGGCGACTGAACCGCGTCGAACCCGCACGCGCAGCGCACTTTCAGTGGCTCATCGATGTGCAGTTGCGCCCCCTCAACCCCAAGGCCACCGAAGGTTTGCAAACCCTCAGCACACCCGAGCGCAACTTGCTGGTGAAGGCCGTTGCAGGTGGCAATGTTCACGCCATGATCGAACTGGGCATCTTGCACGCGCAAAGCCATGATTTGGCGCGTGCCTTGCAACTTTTTGACCAAGCCAGTGGGCAGTCCAGGGTGGCCGCCGAGAATGCGGCGTGGGTGAGGCAACGCATCGCTGCCGAGCATGCAGCCAGTGTCATGCCCAGCGTGACAAGTCAGGCCATTCTTGCCGCGCCACCGACGCCGGTGCAGGAATTCACCATCGAATCCAAACCCATGGTGATGGCCACGCCAGAGCAGGCCCAGGCCACCTATTTGGCTGCCCGCCGCTTTCACCGGGGCGATGGGGTGGCATTGAACTACGCTGAAGCCATTCGCCTTTATCGCCAGGCCGATGCCCAAGGCAGCGGCCACGCCAAGCGCATGTTGTCGCTGATCTATTCGCGCACCACGCCCGAGGGCGGTTTGGATGCAGTGTGGATGCGGCAACTGGCCGACCTGGATGTGAACGCACCAGTTCCCAAACAGGATGTGGCTTTGGGCGCTTCGGCCTTGCGCCGCGAGCCCACACCGCTCATCGACTTGTTGCCCACCAAGTGGCGTCAGTGGATGGACTAGGGTCAGGGTGCGATAGCGCACATTGTTTTTCTTTGCTCAGCATAAGAATGAATCTCTTTAAAACAAACATGGAGTCCACTGTGGAACACGCCAATTCATACCTTCAATACCTGGAACTGAGCCAGAAGACCAAGATGTACCAGGCGATGTTTGCCGAACGACCCATTTGCGAGAAGTTGCTGGGCATGATTGCGCTGGAAAACGAGGCTGGCAAACCCTATACGGTGTCTGAAATCATGCGTCTGGAGCATCTGGGCAGCCCTTGCACCATTCATCGACGCATGGAGACCTTGCGTGAAGCGGGTCTGATTGCCCAGGTTTACAAGAACGGCGATCGCCGCACCAAGTACCTGGTTCCTACCCGCACCGCGAGTCGCTATTTCAAGGTAATGGACCATGTGATTCGCCAGTCGATTGCCATCTCGCACAGTGTTTCGGCCTGAGCCCCACAGGAGACCCCGCATGTATAAAAAAATCCTCGTCGCCACCGACGGCTCCAAGCTGTCTCAAAAAGCGGTCACCCATGCCCTGGCCTCAGCCGTGCTGAGTGATGCCGAGTTGGTGGCCATCAAGGTCATTCCCCGTGTTCAACAGACTTATTACGAGGGAGCCATTCCCTTGAACGATCAGGAAACCAAGCGCATCCTTGCGACTTGGCGGCATGACGCAGAAACGCTCTTGAGCCAGGTGGTCGCACTGGGCAAGCGCAAAGGTGTGGTGGTCAAGCCGGTGGTGGTGAGCAGCGACCTGGTGGCCGAAACCCTGATCAAGACCGCGTTGAAAACCAAGGCCGATTTGATTGTCATGGCGTCACATGGGCGGCGTGGCATCAGCCGTCTGCTGTTGGGCAGCGAGACCAACCACGTGCTCACGCACTCCAGCATCCCGGTGCTGGTGATCCGTTGATGTGGACTCCCATGAAAATCCTTGTCCCCACCGATGGATCGGCCAGTGCACTGCGGGCTGCCAAATATGCGGCCAAACTGTTGGCTGACGACGAACACGGCCGCATCACCTTGCTGTCCGTGCACGATGATGAAGCCTTCCGGCGGGTTCGCAAATACGTCCCCAAGGGGGCGATTGCTGACTACATCCGCGAATTGAGCGAGACGGAACTCAAGCCTGCGCGTGCTGCGCTGGATCGCGCTGGCGTGGCACACGACATGGTCATGCGCACCGGCGCGGTGGCGCAGGAAATCGTCAAGCTTGGCCACTCAGGTGGTTTTGATCTGATCGTCATGGGCACCAAGGGCCGCTCGGCCTTTGGCGACTTGCTGATGGGATCGGTGGCTCAAAAGGTGCTGAGCGCAACCCAGCTCCCCGTCACCTTCATCAAATAGCCGTGAGCGGGCACGAGCCGCTGAGTGAGGCTCAGGCCGCTGAGCGCTTGGCGAGCGATGGACCCAATGCGATCAAGGCCAAACGCCAGCGCAGCCTGGCCGCGCGTGTCTTGGCCATGGGGCGTGAGCCCATGTTCTTGCTGCTTGTTCTGGCCGCAGCCCTGTACCTGGTGCTGGGCGATGTGAACGAGGGTCTGGTTCTGGGCAGCTTTGTCCTGGCGATATTGGGGCTCACCCTGTATCAGGAGGGCAAGGCCGAGACGTCGATTGCCTCCTTGCGTGAATTGAGCCAGCACCACGCGCAGGTGCTGCGCGCGGGTGTGGTGCGCAGAATCGCCAGCGAGTGCATTGTGGTGGGGGACTGGGTGCAAGTCTCGGAAGGGGATCGCATCCCAGCCGATGGCAGGGTGCTGCGTTGCGACAACCTCGAAGTCGATGAATCCTTGCTCACGGGAGAATCGGTGGCCGTGCGCAAAGACGTAGATGACTGCGCGCCGGAAGATGCCAAGCAAGTCTATTCGGGTACGTTTGTGGTGCGCGGTCAAGGTTTTGGGTTTGCGCAACGGCGAATGGCTGGCGGCCTTGTTGTCCGGCATTGCCCTGGGCATGGCCATGTTGCCCGAGGAATATCCGGTGGTCTTGACCATCTTCCCGGCTCTGGGCGCACATCGGCTGGCCAAGCAAGGCGTATTGACCCGTCACATCAATGCCATCGAGACCCTGGGAGCCACCACCGTGCTGTGCACAGACAAGACGGGCACCCTCACTCAGAACCGGATGCAAGTTCAGGCCTGGGTGGTGCAAGAGGCGAACCAGGCTGAGCCCACCGTGTGGGAGGTGGGCAGGCCTCAGGATGCCAAGGCCATGCCCAAGGTGTTTGAAGCAGTGGTGGCTCACACCGTGTGGGCGAGCGCAGCGCAACCCTTTGACCCCATGGAGGAAGCCTTTCATGCCTTTGCTCAGCAGCATGTGCCTCACCTGGCGCGCTGCCAGGACGATTGGCAGTTGGTGAAGTCCTATCCGCTGGAGCCAAGGATCAAGGCCATGACGCAAGTGTGGCGACTGGCCTCAGACGAGGAGTTTGTGGTTGCGACCAAAGGAGCGCCAGAGGCCATCATGGGGCTTTGTCGCTGGAGCGCCCAGGACATGGCAGCCTG
>RGCL01000066.1 GCA_009919175.1 Betaproteobacteria bacterium
AGTTGAAGAAGATGGCCGCCTTGGCCGACGACCCTTCCAAGGTCTGGACCATGGACGAAATCGTCAAGCGTGGCGAGAAAGTCTATGCGGCCAACTGCGCTGCCTGTCACCAGCCCAATGGCAAAGGTGGCGGCCCCATCAAGGCTTTGGATGGCTCTGCTCTCGTTTTGGATGCCGACAAACTCAAGACCATCAAGGTTTTGCTCAACGGTCAGAACAATGGCGCCATGCCGGCTTGGAAACAACTCAGCGACACTGACATCGCTGCTGTGATTTCCTACGCCAAAAATAATTGGTCTAACAAGACGGGGCAGGTGGTTCAACCTGCTGACGTCAAAGCCGCCCGCTGATTCACTCAACGCTTTCACCTAAGGAAAACACAATGAGCGCAGTACTTGATCCCCACGGCCATGTGGCCGGAGACCATGGTCACGACGATCATCATGCCCCCACTGGTTGGCGCCGTTGGGTGTTTGCCACCAACCACAAAGACATTGGCACGCTGTACCTGCTTTTTGCCTTTGCCATGTTGATGGTGGGGGGTGTTCTTGCTCTTTTGATCCGTGCCGAATTGTTCGAACCAGGTTTGCAAGTGGTCAACCCCGAGCTGTTCAACCAGCTCACCACCATGCACGGTCTGATCATGGTGTTCGGTGCCATCATGCCCGCCTTTGTGGGTTTCGCCAACTGGATGATTCCGCTTCAAATCGGTGCATCTGACATGGCGTTCGCGCGCATGAACAACTTCAGCTTCTGGCTGATGATTCCTGCTGCCGTGATGCTGGCGGGCTCTTTCTTCATGCCCGGTGGTGCTCCTGCGGCCGGTTGGACGCTTTACGCACCGTTGACCCTGCAAATGGGTCCCTCCATGGATGCAGGCATTTTTGCCATGCACATCCTGGGTGCTTCCTCCATCATGGGTTCGATCAACATCATCGTGACCATCCTGAACATGCGCGCTCCTGGCATGACCCTGATGAAGATGCCCATGTTCGTCTGGACCTGGTTGATCACGGCCTATTTGCTCATCGCGGTGATGCCTGTGCTGGCTGGCGCCATCACCATGACTCTGACAGACCGTCACTTCGGGACCACCTTCTTCAACCCCGCCGGTGGCGGTGACCCCGTCATGTACCAGCACATCTTCTGGTTCTTTGGTCACCCCGAGGTCTACATCATGATCTTGCCGGCCTTTGGCATCGTCTCTCATGTCGTGCCGGCCTTCTCACGCAAGAAGCTGTTTGGCTATGCATCCATGGTGTATGCCACGGCCTCCATTGCCATCCTGTCCTTCATTGTTTGGGCGCACCACATGTATGCCACCGGTATGCCTGTGACCGGCCAACTTTTCTTCATGTACGCCACCATGCTGATCTCCGTGCCCACGGGTGTGAAGGTCTTCAACTGGATTGCGACCATGTGGAAAGGTTCCATGACCTTTGAGTCGCCCATGCTGTGGGCGGTGGGTTTCATCTTTGTGTTCACCATGGGTGGTTTCACAGGGCTCATTTGCTCCATGGCGCCCATCGACATGCAAATTCAGGACACCTATTACGTGGTGGCCCACTTCCACTATGTGCTGGTGGCCGGTTCCTTGTTTGCCATGTTCTCCGGTTTCTACTACTGGGCTCCCAAGTGGACCGGTGTGATGTACAACGAAACTCGCGGCAAGATCCACTTCTGGTGGAGCATGATTTCCTTCAACATCACCTTCTTCCCCATGCACTTCCTGGGTCTGGCTGGCATGCCCCGCCGCTATGCAGACTACCCCATGCAGTTTGCGGACTTCAATGCTGTGGCATCGGTGGGCGCCTTCTTCTTTGGCTTTGCACAGGTGTACTTCTTCTTGTTCGTGGTGGTGCCCATGATGCGTGGTCATGGCCAAAAAGCAAGCCAGCGCCCCTGGGAAGCAGCGGAAGGCCTGGAGTGGGAAGTCCCATCCCCTGCGCCTTTCCATACCTTTGAAACGCCTCCCAAACTTGACGCCACCGCCACCAAAGTGGTGGCTTGAGCGAGTTTGAGACGACATGAACACGCCTGAGCAGCGCAAAAGCAATGTTCGTCTGGCCTTGATCCTGGCCACGGTCGCCATTGTTTTCATGCTCGGGTTCGTGGCTCGATTCACCTTGTTTGGCCGTTGATCCGATGACACCCCGTCTCTTCAAGCACAACAAGACCTTGCTGCTCAAGTTGTTGACCAGCGTGGTGTTGATGTTTGGCTTTGGCTATGCCTTGGTGCCCTTGTACCGGGCCATTTGTGAGTTGACGGGCATCAATGTGCTGGCCACAGGCGAGGTTGACCGGACTTTGCGTGGCAACGTCAAGAACACCCAGGTGGATGCCTCTCGCACCATCACCGTCGTCTTTGATACCAATGCGCGTGGACCTTGGGCGTTCAAACCCGAGTTCCGCTCCATGGATGTTCATCCTGGGCAGGTCAACACCATCGTCTACGAGTTTGAAAATGTTCAGCCCAGGGCGTTGTCGGCTCAGGCCATTCCCAGCTATGCGCCCAAGCAGGCGGCAGCTCACTTCAACAAGCTCGAGTGTTTCTGTTTCACGCAGCACACCTTGGCGCCTGGAGAAAAGAAAAGTTGGCCTGTCGTGTTCATCGTGGACCCCAAGTTGTCCAAAGACGTCAGCACCATCACCTTGTCCTACACCTTCTTCGAGGTGGGCTCTGGGGTGTCACCTGAAAAAGTCACGCTCAAGGCAGCAGCTGGGAGTGAGGGATGAGCGACAACTCTTCTTCTTTCATGCGCAGCATCAAGGCCGTGGCCTGGTCTTTTTTGGGCATTCGCAAAAGCAGCGAATTCCAAAAAGACATGGCTAACATAACGCCGCTGCATGTGCTGGCTGTGGGTTTGGCGGCAGGTTTATTGTTTGTGATCGGATTGATCGTGGTGGTCAATCTGGTCGTCGGGAAATGATCTAGGAGAAATCATGAGCAACACATCACATGGCGGCACGCCGTATTACTTCGTACCCGGACCCTCTCGTCACCCAGCGGTTGCTGCCCTTGGGTTGTTTTTTGTGATTTTGGGTGCTGGTCAGTGGGTCAATGGTGCCGGTTGGGGCAAGTACGCCTTGTTGCTGGGCATGGTGATTTGGTTGTCGACCCTGTATCAATGGTTTTCTGATGCCATCCATGAGAGTCAAACGGGTCAGTACGGTCACAAGATTGATTTGTCTTTCCGCTGGAGCATGAGCTGGTTCATCTTCTCCGAGGTCATGTTCTTCGGTGCATTCTTTTCGGCCTTGTGGTGGGCTCGCGTGCACTCGGTACCTGAGTTGGGAGACCTGCGCAATGCCATCTTGTGGCCTGATTTCAAGGCTGTTTGGCCCTCGCTGGCTGCAGGCGCCACCGCTTCCCCTGCTGGCATCGTCGAGCCTTTCACCACCATGACCCCGTTTTGGTTGCCCACCATCAACACAGCCTTGCTGTTGTCCTCTGGCGTGACCATCACCATTGCTCACCACGCTTTGCGTGAGAACGACCGCGACAAGACCATCACCTTCATGTGGTTGACCGTGATCCTGGGCTTGGTGTTCTTGTTTGTCCAGGGCTATGAGTACTACCATGCCTACACCGACTTGAACCTCAAACTCAGCTCTGGGGTTTACGGTTCGACCTTCTTCATGCTCACAGGTTTTCATGGCTTTCACGTGTTCCTGGGCATGTTGATGCTGCTCTTCATCACCTTGCGTTTGCAGAAGGGTCACTTCACAGCCGACAAGCATTTTGGTTTTGAGGGCGCAGCCTGGTATTGGCACTTTGTGGATGTGGTGTGGCTGGGCTTGTACATCCTGGTTTACTGGATGTGATGTGCGTGTTCACCAAAGGGGCCGCTGATGCGGCCCTTTTGTTTTGTTGCGCAGATGACGAGCCAGATGCAATGGGTCAGTGAATCCTGCCCAGGGCTGGACCAGGTTGAGGATCACTGCCCGGAGCGGATCCCCGTGGGCTCAATCCAACCCATCAGGTAAGCAAACAGCATGAACAGGAAGAGGCCAACGGATAGCCCAATGCGCAAAGCCAGGGCTTTGGCCATGCGGCTGCCCTTGGCACCGTCGCTGTCTGTACGGCGCATCATGAAAAACAATGCACCCGCCAAGCTGCCGACAATCGCAAGAAAGAAAATAGAGACCAACCACTTCATGAACTGGATTATGGTGTGAAAACCTCGGATTCCCAGACTGCTCCAACTGCGCGTAGACCCTTTTCCTGGTTCTTGCTGTTGTGCTGTGTGGTGGTGTGCCTGGTCACGGCCAGACTGGGCGTCTGGCAAATGGACAGGGCGCATGAAAAAACTCAGCTTGCCGATGCGATTGCAGACAAGCTCAAAGAGCCAGCCTGGACCTTGAGCGACTTTTCCACCGATCCCAGCCGCTGGCAGGTTCAATTTCATCCGGTGGCACTCAAAGGCCAGTGGCAAGATGAGCACACCTTCTTTCTGGGCAATCGCACCCATCAGGGCGGGACCGGGTTTTGGGTCTTCACACCGTTGGTGTTGGAGGACGGTCAGTGGATCTTGGTCAAGCGCGGTTGGAGTCCCAGGCACCCGGTCGATCCCTCTCGATTGCCCCGCATTGCCAAGGAATCGGGCGTGGTGTCCATCACCGGGCGTCTGGATGCGCCCCCCACGCAGTGGATGACCTTATCCGGCGCACCAGCAAGTGAGACCTCCACCCAGCCCGACTCAAAAATTTTGGACAATGTGGACATGAAATCCCTCTCTGAACGCTGGCAACACGATGTCAGGGCTGTTGTGCTTCAGACTGATCCATCCGATGCCGAGCTCAGACGCGATTGGCCAGCCATTGATGTCAAAGTCGACACACATTGGGGCTACGCTTTTCAGTGGTTTGCATTGAGCTTCACATCGGTGCTGCTTTTTCTTTGGTACCAATGGTTCAAGCCTTGGCGCGAGACTCAACATGACTGATCACGATCATCCCTTGTCCATGACGGTTCACTCCATGCCCGAGCCTGCAGTGGGAGATCAGCAAGATCCTGCTCGCACACGCAAAGGTCGTGTGTGGATGTTGATCGTGTTTCTGATTTGTGCCGCACCCGTGGTGGCCTCCTATTTCACCTATTACGTGATCCAGCCCAAAGGCGATCCCCGCTTTGGTGAGTTGATTCAGCCCTCGCGTGGGCTTCCAGATGCAGTGGCCACGGATCTGCAAGCTCAGTACGTTTCACTGGTGACATTGAGAAAACAATGGCTGTTGATCAGTGTGGGCTCGGGAGCTTGCGATGCGGCGTGTCAGGAAAGGCTTTATTTCCAGCGCCAGATTCTGGCGGGCTTGGGCAAAGAAAGAGACCGTACTGAATGGGTCTGGCTGGTCCACGACGAGCAGGCGGTCCCGCCTGAGTTACTCCCTGGCTTGAAGGAAGCCACCATCCTGAGGGTCAAGCCATCGGACCTCATGTCCTGGTTCCAAGCTCCCTCCACGAATGAGTTGGAAAACCATTTTTACTTGGTTGACCCCATGGGCGAGTGGATGATGCGCTTTCCCAGTCAACTGGACAAAGCCTCGGCCTTGAAGGTGCGCAAAGACCTGGAGCGATTGCTCAGGGCTTCGAGCAGTTGGGACACAGCAGGTCGTTGAGATGCAAACCACGCTCTATGACTTAAGACCCTTGGTCAATGTGATGGCCATGGGGGCATTGATTGCGATGGGCATTCTGTCGTATTGGTGGATGAAGCATCGTCAGTCGGCCATGCATCAGCGCTGTGTGAAGCTCACTGCCCTGGTGTTGTTCCTGACATTTGATTTGGTGGTGTTTGGTGCGTTCACGCGACTCACCGATTCCGGCCTGGGGTGCCCTGATTGGCCTGGTTGTTATGGGCATGCCAGCCCCATCGGTGCCAAGCATCACATCGATGCTGCCGAGCAGGCCATGCCCACTGGGCCGGTGACGCATGAGAAGGCTTGGATCGAGATGATCCATCGCTACTTGGCCACCGCAGTGGGTGTGCTTCTGATTGCGCTGTGCGCGCAAGCCTGGCTTCACGCACCAGCCCAGCGTGTGCTGGCGACGGTGAGCCTGATCTGGGTGATGGTTCAAGGCGCCTTTGGCGCGCTCACGGTGACCCTCAAGCTCATGCCGCTGGTGGTGACTTTGCATTTGCTGGGTGGGCTTGGCTTGTTGGCCTTGTTGACCCTTCAGTTGGCCAAACTGCGGGGCTTTGCCCCGGTGAATGCGGTGCAAAGCAACCGGGTCAGGCCCTGGCTGTTGTTGGTGATGTTGGCCATCAGCATTCAAATTGCATTGGGCGGTTGGGTCAGCACCAACTATGCGGTCCTGGCTTGTCAGGAGTTCCCCAGCTGTTTGAATGGCTCATGGTGGCCTCCCATGGACTTTGATGCGGGATTTGAATTGTTCAGGCCCCTGGGCAAGACGCCCGATGGCGAGGCCATCCTCCCAGCCGCTGCGCTCACTGCCATTCACATGGTCCACCGAGTGGGAGCGGTGGTGGTGGTGGTCTGTTGTGCGGGCTTGCTTTGGGCGCTCAAGACTCAGCATCTCCACAGGCAAGCAGGATGGTTGCTGGCGCTCTTGGTCCTACAGATCTCCACGGGCATCAGCAATGTGATCTTCCAATGGCCCTTGCTGGCCGCCTTGCTGCACACTGCGGGCGCTGCGCTTTGGGTGATTGGGCTGGTGTGGCTTTGGATGAGCTTGCGGGACAATCCCCGAAGTGACGAAATGCCTGACCATGGGACGGCATCAACCTGGAAGAAAACCGCATGACTTCAATGGCCCAACGCATGGGGCAGTTTTATGTCCTCACAAAACCGCGTGTGGTTCAACTCATCGTGTTTTGTGCATTCATCGGCATGGTGCTGGCTGTGCCCGAAGTCCCAACTCTTGAGGAATGGATGTTGATGCTGTGGGCTTGTGTGGGGATCTGGCTCACCGCAGGCGCAGCAGCAGCTTTTAACTGCCTGGTGGAAAAAGCCATCGATGCCCGCATGAGGCGCACTGCCTGGCGACCCACGGCCAAGGGGGAACTCTCCGATATGCAGGCCTTGTTGTTCTCGGCGGTCTTGTGTGCCATGGGCTGTGCAGTGCTCTATTGGGCGGTCAACCCCTTGACCATGTGGCTCACTTTGGCCACGTTTGTGGGCTACGCCATCATCTACACAGTGATCCTCAAGCCCCTCACTCCGCAAAATATCGTCATTGGTGGGGCGTCGGGTGCCATGCCACCGGTATTGGGTTGGGCCGCCATGACGGATGCGGTGGGTCCGCAAGCCCTGATCCTGTTCCTGATCATTTTCCTGTGGACACCGCCCCATTTTTGGGCCTTGGCCCTCTATCGCGTCGAGGATTACCGCAAGTCTGGTCTGCCCATGCTGCCTGTGACCCATGGCAATGAGTTCACCCGCCTGCACATCCTGCTCTATACCCTGGTGTTGTTGGCCTCATGCCTGATGCCCTTCATTTATCAAATGAGTGGCTACGTTTATTTGGTGGTGGCGCTGGTGGTCAACCTCTGGTTTTGTAAGTTGGCATGGGACTTGTGGCGCAACTACTCCGATGCGTTGGCGCGCAAAACCTTCCGCTTTTCCTTGATTCACCTGAGCGTGCTGTTTGCAGCATTGCTGCTGGATCACTACCTGTGAGTCGTTTCATGTTCCAGTTCGTACAACGGGCTTTGCTATTGATCCTCGCTGCCTTGGCTGTCGCGGGGTGCTCCAAGCAGGCTTTGTCTTTCAAGTCGGTAGACATCACCGGGGCCAATTACGCTCAGGCGTTTGCCTTGCGTGATGTTCAGGGACAAGTGCGCCAGCTCACCGATTTCAAAGGCAAAGCTGTGGTGATCTTTTTTGGCTACACGCAATGCCCGGACGTGTGTCCCACCACGCTGTCTGAGATGGTCAAGGTCAAGCAGGCCCTGGGCAGCCAGGGGGAGCGGCTGCAAACCATTTTCATCACGCTCGATCCTGCCCGCGATACCGCCCAAGTGCTCAAGGCCTACATGGAGAGTTTTGACCCTGGCTTTGTTGCCTTGATTCCGACCTTGGACGAATTGCCAGAACTCTCCAAACAATTCAAGGTCTACTATCGCCAGCAGCCAGGACCAACACCCACCAGCTACACCCTGGATCATTTTGCTGGCAGCTATGTGTACGACCCTCAAGGGCGGTTGCGGTTGTTTGTCCGCTATGGCATGTCGCCCGATGATCTGGCTGCCGACATCGGTCAGCTATTGAGAGATTGAGCGCTCAGGCGGCTTCCAAGGCCTTGCGCATTTTCTTGAGGGCGGAGACCTCAATCTGGCGGATGCGCTCAGCACTCACGCCATATTCAGCGGCCAATTCATGCAGGGTCATGCCGCCACTGCCATCGTCATTGACCTTGAGCCAACGCTCTTCCACGATCCGTCGGCTGCGCTGGTCGAGTGACTCCAGAGCGGACAGCATCCCAACCGAGGACAAAGCCTCACGGCGATGAGCCTCAATGACCGCAGTGGGCTCATGAGAAGAATCGCTCAACTGGAGCATGGGATGAGAAAGGTCATCGCGATCGTCTTCCGGTAACGGATCGATCACCACATCGTGCGCCACCATGCGTGATTCCATTTCAATCACGTCTTCGCGTTTGACGTTCAAGGACTGCGCGATGTCATCAATCTGCTTTTGGGTCAGTTGGTCGTGCAAGTCGCCATGTTGAGCTGCATCTTCGGACAGCATCTGGCTCTTCATGGAGCGCAAATTGAAAAACAGCTTGCGTTGGGCCTTGGTGGTGGCAACTTTGACCATGCGCCAATTGCGAAGAATGTATTCATGCATCTCGGCCTTGATCCAATGCATGGCATAGGTCACCAGACGCACACCCTGCTCAGGGTCAAAGCGCTTGACGGCTTTCATGAGGCCGATGTTGCCTTCCTGGATCAGATCGGCATGCGACAGGCCATAGCCCAGGTACTGCCTGGAGATGGAGACAACCAGTCGCAGGTGAGAGAGGATCAACTGGCCGGCGGCATCCAGATCGTTTTGATCGCGTAAGCGCTTGGCGCAGTCCTGCTCTTGCTCGAGGGTGAGCAAAGGAAAGCGATTCACGGCAGTGATGTAGGCATCTAGGTTGCCCAGGGGCGGCAACATGGCCCAGGAGCGCGCTTCCAGGCCATGAGAAGCAGTCAATGTCAGTTGGTTCATGGACATCTCCTCGTTGAATGCTTTGATGTTAGCACTCTAGCAGCTGGAGTGCTAAAAAACGCAAAAATCCTGGGGTTAACCCTTGATCTAGGCCAACAAAGCCTCAGCAAATTCACGAGCCACAAAGGGCTGGAGGTCCTGTAGGCCTTCGCCAACCCCGATGAAATAGACCGGGATTCTGGGCTGTTTCAAGGCTTCTCGTTCGCAGTTCCAGTGGGCAATGGCCAACAAAATACCGCCCTTGGCGGTACCGTCAAGTTTGGTGAGGATCAAACCCGTCAGCCCCAGGGCATCATCAAAGGCTTTGGCTTGGGCAAGGGCGTTTTGCCCCATGTGACCATCCAGGACCAGAACCACCTCGTGTGGCGCCTCAGGGTCTGCCTTTTGGATCACCCGCTTGATTTTTTTCAACTCATCCATGAGGTGCAACTGGGTCGTCAACCGGCCTGCCGTGTCGATGAGCACCACATCGCAGGCACGCGCCTTGCCTGCGCTCACCGCATCAAAGCTCACCGCAGCAGGGTCGCCATCGGCCTGGCTCACGATGTCCACCTGGTTGCGATCTGCCCAGGTCAGCAATTGCTCCTTGGCGGCGGCTCTGAACGTGTCTGCTGCAGCCAGCAGGACCTTGGCATGCTGGTCTGTCAGGTGACGGGTGAGTTTGCCAATGGTGGTGGTTTTGCCAGCGCCATTGACGCCCGCCACCATGATGACAGTCGTAGGGCTGCGGCCGATTTGCAAGGGGGCTTGCAGGATGCTGAGCCAGTCGCTGAGCAGATTCACCAGCAAGGCCTTGACCTCGTGGGCTTGCTGGGCTTTTTTGTCTTTGACTTCTTGCCGCAATTGGTCGAGCAGGGCCTCAGTGGCTTTGACGCCTGCATCGGAGAGGATGAGGCCGGACTCCAACTCCTCGTACAAGTCATCGTCAATCTGAGTCCCTGTGAAGACCTGCACCAGGCTGGACCTGGTTTTTTGCAGACCCTTGCCCAGCCGTTCCATCCAACCCGCAGGGGAGGGTAAGGACGCTGCAACCTGTGCGCCCTTGGGATCTGCATCATGGTCGCTGATGCTGCCCTCGGGTGAGGCCGACGTCGTCTTGGACTTGCGAAAAAAACTGAACATGGGGGCTCACTAAAATTGAGGGATGCCAAAAGACCATTCTAAGAAACCCCCTGGCGAAGTACGGATCATTGGGGGCTTGTGGAAGAGAACCCCTTTGCAGGTGACCTTGGCCCCAGGCTTGCGTCCCACACCGAGCCGCGTGCGCGAGACCCTCTTCAACTGGTTGGGACAGGATTTGACGGGCTGGCAATGTGCCGATGTGTTTGCGGGCACAGGGGCGCTGGGTTTGGAGGCGGCCTCGCGAGGTGCGGCACAAGTCTGGATGTTTGAGACCCACCCTCAAGCCCTGTTGCAATTGAGGCGCAACGTGGAGAAATTGAAGGCGCAAGCCGTCAAGCCTGTGCAAGCCGATGGCCTCAGTGGGCTGGCGGGATTGCCTTCCCATGCACTGGATCTGATTTTTTTGGATCCCCCATTTGAAGCCTCATGCCATGAGCACGCCCTTGAATTGGCCAGACTCTGCATCAAACCCACTGGATGGGTCTACCTGGAGGCCGGGGAGCAATGGACGGCTTCTCGCTTGGCGGCGTTGGGTTGGCAAGTGCACCGCCATGTCCATGCGGGCATGGCGCATGCGCATCTGATGCATCCAATTGCATAATGAGACCCACTGGAGACCCCCATGAGTTCATCCATCGTTGCGATTTATCCCGGCACCTTCGATCCCATCACCTTGGGGCATGAAGACATCGTGCGCCGCGCAAGTCGGCTGTTTGGGCGGGTCATCGTGGCCGTGGCCAAAGCACATCACAAGAAAACCCTCTTTGACGTGACTGAGCGCTGTGAATTGGTCACCCAGGCTTTGGCCGACTGTGGCAACGTCAGTGCCGTGCCCTTTGACGGACTGGTGGTTGACTTTGCGCGGCAGCAAGGCGCACAAGTCATGGTCAGGGGCTTGCGTTCCGTCACCGACTTTGACTACGAATTCCAGTTGGCCGGCATGAACCAGCGGCTAGCACCTGACATCGAGACCCTTTTTCTCAACACATCAGCCCTCCAACAGTGTGTCACCAGCACGCTGGTGCGGGAGATTGGCATGCTGGGTGGTGACGTCAAGCAGTTTGTATCGGCCAGTGTGCACGCCCGCTTGCTTCACAAGCTTGGCCGACAGGGGTGAAGTCTTCATGGCTTTGATGATCACCGATGCCTGCATCAACTGCGATGTGTGCGAACCGGAATGTCCCAACCAAGCCATCCGCATGGGCGCAGAGTTCTACGAAATTCAACCTGGCAAATGCACCGAATGCGTGGGTCATTTCGATACACCCCAATGTGTTGAAGTCTGCCCGGTGGATTGCATACCTCATCACCCTGAGCATGTGGAGAGCCCAGAGGATTTGATGGCCAAATACAAAAGGTTGATGGCTGAAAAAGGCCAGACCAGCAGCCCGGCTCAATGACTGGGTTGAGCCTTGAAGTCGTGTGAGTCTTGCGACGGGCGGGGTTTTTCTGCGCGCTGCCCTTTGGGTTTTTCGGCTTGAGTGGCATCAGGGCAGGGCACCATGCGCTGGCCTTGTTGGCACAGCAGGGGTGCTTGCTTGTGCTGGGTTTTAGACCATGCGGGCCAACTCAGGGTCAGGCCCAGCATCACCAGCCAATGGGTCACATCATGTTTGAGGGGGCGATGAGTCATGTCCGTTCTCCGTGGGCTTCAAAAGACCAGGGGAAGCGGATTTGCGGGGTGCCACACGCGTGTGTGCCACCTTCATTGCCTGTGCCATGTTTGAAGCGAGCACAAAGGGTAAAGCATCCAGGGAGCGGTCAATGGCAGTCTCGATCAGAGAAAAGTCGACCGGCGCTGGCTTTTTCAAGACCCAGTGCACCACCTCTGATTTCACGCCCGGATGACCAATGCCCACGCGCAGTCGCCAGTAGTCTGCTGTGCCCAGTTCCTCGTGAATGCTCCTCAAGCCGTTATGGCCAGCATGACCACCGCCTTGCTTGAAGCGCACATCGCCGGGGGGCAGATCCAGTTCATCGTGAATGACCAAGATGCTGGAGGGG
>RGCL01000067.1 GCA_009919175.1 Betaproteobacteria bacterium
TTTTGGCCCTGAACGCCTTACCTGGCGGTGGCGGTTGGTTAGCATCCCATCCATGTCCTCGCCTGCACCTGCGCCGCCGCCCCCCATTGCCGATGTGTTTTGCCGCGTCATCGACAACCTGGGCGACGTGGGCGTGTGCTGGCGGCTGAGCCAAATCCTGGCGCAAGCGGGCTGGCAGGTGCGCCTGTGGGTGGACGATGCCCGCGCCCTGGCCTTCATGGCGCCCGCACACGTTCAAGCCCCAGAAGGCCAGGCTGGGGTGTGTGTGCGCGATTGGACCCTGGCCAGCGATGCAGGCCTGTTGTCGCGTCTGGCTGCGGCAGACCTGTGGGTCGAGGCCTTTGGCTGCGAATTGCCCACGGCTTTTGTGGCGCATGCGGTGCGCACCCGCGCCCATCCGCCACGCTGGGTGAACCTCGAATACCTCAGTGCAGAGGACTGGGTGCCCCGCCTCCATGGCCTTCCCTCGCCCGTGACCACAGGCCCTGCCCAGGGCTGGACCAAACAGTTCATTTACCCCGGCTTTGAGGCCACCACGGGTGGCTTGCTGCGCGAACCCGATCTCTTGAGCCGTCAGGCCGGCTTTGAGCCCCTGGCCTGGTTGGCCCAGATGGGCGTGACGGCTCGCCCCCAGGCGCTGCGCGTGAGCCTCTTTTGTTACGAGCCGCCCGCGCTGGCCGCCTGGCTGGTGCACCTGAGCCAGCAAGCCCAGCCCATCGACCTGCTGGTGACGGCCGGCCGCGCCCAGCAAGCGGTGCAAGCCGCCCACGAGGCGCTGGGCTGGACGCACAGCCCCGAGCGCCTGCGTTGTGTGAACCTGCCCTGGCTGAGTCAAACCGAGTTTGACCAGTTGCTCTGGGCTTGCGATGTCAATGCGGTGCGTGGCGAGGATTCGCTGGTGCGCGCGATTTGGGCAGGTCAGGCGCTGGTGTGGCAGCTCTATCCCCAGGACGACTTGGCCCACCATGCCAAGCTGGAGGCCTTTTTGAAGCGCGCGCAGTTGCCCCCAGACTGGTCCGAATTCCATCGTGACTGGAATGGCGTGCCTTCACTGCACGCGCATGCGCTGTTGCCACTGAATGCCCACAGCGTGTCCCAAGCCCGTGCGCGGGTTCAGTCCCTGCGAGCCGAGCTGATGCAATGGCCGCCTCTGCAAGCGGCCTTGATGCAGACCCCTTGATCCCTGGGGGCATGGCCAGCATGCCCGCACGCCATCCCCTCAGGCTGACAAAATTTGCCTCGGGTGATGAGGCATGTGGTTTCATCAGGTTTGTCGATGGTCGGGCCGCCACGACGCTGGGCAGTTCATCTGCCGCAAGGACCTTTTGACATGGACCACCTCGCCGCTGTGCTGTTTGCCCTGGCGCTGATTCACACCTTCAGTGCCCCTTTGTTTGCCCGTCTGGCTCATGCGAGCCCCCGCCATGCCGGACTCTGGCATGTGCTGAGCGAAGTCGAAATCGCTTTTGGCCTGTGGGCCTTGGTGTTCATGGCCGCTTGGGCCTTGATCCATGGCCAGGCTGCCCTGGCCGAGTTCATGTCGTCTCGCCAGTTCACAGAACCCCTTTTCGTCTGCGTGACCATGATCCTGTCGGCCACCCGCCCCGTGTTGCAGGCCGTGACGGTGGGCGTGAATGCGCTGGCACGTTGCATTCCCCTTCACCCCAGCCTGGCGGTGTATGGGGTGTTGTTGTCCTTTGTGCCGCTCATGGGCTCACTGATCACCGAGCCCGCCGCCATGACCCTGGCTGCGCTGTTGCTCAGGCAACGCGTGCTGACCCACGGCGCGTCGCCCCGGTTGCTCTACGCCACCTTGGGCGTGTTGTTTGTCAACGTGAGCATTGGCGGCACACTGACCCCGTTTGCGGCACCCCCGGTGCTGATGGTGGCTCACACCTGGGGCTGGGATCTGGTCTACATGCTTGAGCACTTTGGCTGGCGCTCGGCCTTGGCCGTGATGATCAATGCGGTGGGTGTGACCTGGTTGTTGCGCCATGAGTTGACCCGGCTTCATTCACCAGCCCAGCGCCAGTTGGCGGTGGCTCCAGAGGCCAAGCCCGCCCAGATGGCGCCTCTGGCGCCTCAGGTGCCCTGGTGGCTGGTGGCCGTGCACCTGGTCTTGCTGACCGGGGTCATTGCCAGCGCCCACCATGCCCTGCTGTTTGTGGCGGTGTTTGTGGTGTTCCTGGGGCTGGCCAAGGCATATCCACAACACCATGACCGCCTCATCGTTCCCGAGGCCTTGCAGGTGGGGTTTTTTCTTTGTGGCCTGGTGGTCCTGGGCGGCGCTCAAGCCTGGTGGCTGCAGCCCCTGGTGGCCCAGCTGTCCGATGCCAGTGTGTTTTGGGGCGCCTTGGCCCTCACGGCAGTGGTGGACAACGCCGCCCTCACCTACCTGGGCTCGACCCTGCAAGGCTTGTCCGAGCCCTTTCAACTGGCCTTGGTGGGCGGTGCGGTGGCCGGTGGCGGCCTGACGGTGATTGCCAATGCGCCCAATCCCGCTGGCTTTGCCATCCTCAAGGATCGCTTTCCCCAGCAGGTCCTGCGCCCTGAGGCTTTGCTGGCGGCGGCAGCGTTGCCCACCCTGGTGGCCGCCATGCTGCTCTTTTGGCGATGAGCACCTTTTGCTGACCTCGTGGTTTTGCATGCCGGTGGCCAGGAAGCACTCGGCAGCAGACTAAAATGACCGGTTTGGCGAACGAGCGCCTCTTTCACGGAATCTCATTATGAAAATTGCACAAGAAATCCGCGCTGGCAATGTGATCATGCACGGCAAGGACCCCATGATTGTTCTCAAAACCGAATACGCCCGTGGTGGCCGCGGCGCCGCCACTGTTCGCATGAAGCTTAAGGGCTTGCTCGGCAACATCGGCACCGAAGTCGTGTTCAAGGCCGACGACAAAATCGACAACATCATTCTGGACAAGAAAGAGTGCAGCTACTCTTACTTTGCCGACCCCATGTACGTGTGGATGGACACCGACTTCAACCAGTACGAAGTGGAGTCTGAAAACATGGGTGACTCGCTCAACTACCTCGAAGACGGCATGACCGCCGAAGTGGTGTTCTACGACGGCAAAGCCATTTCCATCGAACTGCCCACCTCGGTGGAGCGCGAAATCACCTGGACCGAGCCCGCTGTCAAGGGTGACACCTCGGGCAAGGTGTTGAAGCCCGCCAAACTGGCCACGGGCTTTGAAGTGGCTGTGCCCCTGTTCGTGGACCAGGGCGACCGCATCGAAGTCGACACTCGCACGGGCGAGTACCGCAAGCGCGTCTAAGCCCGCGCATGGAATCCCCAGTCGACCCCAATGACCGCCGCGTTCTGGACGCTTGGTCCAGCCTCAAGTCATCGGCCGACTGGGACACCACCCCCTTACCCAATGCCAACCGCCTGGCTTTCGCGGACCCCGAGTTCTTGCTTCGCCGTGAAACACGCGGCATCCGCTTTCAGCTCGAATTCCTCAAACCCGACCTGACCCTGCAAGCCCATGGCATCGACCAAACCGTGGTGGTGTTTGGCAGTGCGCGCTTCCTGAGTGAAGAAGCAGCCCATCGCCAATGGCTGATCGCGCAGGCCAGTGGCGACGACAAGGCCATGGCCAAGGCCAAGCGTCAGGTTGCCAATGCCCGGTATTACGAGCAGGCCCGCGCCTTGGGCAAGCTCATCACGCAGTCGTGCGCATCGCGTCCGGCTACATCGCGCCATTACATCTGCACCGGGGGGGGTCCCGGCATCATGGAAGCGGCCAACCGGGGCGCCCACGAGGCCGGTGGCAAGAGTGTGGGCTTCAACATCGCCTTGCCGCACGAGCAGCACCCCAACCCCTACATCACGCCCGAGCTGTGCTTTCAGTTCCACTACTTTGCCTTGCGCAAAATGCATTTCCTCATGCGCGCCACCGCCCTGGTGGCCTTCCCTGGCGGCTTTGGTACCCTGGACGAACTGTTCGAGATCCTGACCCTGATTCAGACGCGCAAGGTCAAGCCCGTGCCCATCGTGCTGTTTGGCAGCGATTTCTGGCACCGTTTGGTGGACTTTGACGTGCTGGTGGAAGAAGGCGCCATCAACGCCGAAGACCTGGACTTGTTCCGCGTGCTGGACGATGTTCAAGCGGTCTGGGATTTCATTCAGCAGCCGGCTTGTGCTTGAAGTGCCAGCATTGGTGCGCGCCCATGCCCACCAGGGCTGAGACGGTCCAAAACACCCCGAAGACCCCCAGCGTACCGCCCAAGACACCCATGAGCATGGGCATGACGGCGCTGGACGCATTGATGGCCATGAGCCGCAAGCCCAAGGCCTCGCCGCGACGGTGCTCGGGGGCGAGCTGGTGCAGCATGCTCACCACCATGGGTTGGACCATGCCCAGGAAAATCCCCAGACAGGCCGAGAGCAAACCCATGGTGAGGCCTTGGTTCATGAAGGGATACATGAAAAACAGCACTGCGCTGCACACCATGGCCATGGCGATCAATTGCCATTCGCGCCAGGACCTGGCAATCCAGGGCAATACCAGGCGAATGGCGGCGGCCGTCAGCGCAAAGCCACCCAGGATGGCCCCAATGACCGAGGCACTCAAGCCCCGCTCGTGACCCAGCACGGGCACCATGAAGGTGTGCACATCCCAGCAGGTGGCTAAAAACCAATTGATGAGCAAGAGGCGGCGCAGGGGCGCCAGGCGCAGCAGGTCCCAGGGACGCTGGCGCACCCCCTGGGGCGAGACGGTGCTGGGCTTGGAAGGGATGTCACGCACCAGCCAGGCGCTGATGAGGGGCAATCCCGCCAGACCGAGAAAGGCCCAGCGGTAGTCCAGCGCATCGATGAGGCCGCCGGCAAACACAGGTCCCAGAAAGTTTGAAAAAGCAGGCCCCAGGCTCAGCCAGCTGAAATAGTTGCGCAATTGCTCGGGGTTGGCCGCCATCTGCCCCACATGCCGTTGCAAGGCAATGATGGTCAAGCCCGTGGCGGCACCACAGGCCAGAGCCGAGGCACACAGCATCCACAGATTGGGCCAGACGAAGGCCAGGCCACAACCCAGGCTGGCCAAGGCAAAACTGATTTGCATGGGCACGCGCAAGCCCAGGCGGTCCACAAATCGGCCCGCTGGCAGGGACAGGAACACCTGGGTGACGGCAAACAGGGCCACCAGCACGCCCACCCACACCTCGCCCAAACCCAGGTGCAGCACCAGCAAGGGACCCGACATGCGCAGCCCCGTCATGGCCGAGTGCAAAAACACCTGAGCCAGGATCAGGCGCAGGAGTTCATTGGGCATGGTGACGGCTCAAGGACAACGCCGGGCTCACGTGCTGGGATCTGCAGGCAAGTGCTGCTCGACCTCATCCTGTGGCAAAGCCTCGACGCGGCGCAAGACCCGCCGGATCTGGTTGTGGCGGGTATCGGCCTTGTCCAGGGTATCGGCGGCTTTTTGCACCTGCTCGCGAACTTTGCCCACCCATTCGCCATAGCGGTCGAATTCGGTTTTGACCGCGCCCAGCACCGACCACACTTCGGAGGCCTTTTTCTCCAGCGCCAGCGTGCGAAAGCCCATCTGGAAACTGTTGAGCATGGCCAGCAAGGTGGTGGGACCAGCCAGGGTGACGCGGTGATCGCGTTGCAGGCCCTCCATCAGACCCGGGCGGCGCAAGGCCTCGGCATAGAGGCTCTCGGTGGGCAAAAACAAAATGGCAAAGTCGGTGGTGTGGGGTGGCTCCAGGTAGCTCTCGGCGATGCTCTTGGCCTGGGTCTTGAGGCGTTGCTCCAGGGCTTTGCCCGCAGCCTCAATGGCTTGCACATCGGCGCGCTCTTGCGCATCGATCAGGCGCTCATGGTCCTCGCGTGGGAATTTGGCATCGATGGGCAGCCAGATGACCTCGCCCTCGCCTCGCCCCGGCAAGCGGATGGCAAAGTCCACCCGCTGGGTGCTGGCCGGCTTGATCATCACCTGGCGCTGGTACTGTTCCTGGGTCAGGACCTGATCGAGCAGCCGCTCGAGTTGGACCTCGCCGAAGATGCCGCGCGTCTTGACATTGATGAGCACGCGCTGCAAATCGCCCACGCCCTGGGCAAGGCTTTGCATCTGACCCAGGCCATGGTGGACCTGCTCGAGCCGCTCGGCAACTTGCTTGAAGCTCTCATTGAGCCTGGCTTCCAGGGTGGACTGCAACTTCTCGTCCACCGTCTTGCGCATGTCCTCAAGCTTGGCGGCGTTGCTGGTTTGCAGTTGCTGCAACTGTTCATCCAGGGTGGTGCGCATCTCGCTCATGCGCCTGGCGTTTTGCTCGGACATGGCCAGGAGCTGTTGATTGAGGGTGTCCGAGAGTTGTCGCTGCAACTGGGTGAGCTGCTCGACCTGAGACTGCTGAAAGCCTTGCAGGCTTTGCTGCAATTCCTGTCGCGAGCCCCGGTTGGCCTCGGTGATGTCGTGACGCAAACTGCGCTCGAGGCGGTCGAGGCGATCCACCGTCCAGGCGTCGGGGATGGACGGGTCCTTTTGCTGCAACTTGTTTTGCGCATGCCGACGCATGAGGACCATGGCCAGGACCACCACAAACACCAGCAACATGGTGATGGGGTCAACAATACTCGTTGGATTCATGGACGTTCACTCAAGGGTTGTCAAAGGTTGGCAGCTCATCAGGCACCCAGCAGCCTGAACTGAACAATGTAGATCAAGGCGCCACTCAGGTAGCCCACCAGGGCCAGTCCACTGATGCGCCTGACCCACCAGATGAAGTCGATTCTCTCAAGCCCCATGGCAGCCACACCAGCCGCCGAGCCAATGATGAGGATGGAGCCGCCCGTGCCTGCGCAATAGGCCATGAACTCCCACAGGAAATGGTCGGCCGGATAATCCGCAAGTTTGTACATGCCCATGGAGGCAGCCACCAAAGGCACGTTGTCGATCACCGCGCTCACCAGGCCAATGAGGATCACGATCAGGTCCAGGCGCCCCACGCTGTGGTCCAGCCAAGTGGCCAGCGCCGACAAGAGGTGAATGTGCTCCAAGGCCGCCACGGCCAGCAAGATGCCAATGAAAAACGTGATGGAGGCCATGTCGATGCGTGACAAGGCATTGACCAGAGTGAGGTGCTCTTTGTGCTCATCGGCCTTGTCGCGATGCACCAAGTCGCCCACCAGCCACAGCACCCCCAAGCCCAGCAAAATGCCCATGAACGGGGGCAAATGGGTCAGGGTCTTGAAGGCGGGCACACCCACCAAGATGCCCATGCCCAACACAAACATCAGATTGCGCTCGAACGCCGTGCTCGCCAGCATGGCCTTGCCGCTTAAATCGGCGGACTCGGGGGGGACCACGGTCTTGCCCCGCAGGAAGAACGAGGTCACGGCCAGGGGCACGAGCAAGTTGACCGCCGAGGGGATGAACAGGCTGGTCATGATGTTGACCGTGGTGATTTGCCCTCCGATCCACAGCATGGTGGTGGTGACGTCGCCAATGGGTGTCCATGCACCTCCCGCATTGGCGGCAATCACGATGATGCCGGCAAAGAAGAGGCGGTCTTCACGTTGGCCCAGCAGTTTTCTCATCAACGAAACCATCACGATGGTGGTGGTGAGGTTGTCCAGCACCGAGCTCAAGAAGAAAGTGATCACCCCCACCAGCCAGAGCAAACGGGTGAGGCTTTGGGTTTGAATGCGTTCGGTGATGACTTCAAATCCATCGTGGGCATCAATGACTTCGACGATGGTCATGGCACCCAGGAGGAAAAACACAATCTGGGCGGTCCCCATGAGCGACTCACCCAGCTGCGATCCCAGGGTCTCGGGGCTGCCGCCCATCACGGCATACACGGTCCACAACAAACCCGCACCCAGCAATGCGCTGGCCGACTTGTTGATCTTCAAGGGATGCTCAAGGGCAATGCAGACGTAGGCCACAACAAAAATCAGAACCATGAGGGTGAGCATGGCAAGCCTTTCAGACGGAATGGGAAGCACCAGGCGCCGGGATGCTGAACACCTGCCGCAGGTAGGTCAAATAGTTTTCGTCGTCACACATGTTCTTGGACGGCGTGTCCGACAGCTTGGCCACGGGTTGTCCATTGCAGCGGATCATCTTGATGACGATTTGTAAGGGCTCGTAGCCCAGGTCATTGGTAAGGTTGGTGCCGATGCCAAAGGCCAGCTGGCAGCGCCCACGAAAACGCTCGTACAACTCGATGATGCGCGGCACGGTGAGGCCGTCGCTGAAGATCAGGATCTTGGTGCGGGGGTCGACGCGGTTGTTTTGATAGTGCTCGATCATGCGCTCGCCCCAGGTGAAGGGGTCGCCACTGTCGTGGCGCGCGCCATCAAAGAGCTTGCAGAAATACATGTCAAAGTCGCGCAAGAAGGCATCCACACCATAGACATCGCTCAGGGCAATGCCCAGGTCACCCCGGTATTCGCGCGCCCAAGTCTCCAGTGCATAGATCTGGCTGTCGCGCAGCCTTGGCCCCAGCGCCTGGCAGGCTTGCAGGTACTCATGAGCCATGGTCCCCAAGGGTGTCAGACCCAGCTTCATGGCAAAGAGGGCGTTGCTGGTTCCCGCAAACTGGCCGCTGAGCCCCGTGCCCAACCGGGCCATGCTCACGCGAAGCACCTCTTCGTGCCAGGACTTGGAAAAACGCCGCCGGGTACCGTAGTCGGCGATCTTGAGGGCGGACAAGTCTTCGGTGAGCAGTTGCGCGAGTTTGCGCTCCAGGCGCTGGCGGCCTTCAGGGGTGTCGGGGACGGGCTGGATGTTCCTGAAATACACCTCGTTGATGATGGCCAACACCGGGATTTCAAAGAGGATGGTGTGCAACCAGGGTCCCCGGATGGTGAGGTCGATCTCGCCATTGGGCATGGCCTCGACCTGGATGTATTTTTCATTGAGCCTGAACAAGCCCAGGAAATCCACGAAGTCACTTTTGATGAAGCGCAGGCTGCGCAGCCAATCGAGCTCGACGGGCTGGAACTGCAACTGGCACAGCGAGCGGATCTCCTCTTGGATTTCGGCCACGAAAGGCGCCAGGCGCACGCCAGGGTTGCGGCATTTGAAGCGGTATTCGACTTGCGCGCCCGGAAACTGATGCAGCACCGCCTGCATCATGGTGAATTTGTACAAGTCGGTGTCGAGCAAGCTGGTGATGATCATGGCGGTGGCTCAGTGGCCCTCAGGACATCCAGGTGGTGAATGAGGCCACGGTCTCTCGCGGTGTGACCAGCGTGTTGACGATCTCGGTCTCATCCGCCCAGCCCAGCGCCATGCCACAGACCAGCATTTCCTTTTCGCTGGCTTTCAGGTGGGGCAGGATGAGGGAGGAAAAACCATTCCAGGCCGCTTGCGGACAGGTGTGCAGGCCGCGTGCGCGTGCGGCGACCATGATGTTTTGAATGAACATGCCGTAGTCCAGCAAGGAGCCGCGCCCCATGATGCGGTCCAGGGTGAACATCAAGCCCACGGGCGCATCAAAGAAGCGGAAGTTGCGCTGGTGCTGATGGTGCATCTTGTCCTTGTCGGCCTTGCCAATGCCCAGCAAGCCGTACAGGCTCCAGCCGTTTTCGCGCCGACGGTCGATGTAGGGGCTGACCCATTCGGTCGGGTAGTAGTCGTAGGTCTCGCGGTATTGCTGGGCCAGCTCGGGGTTGGCGCGAACGGCATCGTGAGCGGCGCAGACTTTGTCCACCAGCTGATCACGGCTCTGACCCTGCAACACATAGACCTTCCAAGGCTGGGTGTTGGTCCCCGAAGGCGCGCGTCGGGCAACCTCGAGGATGTCTTGCAGCATCTGTTGATCGACGGGCTTGGGCAAGAAGGCACGGGCAGACATGCGGGTGGTGATGGCGTGATCAACCGCCTGGACTGGATTCATCATTCAAGGGCTTTCAAAACGGTAACAAGAGTGGAAGGCAAGGCAGACACTGGCCGACGGTGGACTCGGTCCACGTACACATGGATGAAGTGGCCGCAAGCTGCAGTGAGGGGCTCGCCCTGGGCAAACAGCCCCACTTCGTAGCGCACACTGGACTGCCCCCGGCGGGCGACACGGATGCCCGCTTCAATCGTTTGGGGGAAGGACAAGGGTGCAAAGTAATTGCATTGGGTCTCGACAACAAGGCCAATGGTCTCGCCCGCTTGGGTGTCGAGCGCGCCGTGCTCAATCAGGTGGGCGTTCACAGCGGTGTCGAACCAGCTGTAATACACCACGTTGTTGACATGTCCATAGACATCGTTGTCCATCCAGCGCGTGGTGATGGGTCTGAAGACCCGGTAGTGGTCCCTGGGCAAAGCGTGGGGGCGTTGGTGATCGCTCATGCGGCTTGATTTTGCCAGCGTTGCCATTGGCGTAATCCCTGGGTGAAGGTGTTGACCTGGATCTCCACCGTCTCGGCAATGACATGGCCATAACCGCCCCCCATGACCATGGCCACAGGAATGCGCCGCTGCCATGCCCAGTCCATGACCAGCTGATCCCTGGCTTGCAAGCCCTGCTGCGTGACTTTCAGGCGACCCAGGCGGTCCCCCTCGTAGGGGTCTGCGCCTGCGATGTAAAACACCAGATCGGGCGCGCCCCGGTCGTCCAAGGCCTGCAAGGCCACGCTCACCGCCTGCAAATAGCCCCCGTCATCGCAACCGTCGGGCAAATCCAAATCCCAGTCGCTGGCTTCCTTGCGGAAGGGAAAGTTTTTCTCGCCGTGCACGCTCAGGGTGAACACGCTGGGGTCATCGCGAAAGATGTGCGCCGTGCCATTGCCCTGGTGGACATCGAGGTCCACCACCGCCACGCGCAGGGCTTTTTTGATGCGCGCTTGCTCGGCTTGCATCAAGCGCGCAGCCACCGCCACATCGTTGAAGACACAAAACCCGCCCCCCTTGTCGGCATAGGCATGGTGGGTGCCGCCGGCCAGATTGGCCGCAAAGCCTTCAGCCAGGGCACCCCGGGCGGCGGCAATGGTCGCCCCCACCGAGCGTCGGGCGCGGTCGACCATGCCCGTGGACCAGGAGAAGCCGATCTCGCGTTGCTCGGCGTGGCTCAAGCCCCCTTCGAACACGGCCTGGATGTAGCGAGGGGTGTGAACCAGGGCCAATTCACCTGGACTGGCTGGCTCAGCCAGGCTCAGGCGCAATTCGGGCAAAGCCTCGGCCAGGCGCTGCCGCAGCAAGGCGTATTTCTCCATGGGAAATCGGTGGCCGGGCGGGAGCTGATGGGCGTGGGGGTTGGCGAAATGAACGTTCAAGACAAGGACACAGGGCAAAACGACGTCAGCCGAAATTAGAAAGCAGACTCTAAACGATGCCTTGGCGGGGGCTTTTGCCTTGTATTGATGCGGGATAACCCTATACTTTCTCTCAAGACGACACCCCGGTGGCGTTCAAACCCAGTGTCCCAACCCTTTAAGGAAAACCATCATGATCACCCCCGAACAAGTTCTCGTCGCCAACAAAAACAACCTCAACGCCATGTTTGGCCTGACCGAAGCCGCTTTTGCTGGCATGGAAAAGCTCGTTGAGCTCAACATCGCTGCCGCCAAGGCCGCTTTGAACGACAGCGCCAGCCACACCCACGCCCTGCTCGGCGCCAAAGACATCCAGGAAGTCTTGGCCCTGCAAACCGGCGCCTACCAGCCCACCGCTGAAAAACTGGCTTCCTATGGCCGCCACGTGTACGAAATCGCATCGACCACCAGCGCCCAGTTTGGCCACGCCTTCGAAGGCAAAGCCGCTGAAGCACAAAAAGCCTTCATGGGTGCCGTCGACAACATGGCCAAAAACGCCCCCGCTGGCTCCGAAACCGCTGTGAACATGTTCAAGAGCGCCCTGGCTGCCAGCAACAGCGCCGTCGAAAGCCTGCAAAAAGCCGCCAAGCAAGTGGCTGACCTGGCCGAAAACAACCTCAATGCCGTGGCTGCAACCGCCACCGCATCTGCCAAGCCTGCTTCACGCAAGCGCTGATCTGTAACGATTGTCTCCTCGGATTCTTGGCATCACGGGATGGAAGAATCCCTTTACGGCCCGCCTTCTGGCGGGCCTTTTTTATGCCGGT
>RGCL01000068.1 GCA_009919175.1 Betaproteobacteria bacterium
ATGACGTTGCATCCACGGACCGGTCGACTTTGGGCAAACAATAACGGCAGCGACTTGCAGGGAAACAACATCCCGCCCGAATGGATCGATATCGTTCGTGACGGTGGATTCTATGGCTATCCCATAGGTTACCACTACCGCAACTGGTATCCATTTACGGGCGATTATCAGGATCTCAAGCCCCATACAAAAGCCGACAGTATGAACATGCTGCACATGGAAATGCCAGCAGCACTGGTTGAGGCTCATTCAGCGCCGATGGCGCTTGTGTTTAGTCAAGAAGGCATGCCGGCCGGATACGAAAGCGGTGCATTTATGGCGTTGCGTGGATCATGGAATCGTACACCACCTAGTGGTGCAAAGATCGTATATCTGAGGTTCGACGATGACCAGGATACCATTGCTAACGAGGTTGAAGATTTTTGTACGGGATTTATTCGCGACACCAATAGTGCAGATACAAGGTGGGCTCGGCCTGTTGGACTTGCCTTATCGACTGAAGGTAGCGTGTTCGTTTCACTTGATGATGGAAAACAGTGCATACTCAAGCTCACGCCACCCAAGGTGTCCTCGGTTTCAACCAGCAATAGGCAGCAGTTTGAACTATGGCCGAATCCTGCACAACAATATGTTTCAGTCCGACTATTCGAGGCTCCTCTGCAGGTGCACGTTGTCGATGTACACGGCGTTGTTATGTATTCGGAGGAGAACGTGAATGCTGCTACTCACCAGGTTCGTGTTCCGGTTGATGGATGGCCTGCCGGGGCCTACTGCGTCGCTGTTCGGACCACCAAGGGGATCAGTGCAAGAACACTGATCATTGAACCACGTTAAGTCTATCGAGTATCATGTCGGCGTATCGTAATGCCGAGCCTCTGCGACTTGATACATAATCGCTGCACAGTTTTTTTGCATCCTGCAAGCCTTGCGTGTTGGTCAGACCCTGGTGGTCTCACCAGGCACGCTGGTGGCCAGCAAGAATGCCAAGTCCACGACCACGGCAGCTGCTCAGCACAAGAAAAAAGCCAAGCGCTGAACCGGCTCAAAGCTTTTCGGTCTGACTGGTTTTGGGTTGCCAGGTCATGAGGCGCCGCTCCATGCGACCCACCAGGGCATCGAGCAAGAGCGCAAACACCGTCAGCACCAAGATGCCCGCAAACACACTGTTGACATCAAAGGTGCCCTCGGCCTGCAAGATGAGGTAGCCCACGCCCCGCGCCGAGCCCAGGTATTCGCCCACCACCGCCCCCACAAAGGCCAAACCCACCGAAGTGTGCAGGCTGGAAAAGACCCAGCTGGTGGCGCTGGGCAAATACACCGTCCTGAGCAATTGCTGCTGATTGGCACCCAGCATGCGCGCATTGGCAATCAACACGGGGCTGACCTCGCGGATGCCCTGATACACATTGAAGAACACAATGAAAAACACCAGGGTCACGGCCAAGGCCACCTTGCTCCAAATGCCCAGGCCAAACCACATGGCAAAGATGGGCGCAAGGATCACGCGCGGCATGGAGTTGGCCGCCTTGATGAAAGGGTCGAGCACGGCGCTGGCCATGGGAGACAAACCCAGCCAAAGGCCCAGCGCCATGCCCGACGCCGTGCCCAGCACAAAGGCCAGCACGGTCTCGAGCAGGGTCACGCCCAAATGGATGTAGATGTCAGCCCGGCCAGGCAAGCCATCGGGAAACCAGGCATTGGGGGGCACTTCGATGGGCACAAACCAGGACCACACGCGACCCAATACCTTGAGCGGCTCACCAAGGAAAAACGCCACCTGCTCGTTGCCTGAGCTCCAATGCCAGGCCAGCAACAAGGCCGCCAGCAAACCCAGCTGCATCAGCCTCAGGCGCACGCCATGGATGTGATCCGTTGCGCTCATGGTGCACCTCGCCCCTGCCGTTGCTGGGCATAGCCTTTGAGCACCTCTTCGCGCAACACATCCCAGATTTGAGAATGCAACTGCACAAACCTGGGGTCTGAGCGAACCTCGGCCACGTCCCTGGGGCGAGGCAGGTCGATCACAAAGTCACCAATGGGGTGGGTCGCGGGACCGGCCGACAACACCACCACGCGGTCGCTCATGGCAATGGCCTCATCGAGGTCATGGGTGATGAAGAGCACCGCCTTGCGCTTGGCTGCCCACAGGTCCAGCACCTCGTTTTCCATCAACTGGCGGGTTTGAATGTCCAAAGCCGAAAAGGGCTCGTCCATCAGGATGATGTCGGGGTCCAGGACCAGGGTCTGAGCCAGGGCCACGCGTTTGCGCATGCCGCCTGAGAGCTGATGGGGATAGCGGTCCTCAAAGCCAGCCAAGCCCACCCTCGCCAGCCAGTCGGTGGCCATGGCGGTGGCTTGATCGTCGGGGATTTGTCGATAGCCCAAGCCCAGCTTGACGTTGTCCAGGGTGGTGCGCCAAGGCATGAGGGCTTCGGATTGAAACATATAGCCGGCTCGGGCATTGATGCCCTGCAAGGCTTGACCCATGACCTTCACCTGACCCGATGAGGGGCTCAACAAGCCGGCTGCCACATTGAGCAAGGTGGATTTTCCGCAGCCCGTGGGACCGACCACGCACACAAACTCACCCTGCTGCACCTCGAAGCTGGTGTCAGACACCGCCACATACGTGCTGCCGCCAGCCACATTGCTGCGAAATGCGCAAGTCACCTGCTCGAAAGAAATCGCCGCGCTCATGCGTTGGGCTTTCCGTCAAGCCTTGAATTTCTGTTTGGCCTTGAGGGCGAACTCATTGGTGAAGGTTTTGGCCAGGTCGATGCGATCGGCTTTGATGGTGTTGTCAAAACTGACCAGGGATTTGAGCGCGGTGGGGGGGCCGTCGCTGGGCACCACACCATCAATGGAAATTGATTCACGCACATTGTTGAACGCGGCCAGATACAGTGCCCGGTCACCGAGGAGGTAGGCATCAGGCACGGTTTTGATGATGTCCGACGGTCCTGCGGTTTGCAGCCATTTGAGCGCCTTGACCATGGCATTGGTGAGGGCTTGGGTGGTGCGGGGGTTGTCCTGCAAAAACTTGCTGGGCGCGTACAAACACCCAGCGGGCATGCTGCCACCGAATACCTCCTTGGTGCCCTTGAGGGTGCGCGTGTCGGTGATGATGCGGATGTCCCCCTTTTGCTCCAGCATGGTGATGACCGGATCGATGTTGCTGATGGCGTCGATCTGGCCGCTGCGCATCGCCGAGATGGCGCCAGACGAGGTGCCCACCCCGATGAAGCTCACATCGGAGGGCTTGAGCCCTGCCCTGGAGAGGATGAGGTTGGCCACCATATTGGTGGACGAGCCCGGTGCAGTGACGCCAATCCGCTTGCCTTTGAGGTCACTCACCTTTTTGTAGTCGGCCATGGTCTTGGTTGAAACCCCCAGCGAAATCGCGGGTGCACGACCTTGCAGCACAAAACACTGAAAGAACTGGTTCTTGGACTGCAGGTTGATGGTGTGCTCGTAGGCGCCCGAGCACACATCGGCTGAGCCGCCCACCACGGCCTGCAAGGCCTTGGCGCCGCCTGCGAAGTCGCTGATGGAGACATCCAGCCCTTCTTCCTTGAAATACCCCAGCTGCTCGGCAATGGTCAGCGGCAGGTAATAAAAGGAGCCCTTGCCTCCCACGGCAATGCCCACCGAGGGTTTTTCAAGTTTGTCCAACGCCCAGGAGGCGGGTGCTGCCACCGTGGCCGCAGCGGCCAGTGCCCATTGATTGAATGCACGACGATGCATGGAACGTTTCATGATTTCTCCACCCGAATGACTGGGTGAAAGCTTAGTGGAAGTGAGCGCCCGGCTTCATTAGGATCATCCCGATTGGAAGAAACCAGGGTGACAGTCGGCTCAGCGCGGCCGCCGATCTAGCAGTGCATGGGCAATGGTGCCCAGGTCTACGAACTCCAGCTCGCTGCCGATGGGCACACCCCGGGCCAGGCGGGTGACATGAATGCCCCGTTTTTTCAGTGCGGTGGAGAGCACATGGGCAGTGGCCTCACCCTGGGCATGAAAGCCCGTGGCAATGATCACCTCCTCCACCTGACCGTCGCAGGCGCGGTCCAGGCAAGCCCGCACACCGATGTCATCCAGACCTTGCCCTTGAAGGGGATTGACGGCACCCAGGAGCACAAAGTAGTGCCCCTTGTACGTGCCTGTTCGCTCAATCACCGATTGATCGGATGCGGTGTCCACCACACACAGGCGGGTGACATCGCGCTCGGTGTCCAGGCAAGTCACGCAAATGGGCGCATCGGTGAACGTATTGCAACGCTGGCAATGACGCACCTTGTCCAGCGAGGCCTCGATGGCCTGGGACAGGCGCTTGGCAGCGCTGCGGTCACGCTCGAGCAAGTGCATGGCCATGCGCTGGGCGCTGCGCACCCCCACCCCAGGCAAGGCCTTGAGGGCGTCGACCAAGTCGTCCAGGGCGTTGCTGTGCGCCATCCAGACCGGCCTCAGAAGGGCAACTTCAGGCCACCGGGCAAGCCAGGCATGCCGCCGGTGAGTTTGCCCATGCGCTCCTGGCTCACCCGCTCGGCTTCCTGGGCTGCGGCATTGAAAGCCACCACCAGCAAGTCTTCAAGCATGTCTTTGTCATCGCTCATGACAGAGGGATCGAGTTCAACCCGGCGCACTTCGTGCCCACAGGTCATGGTGACCTTGACCATGCCCGCGCCTGCCTCGCCTTTGACTTCGACGGTCTTGAGTTCTTCCTGGGCCTTTTTCAGGTTGTCCTGCATGGCCTGGGCCTGTTTCATCAAGCCTGCGAGTTGTCCTTTGTTGAACATGATGGGTCTTTCCTTTTGGGTTGAATGCTGCCGGGCACGATGCGTGCGCCAAATTCTCTCATCAGCTTTTGCACGTAGGGGTCTTCCAGGACGGTGCGTTGTGCCTCCTCCAGCCATTGCGCCTGTTCGCTGGCCATGCGCATCGCAGCAGTCTGGGTCACGGGTCCAACCTCGATGCGCAGGCTGACTGCATGACCCAACTGGGCCAAGGCCTCTTGCAGCTTCTCACGGTTGGAGGCGTTGTTGAGGGTGGACTTGTCGGTGCGCAACATCCACATCGATCCGTCTTCACTGAGCCACTGGGTATTGAGGGCCAACTCCTTGGCCAGGGCCTGAACCCTTTGCTCGTCACAGAGTTGCCGCGCCAAGGCGATCCAGCGGTCTGCCTCGGCAGACGTGCCCTCCACCCATGGCGTCACGGGGGGCGGCGCGCTGGGCTGCGTTGCTGCCACCGTGGCCTCAGCAGGCGGCGTCAACTCGATCACGGGGAGGGGTTGGGCGGATTCAGGGCTTTTTTTTTCAGCCTCGCCAGAAGGCCGAAATGACAGGAAGCGAAGCAAGGCCATGGTGAGCGCCACATGCTCATCGGGGGCGAGCCCGCACTCGCTGCGCGCATGCAGGCACATGCTGTAGAGCAATTGGGTTTCGTCAGCGGGCATGACCTGTGCCAAGGCCAGCACACGCTCAGCCATGGGATGTGGATCGGACGCGTCCCGTTGCAAGCCAGTGGCCTGCGCCACGGCCATGCGCAAACACACCTGGACCATTTCGTCGATGACCGACAAGGCACTGATGCCCTGCTGGCGCAAACCCTCGGCCACGTGCAGCACATCTGCGCCGCGCCCATGCGCCAGATGCTCGATCAACTGGAACACGGGCTCCTGGCTCACTAACCCCAGCATGTCGCGCACAGCGTCGGCGCGCAATTGCTGGGCGCAATAAGCAATGGCCTGGTCGGTGAGCGAGAGGGCATCGCGCATGGAGCCGCGCGCGGCCTGGGCAATGATGCGCAAGGATTCGTCGTCGCTGGCAATGCCCTCTTGCTGGAGCACTTGCTGCAAATGCTCGTACACGGTATCGGCGGCCATGGGGCGCAAATTGAATTGCAAGCAGCGGGAGAGCACAGTGACGGGGACCTTTTGCGGGTCGGTCGTGGCCAGCACAAACTTGAGGTGCTCGGGCGGCTCCTCCAAAGTCTTGAGCATGGCATTGAAGGCATGGTTGCTCAGCATGTGGACTTCATCGATCATGAAGACCTTGAAGCGACCCTGCACAGGACGGTAGACCGCCTGATCCAACAATTGCTGGACCTCTTCGACACCCCGGTTGGAGGCGGCATCGAGCTCGATGTAGTCCGGGAATCGACCTGCATCAATGGCTTCACAGGCCGAGCAAACGCCGCAGGGCTTGTCGGTCACACCCGTTTCACAGTTGAGCGACTTGGCCAGGATGCGCGAGATGGTGGTTTTGCCCACGCCGCGTGTCCCCGTGAACAGATAGGCATGGTGCAGCCGCCCCGTCTGCAAGGCATTGGAGATGGCCTTGACGACATGGGGTTGACCCACCAAAGCTTCAAACGATTTGGGGCGGTGTTTTCTGGCCAGCACAAGTAAGGACATCGGTGCATTCTATGAAGAACTGATCATGACCCCCTACAATGGTTTGTGACGGGCCTTCCCGCATGGTGAAGCGGCCAACCGGGTCAGGGGGGGAACTCAGCAGCCCTAACTGTGGAGCCAGTGCCGGGGTCAAGGCTCGTCACCTTGTTTGTACGCGTTGTTTGGCATCTAGGTTAACCACCACAGGAGTCGTTTGGATGGAATCCACCCAGTTTTATCTGCGCTTGAAGCACCTCATCCACTCCCTGGATGAAAAAGAGGAATTGGCGGAGTTGGACCTGGTGTCCTTGCGCATGCTGGAAATCCTGACGCTGCACCACATCGAGAACAAACCCATGACCGTGACCGAAGTCATGGCTTTGCAAACCCTGGGGTCACCCGCCACCTTGCATCGCAAGCTCGACGGCCTGCGGGACGCGGGCTACGTCGAATCGTTCAGCCTGCCCAACGACAAGCGCACCAAATATTTAAAGCCCTGCGCCAAGGCCATGAAGCACTTCAGTGCCTTGTCGGATCTGGTTGCCCACAGCCTTCAAACTGCGGGGCGTTGATCACAAAGCCCCTGCGCGACCTCGCCAGCGGCGAGCGACCTTGACCACCACATAGAGCAAGCCCAGCACAAACAGGTTGCCCATCACATCGCCGATGAACATGGGGATCCAGCCCTCGATGCGATAGGCCGCCGTGGTGTGAATCGCAAACCAGATCTGATGCAGGGTGGAGCTAAAGCCCGCGAACCACAAGGCATACTGAGCCAGGATTTTGGGCGTGAGGCGCTCGAGATTGGCTCCCACCTTGAACCAATGCGCCAGGGTCCATTTGGCCAACAAAGGCGCGCCACCCGAGATCAAAGGGCTCACCAAGTCCAGCCAATCGGCTTCGTTGTCAAAATAAAGCCATTCAATGAGGTAGGAGCCCAGCACAATGCCCAAAGCCCCCAGGTGGTCGGACAACATCACCATGAGCAAACGCACGCCGCTGGGGATGAACAACCAATTCACGCGGTGATTGAATTCAATGGTGACAAACAGCCACTGATTGAGCCAGAAGGTCGTGGCATAGAACACGGCGCCCACCAGGACCACGGCCAAGCCAAAAGCATGTCGATGGGCGATCAACTTGCCAATCACATTGGGCTTATTCATACTTTGACGCAGGACACCTAGACGATGGACGACATTCCGGAAACCGGCCCCAAAGCAACCGAGCATGCGCCTGTTGCCGAGGACGAAATCTACACCAGAATTCACCCTGAATCGAAGGCCACACAGTTTTTCAAAGTCCATCGGATCTCCAACACCTACTTTGTGTTTGTCCAGAACGAGAAGGCACAAACCGACGAGGAGTCCTGGACATACGCCGAGATCCACTTCGAAACCGAACCCGAGGCCGCGCACAACGCCATGATCCGGCGGGGATTCAAATGGTTCAACCAGGATTGGTGGAAGAACTGAGCACCAGGCTGCGCAGTGCTGATGCCTACAATTTACCCATGGCTGACATCCTCAACATCTCCACCTATCGATTCGTTGCGATCGACGATCCACAGGCCTTGCAGCACCAGCTCAAGACACGCGCACTGGATTTGGACCTCAAGGGCACCATCCTCATCTCACCCGAAGGCATCAACCTGTTCTTGGCCGGCTTGGGTTCGCATGTGCAGGCGTTCATGAAGGCCTTGCGCGAAGACCCACGGTTTGCCGATTTACCCACCAAGGACAGCTGGTCGGACCACATCCCCTTTCGCAAGATGCTGGTCAAGGTCAAAGCTGAAATCATTCGCATGAATGAACCTGCGATTCGCCCCCAGCAAGGGCGGGCACCGGCCATCACGCCCCAGGTGGCCAAGCAGTGGCTAGACAGGGGCGTGGACGACCAGGGTCGCCCGGTGGTCATTCTTGACACGCGCAACGACTTTGAGGTGGGACACGGCGGCTTTCACAATGCCATCAATTGGCACTTGAGCAAATTCAGTGAATTCCCGCAAGCCGTTCGCGAGCATGCCAGCGAGCTGGCCGACAAGACCGTGATCACCTACTGCACCGGGGGCATACGTTGCGAGAAGGCTGCTCTGTTCATGCGTGACCTGGGGCTGGATCACGTCTACCAAATCGACGGCGGCATCCTCAAGTATTTTGAAGAGGTGGGCACTGCCCATTACGAGGGGCAGTGCTTTGTGTTTGATGAGCGAGAGGCGCTGGGGGTCGACCTCTCGCCGCATCCCATCACTTGTTGAAACGCTCGCTCACTGCGCGGATGCGCTCACCATAACGGCGTGCGGTCTCCAGGTCGCCCTCGGGGATGTCGGCAGCGGGGCTGGTGGGACCCACTTGCGCCATCACGCCCGACGAAGAGCCCAGGCGATTGACGGTGCCGTCATTGGGCAAACCCTGACCCACCCACACCATGCCATGCTGAAGGGCCAAGGTGATGAAGTACTGCAAGGTCGACAACTTGTCGCCACTGAGGCTGGCCGACACCGTAAAGCCACCAGCGAGTTTGTCTTTCCAGCCCAGGGTGAACCAGCGCTTGGAGGTGGCATCGGCAAATTTCTTGAATTGCCATGACGCCATGCCCATGTAGGTGGGCGAGCCAAACACGATGGCCTGAGCCTTGTCCAGGGTCGCCCAATCGGCTTCGCTGATGTCGCCATCGGCGTTGATTTCGATGAGCTGTGCGCCAGCCCCCTGGGCCACGAATTGCGCCACGCGCTGGGTGTGACCATAGCCCGAGTGATAGATGACAACGATGTGAGACATGATGGATTTCCTAGCTTGAGGTTGAGAATGAAATGGGAAGGGGCTTCACTGAGCTGATTTTTTAGCGTCCAGACTCCAGGTACCGGCACCGTGGGCAGCCAGGATCAGCAAGCCGCCGATGACAGCGATGTTCTTGAAAAACATCAACTGCTGAACGAGAGCCTGCTCGGGTGGCACAGCCCAGAAGGCATGAAAAATCACCGTGGCAGCCAGGGTGAAGACGGCCAGCACCAGGGCTGCCACACGCGTTTGAAAGCCCGCCAGCAAGGCGGCAGAGCCTGCAATTTCGACCACCACGGCCACGGCCGCACCGGCTGTGGCCATGGGCAAGCCCACCGACGCGATGTAGCCCACCGTGCCTTCAAAGCCCATGAGCTTCATGATGCCAGCTGGCAAATACAGGGCGACCAGCAACAGGCGGCCGATGAGGATGAGTGCGTTGTTCATGTAAAAAAACTCCCAGTGAGTGAGTGAATGAAAAAATCAGGGTGCAAGGTCAAAGACCAGCACCTCGGCGTCTTGGCCATGGGTCAGGGTCACACTGTGTTCCTGCGACAAGCGGACGGCATCTCCGGCCATCAGCGCAACGCCATTGACCTGCAATTGACCCCGGATCAGGTGAACATAGGCTTTGCGCTGGGGAGCCAGGCTCAGCGTGGCGGACTCCTCGCCGTCAAACAAGCCCGCATACACAGTGGCATCGGCATGGATCTTCACCAGCCCATCCCGGGGGGCGGCAATGCGGCAGAGCGCACCTCGCTTGGCGGCGGCTGGCACGGGCTGCTGCTCATAGCTGGGCGCAATGCCAAACTCATTGGGCTCGATCCAGATCTGGAAAAAATGCGTGGTCTCGCTGGGCGCGTGATTGAACTCGCTGTGCTGCACCCCACTGCCCGCGCTCATGCGCTGCACATCGCCCGGTGGAATGCCTTTGACATTGCCCATGCTGTCTTTGTGAGCGAGGTTGCCGCTGATCACGTAGCTGATGATTTCCATGTCGCGATGGCCATGCGTGCCAAAGCCTGTACCGGGCAGGATGCGGTCTTCATTGATGACACGCAGATTGCCCCAGCCCATGAACTCAGGGTCGTGATAGTGGGCGAAAGAAAAACTGTGAAAAGACTTGAGCCAGCCGTGATCGGCATAGCCGCGATCCTGGCTTTTGCGCACTTCAATCATGGGGGTCCTCCTCAACGTTGAACAGGACTGTATGGCGGGTCTTTGGCAACTTGAGACAATGGCTTTGACCACATTCATCAAATCATTTGAACGATCATGTCCCAGCCCCGCGACACCCTCACCCCCGATGCCCTGGCCATGATCGATGCCATTGACCGCTATGGGAGCTTTGCCGCCGCTGCGCGTGCCTTGGGGCAAGTGCCCAGCGCCTTGTCCTACAGGGTCCGCCAACTCGAGGAGTCGCTCGATGTGCTGCTCTTTGACCGCAGCAGCCGACAAGCCAAGCTCACCCCAGCTGGTCACGCCTTGCTCTTCGAGGCGCGGCGCATCCTCCAGGACCTTGACGCCGTCTCCAGCCGCATCCGCCGCATTGCCACGGGCTGGGAATCCCACCTCACCATCGCAGTGGACACCCTGATTTGTCCTGCCGCCCTGATGGACTTGTGTGCCCGCTTCGATGCCTTGGCGCCTCCGACTCAGTTGCGCTTTCGACAGGAAACCCTGCACGGGACCTTCAATGCCCTGCTGACCGGCCAGGCGGAGTTGGCCATTGGGGTGTCGGGTGAATCAGGCGACTTGTCGCGCGTGGCCCATCAGGCCCTGGGGTCGGTGGAATTTGTCTTTGCCGTTGCGCCACACCACCCCTTGGCCCAAGCGCCCCAGCCGCTCTCGGACACCCTGGTCAAGTCCCATCGCGCTGTGGCGGTGGCCGACTCCGCGCCCCTGGGTCTGGATGTGACCGTGGGCTTGCTGCCTGGCCAGCAGGTGCTGACGGTGTCGAGCATGGCCGACAAAATCCAGGCCCAGGTCCGGGGACTTGGCGTGGGGTTCCTTCCCTTGCCAAGAATTCAACAGGAATTGGCCCGAGGTCAATTGGTTGTTTGCCCCACCCAAAGGCCGCGACGTTTGGTACAACTCTTTTGTGCGTGGCCATCAGAGCTGGCCACCACCCGGGGTCAGGCATTGAGTTGGTGGCTGCAACAATTGCAGCACGACAGAACACGGGAGGCTTTGTTGGGACACAGCCAATTGGACAGCGCATCATGAGCAAACCCCACTGGGCCATTGTGGGCGCAGGCATGGCGGGCGTGGTGGCCGCACGCACGCTATGGCGTGCCGGTCACCAAGTGAGTGTGTTCGAGAAAAGCTCGGGCGCATCCGGCCGCATGGCCACCCGCCACACCGACTTTGGCTCCTTTGATCACGGTGCCCAGTACTTCACCGTGCGCGACGAGCGCTTTGCCCTCGCCCTGGGGCAAGTGCCTGGCACCTTGGATCACCACCGCGCCTGGAGCGTGGCCTCGGTGCGCGTGCTCGATGCCTTTGGTCGCAAACTGAGCGTTGCACCCCAGGACAACGCTTACCGATGGGTGGGCACGCCGGGCATGAACAACCTGGTTCGGCACTGGGCACAACCCCTGCTCGACCATGGCCTGTTGCACCTGCATTCCCCGGTTGATGGCCTCGCGCGCCAAGCCCGAGGACCCCAACCCTGGCGCTTGAGCATCCAGGGCGAATGGCACCCCACAGGCTTTGACGGGGTGCTGCTGGCCATGCCCGCCCCTCAGGTGCGAGCCTTGCTGGACC
>RGCL01000069.1 GCA_009919175.1 Betaproteobacteria bacterium
CTGTGCTGGCCTTGGGCGCCACCATCCGCACCAACCGCCGCAAGATCGCTGCCGACGATTTCTTCCAGGGGCTTTATGCCACGGCACTGGAGCCAGGCGAGTTGATTCAGTCCATCTCCTTCCCCATGCCCAAGCGTGCGGCCTACGCCAAATTCAAACAGGCCGCTTCGCGCTTTGCACTGGTGGGTGTGTTCGTGGCTGACACCGGAACGGGCGTTCGCGTGGCCGTGACGGGCGCGGGGAATGGCGTGTTTCGCCATGCCGGTCTGGAAGCAGCCTTGTCCAAGAACTTCAGTGCACAAGCGGTGGATGCTGTCACCGTGGACGCCAGCAACCTCAACAGCGACATCCACGCCTCGGCTCAATACCGCGCCCACCTCATCAAGGTGCAGACCCAGCGCGCTGTGGCACAGGCGCTCGGATGACGCTCGCGCAGACTTGGCGCAACACCGATGATGTGATCCACGCTCTAGCCAGCGTGGGTTATGAGGCGGACCGGCGGTTGGCAACCGCCGTTTTTTTGAGTACGCGCCTGCAACGTCCGTTGCTGATGGAGGGTGAACCCGGCGTTGGCAAAACCGAATTGGCCAAAGCCCTGGCCAAGGTGCTGGATCGCCCCCTCATCCGCCTTCAGTGTTACGACGGCCTGGAGCAGCGAGAAGCCTTGTACGAGTGGAATCATGCAGCGCAGTTGCTGCACATGCGGGCGGCTCAAGGCACCGTGAGCACCCAAGCCCTGGAGCAAGAGGTCTATCAGGAACGCTACCTGATTCGCCGCCCCTTGCTGCAAGCCCTGCAAACGCCTCCCCCTGGTGCGGTGCTGCTCATCGATGAGGTGGACCGTGCCGATGAGCCCTTTGAGGCCTTCTTGCTTGAAATCCTGGGTGAGTTTCAGGTCACCATCCCCGAGTTGGGCACCCTCACTGCGCTGAGCACTCCCGTGACCTTGCTCACCAGCAACCGCACCCGCGACCTCAACGACGCCGTCAAACGCCGCTGCCTCTATCACTGGATGGATTACCCCGACCGCGACCGCGAGCTGGCCATTGTTCGTGCGCAAGTGCCCCAGGCTTCCGAGCAATTGGCCAGGCAAGTGGCTGACTTTGTGGCGCGGCTTCGCAGCCAACCCTTTGCCGACGCCTTTGTACGCGGCCCCGGCATTGCCGAGAGTGTGGAATGGGCCAAGGCCCTGGTCTCCTTGGACACCTTGCAACTCGACCCCGAAGTCGTGCAGGACACCGCAGGCATCTTGTTCAAGCAGCGTGAGGACATCGCGGCCTTGTTGCCACTGGTGGATCAATTGCTTGAACCCACACCCGACTGAGCCTGACCATGTTGCTCGGAGACGCACGCTCAGGCAAGTTGGCCGAGAACATGGTGGGATTCGTTCGCACGCTCAGGCGCGCTGGCTTGCCCATCGACTCGGCTCGTTCGGCCTTAGCCCTAGAGTCCTTGGGACATCTGGGTCTGGAGCGTCGCGACGATGTGCGCGCTGCCCTGGCCTGTGTGCTGGTCTCGCGCGAACAAGACCTGCAGGTCTTTGAGCAATTGTTTGATGCCTACTTCCGTAATCCGGAGTGGGCGCAGCAGTTGCTGAGCCAAATGTTGCCCCAAGCGCAGGAAGCCAAGCCCAGCACCCAAAAGGCCAGGGTCCAGGAGGCCTTGCGCGCCAACCGCACACCGTCCACCCCCAAAGAGGATCAGGTGGACCTGGATGCGGCCATGTCGGCCAGCGATCTCAAACGGATTCAGCATGCCGACTTCGCGCAACTCTCGGCCAGCGAATTCATGCTGGTGGAGCGCCTGGCTCGGCAATTGCCCTTGCCCATCCCCGAAGTGCAAGCCCGTCGCACGCAATCGGGCTTGCGTGGCAACCGGCTTGACTGGAGCGCGTGCCTGCGTGAATCGGTGCGGCACGAGGGCGAGTGGCTCACGCTGTATCACCGAGTTAGGCGTGCCCAGCCCTTGCCGCTGCTGGTGTTGGTGGACGTGTCGGGCTCCATGGAACGCTACGCGAGGCTCATGCTGGCCTACCTGCACCAGGCCACCCGTGGTGTGCCGCGACAGGTCTTTGCATTTGGCACGGGGCTCACTGACCTCAATGCGGGGTTTCGCCTGCATGACACCGATGCCATGCTGGCGCAGTGCAATGCCCAGATCCGTGACTTTGCAGGCGGCACCCGCCTGGGCGAATCCTTGCAGACCTTGCGTCAAACGCATCCGCAAGCCTTGTTGGGGCGGCGAACCCTGGTGCTGCTGATTTCAGACGGGCTGGATACGGGCGACAATGGTGTGCTCATGGAACAAGTGGCATGGCTCAAGCGGCACTCGCGTGCACTCCTGTGGCTCAACCCCCTGTTGAGGTTCGAGGGGTATGCACCCGCTGCACGTGGTGCGCAGGTATTGGCACAGCATGCAGATGCCTTGCTGGCCATCCACAATCTCTCCAAACTCGAAGCCCTGGCCAAGGCCATGGCGCAACTGCTCAAACGTCTTCACTGAATCTGGAGTTCCCTCATGGACATGCAAGGCCAACGCGCCCTCCCCGTCAGCCAGTCCCTCACCTGGGATGCGCTGAACAACCCCGAAGTGCTCAAAGCCTGCATTCCGGGTTGCGATCGCTTTGAAACCGACGGTCCCACCATTTACAACGTGGGGGTGACCCTCAAGATCGGTCCCGTGGCGGCCAAGTTCGCCGGCAAGGTGAGCCTGCTCGACATCCTCCCGCCCAACTCCTACGCCTTGCAGTTTGAGGGTCAGGGCGGCGTGGCCGGATTCGGCAAGGGCACGGCTCAGGTTCAGCTGCACGCCACAGGGACTGGTTGTGAACTCAGCTACACCGTCAACGCCCAGGTGGGCGGCAAGATTGCCCAATTGGGTCAACGGTTGATCGACGGCGCAGCCAAGTCCCTGGCCGAGGATTTTTTCAAGCGGTTTGAAACCAAGTTGCTGGAGATGCATCCCCAAGCGGCAGTGGCTGCGCCCAGCGCAACGCCTTCTGCCCGCACAGCCTCCAAGCGGGGTCCCATCCCCTTGTGGGCATGGGGACTGGGTTCAGCCCTGCTCACCGTGATCGCGTTTTGGCTGGCGCGCTGATTCACCATGGAAAACCTTGACCTCATGGTGTTGCGCCGACTCAAGGCGTGGCGCGAGCTCGGCCACAGGGCCTTGCTTGCCACGGTGGTCAGGACTTGGGGCTCCTCGCCCCGCCCCGTGGGGTCCATCATGGCCTTGTGCGATTCAGGTGCCGTGGTGGGTTCAGTCTCGGGTGGCTGCATTGAAGACGATTTGATTTATCGCTACACCCAGGCCTATGCACAGGGCGCGCAAGCGCAGGGCGAGCCCGCAGAAATGCCCCAAGGACCACCACAGCGCGTGAAATACGGCATCACTGCCGACGAGGCCCATCGCTTTGGCTTGCCCTGTGGCGGGACGCTGGAGCTGTTGCTGGAATTTGACCCCGATCCCAAGGCCTTGGCAGAGCTCATCGCGCATCTGGAATCTGGGCAGCTGGTGCATCGACGCACCCACCTCGCCAGCGGCTTGGTGACCCTGCAAACCGGGACGGTGCCCCAAGCCCTGAGCATGAACGAGCATGAGCTGGTCAACACCTTTGGCCCTGAATACCGAATGCTGCTCATCGGCGCCGGGCAACTCACCGAGTACCTGGCCACCATGGCGGTGTTTTGCGGCTTTTCGGTGACCGTGTGCGACCCACGCGAGGAATACCGGGGCGCCTGGAACATGCCTCAAGTCAAGGTGCTGGGTGACATGCCCGACGATGTGGTGCGCGCCTTTGCACCCGACCGGCGCTCCTGCGTGATCGCGCTGACCCATGACCCCAAACTCGATGACCTGGCCTTGCTCGAGGCTCTGGATACCGATGCGTTCTATGTGGGCGCCATTGGTTCTCGGCGAAACAACCAGGCGCGGCGTCAGCGCATGATGGAGCACTTTGATCAGACCGAGCAAAGCCTGTCCAAGCTGCGCGGACCGATCGGCATCTACATTGGCAGCAAAATGCCTTCTGAAATTGCGGTGAGCATCATGGCCGAGGTCTTGGCCGTCAAAAACGCCGTTCCCCTGCCTCGCGACATGGATGTGGGCCACGCCAAGGACGCCCTGGACGTGCAACCCAACGATCCGGGTGAGCTGGTTTGCTTCAGCCGCCCCCATCGTTGACACGCCGTATACATTTCTTTGCTTAGACGGGCTCCAGTGCTGTTTGCAGCATAAGTCGCCCACTTGCGCAAGTGAAATCACCAACCGGGCGGGCTTGCCCATCCAGTAACATCGCCGGATTCCCGGCCACCTCAGGGTTGGCCTCTTTATTACTTCAGGAGCCACCTTGTGAACTCGCTGCTTAAGTTTGTCAACGCCATGGATTGGATCAGCAACAGGCTGGGCCAAATCGCATCATGGGCTGTTTTGATCTCTGCCATGGTCAGTGCAGGCAATGCCTTCGTCCGCTACGGTCTGGACTGGAGCTCGAACTCCCTGCTTGAAATCCAGTGGTACATGTTTGCCTGGGTGGTCATGGTGGGTGCGCCCTATGCCCTCAAGGTCAACGAGCACGTCCGAGTGGACCTCATCTACGGCAAGCTCAAGGGCAACGGTCCCGTCTATGTGGACATCTTTGGCCTGGTGTTGTTCTTGCTCCCCATCATGGGCTATTTGTTCTGGCTGTCCTTCCCCTACTTCTACAACACCCTGATCACGGGTGAGATGAGTCAGAACGCGGGCGGCCTCATCCGCTGGCCGGCCACCTTGGCCATGCCGGTGGGCTTTGGCATGGTTTGGTTGCAGGGTGTGGCTGAACTCATCAAGCGGGTGGCGTATTTGCGCGGCGAATATGCAATGGACACCCATTACGAAAAACCTCTGCAGTGATTGCAGTCCACTAGAACCCCTTAAGGATTCATCATGCAAATGGAAAATTTCGCCCCGATCATGTTTGCGGGCTTGGTCATTGTGATGCTCATTGGCTTTCCTGTGGCTTTTTCACTGGCCGCTCTGGGTCTGAGTTGTGGACTCTTTGCCATTGAAATGGGCTGGTTCCCAGCCGCATTCTTGGGCAACCTGCCCTTGTCCATCTTTTCCATCCTGAGCAACGACTTGTTGCTTGCGATTCCCTTCTTCACCTTCATGGGTGCCATCCTCGAAAAATGTGGCTTGGCGGAAGACATGCTGGACTCCATGGGTCAATTGTTTGGTCCGGTCCGCGGTGGCCTGGGCTACTCGGTGATCATCGTGGGCTTCATCCTCGGCGCCATCACGGGCACGGTGGCAGGCCAGGTCATTGCCATGGCCCTGATTTCACTGCCGGTCATGCTGCGCTACGGCTACAACACCCGCTATGCAACGGGTGTGCTGGCTGCATCGGGCACCATCACCCAATTGGTTCCTCCTTCTTTGGTGCTGGTGGTCCTGGCTGACCAGCTGGGTCGCCCGGTGGGTGACATGTACAAGGGTGCCTGGGGTCCCTCGATTTTGCAAATCACCATGTTTGCCCTCTACACCTTTGCATTGGGCATGATCAAACCCCACTATGTGCCTGGCGTCCCCAAAGAGGCGCGCACCCTCAATGGCTGGGCCTTGTGGGGCAAGTGCCTCAAAGGCATCATCCCGTCCGCTGTGCTGATCTTCACCGTGCTGGGTTCCATGGGCGGCCTGCCCTTCCAGGACTCGGCCATTGCCACCCCCACCGAAGCCGGTGCCATGGGTGTAGTGGGCGCCTTGGTGTTGGCCGCCATGCACAAGCGCTTGACCAAAGACCTGTTGTGGGAGGCCATGCACGGCACCATGCGACTGACCGCCATGGTGGTCTTCATCCTGATTGGCTCGCGGGTCTTCAGCCTGGTCTTCCAGGGTGTTGACGGCGCAAAGTGGGTGGAACACCTGCTCTCGGGCTTGCCTGGCGGCCAGGTGGGCTTCTTGATCGTGGTGAACATCTTTGTGTTCTTCCTGGCTTTCTTCCTGGATTTCTTTGAGATCGCCTTCATCATCATCCCCATGCTGGCCCCAGTCGCAGAGAAGATGGGCATTGACCTGATCTGGTTTGGCGTGATCCTGTGTGTGAACCTGCAAACCAGCTTCATGCACCCACCGTTTGGTTTTGCCCTGTTCTACCTGCGTGGCATTGCCGACACCATGTTCAAGGAAAAGCGCATCCCCGAGCCCATCAAGAGCAATGACATCTATCTCGGGTCCATTCCCTGGGTGATCATGCAGGTCATCCTGGTGGTCATCGTCATCTTCATCCCTGAAACGGTCACCACCTTCCTCGACAAGGCAGTCAAGGTGGACCTCGACCAAGTGGTGATCGAGGCCCCCGCCGACTTGCAAACGGATGAAGAGCAAGATGCCAACATGGATGGTCTCAAGCCCGAAGATGACAAAGAGCCAGAAGAAAAACCAGAGGCTGCCTTGGAGGCTTTCAAACCCGCGCCTGAGAAAAAGCCTTGAGCTGACGCGCCTTCGTCCATCCACACGCCTCGCATTGCGAGGCGTTTTTTTCGAGCCCCTGCATGACTGAACCTGCCACCCACAGCCCCTTGAATGACATGGCCTTCACCTTTGAGCCGGTGGAGCCCAACTTGTCAGGGGCTGCGTTCAGCTGGAGTTTCAAAGCCCTGACCTGGGGGCTTTGCCTGGCCTTGCTGGTGTGGATGATCCGATTGCAATTACCTTGGGGCAACAGCGGCTCCACCTGGGCTTGGACGGCCTGGGTGATGCTGACCTACAGCGCCTGGGTGATCCACAAAAGTCGCTTACATCTGGACGCGGACCTCATTCGCCAGGATTGGATCTGGACTAAACAGATGAAGGTGTCGGACCTGGTGTTCATCCAGGTCATCCGCATACCGCTACTGGAGTGGCTGCTCGCCCCCCGCGTCTACGCGCGGACCTTCCAAGGCCAATCGGTGTTTTTTTATTGCGCAGATCGCAAGGTGTTGTCCGAACTCAGTCGCATGACCGAGGAGCACAAGCGCTGGTTTGAGGAGCGCCTCTCGACACCCAGCTCACCGGGTTGAGGCACCCTGTTCATACCAGCCCCGGGTGGCATTGACCACCCGCACGACCAAGAGCATCACTGGCACTTCGATCAGCACCCCCACCACTGTGGCCAAGGCCGCGCCCGATTGAAATCCGAACAAACTGATCGCTGCGGCCACAGCCAATTCAAAAAAATTGGAAGCACCGATCAAGGCGGAAGGACAAGCAATGGCATGTTTTTCCTTGAGCCAGCGGTTGAGTCCATAGGCCAAGGCAGAGTTGAAGACCACTTGCACAAAGATGGGCACGGCCAAGAGGGCAATCACCAGGGGCTGCTCCAAAATGGCCTGACCTTGAAATGCAAAGAGCAGCACCAGGGTGAGCAACAAGGCGGCGATCGAACCTGCCCCCACTGAACGCAGGGTGTCCTCCAAGTGAGCTTGCCCCTTGGCCAGCAGCACTTTGCGCCAGATTTGGGCCAACACCACAGGGATGACGATGTACAAGCCCACAGAAGTCATGAGTGTGGCCCACGGTACGGTGATGGCAGACATGCCCAAGAGCAAACCCACCAGTGGCGCAAAGGCCAACACCATGATGGTGTCATTGAGCGCCACTTGCGACAGGGTGAACAAGGGGTCACCCCCGGTCAGGCGACTCCACACAAACACCATGGCCGTGCACGGTGCAGCGGCAAGCAGGATAAGCCCAGCCATATAGGAATCCAACTGGTCCGCAGGCAACCAGGGCGCAAACCAGTTGCGAACAAACAGCCACGCCAGTAAAGCCATTGAAAAAGGCTTAACCAGCCAATTGACGAACAGCGTCACGCCCATGCCACGGAGGTGATGCCTCACCTCGTGCAATGCACCAAAGTCAACCTTGACCAGCATGGGAATGATCATGACCCAGATCAATGCACCCACAGGCACATTGACCCTGGCGATTTCCATGGCGGCAATGGCTTGAAAGACCGTTGGGAAAAGTTGACCCAAGGCAATGCCCACAGCAATGCACACAGCGACCCATAGCGTCAGGTAGCGCTCGAACAAAGACATGCTCAATCTCCCTTGGCCAAGGCCTTGGCGGTTTGTTCTAGCTGGGAGGGGGTCAGCGCATCCGGCGGCAACTGAACAAGGTGACTCAGTCGGCGCTGTAGCGCGATGAGCGTCTGTGCAAATGCCTCACGCTTTGCATCGTCTGTCCCCTCGATGGCAGAGGGGTCAGCGTAACCCCAATGGGCCTTGGCAGGATGGCCTGGCCAGTAGGGACATGCCTCACCAGCAGCGCTATCGCACACGGTGATCACCAGGTCCATGACCGGGGCATCAGGCTTGGCGAACTCATCCCAACTCTTGCTGTAGAGCCCCTCGGTGGCAATGCCTGCATGCTTCAAGGCTTCGATGGCCATGGGATTGGGTTGTTGCTGGGGACGAGGGCTGCTGCCTGCTGAATGGGCTTTGAATCGGCCTTGCCCCAGATGGTTGAGCAAGGCCTCAGCCAAGATGCTGCGAGCCGAGTTGTGCGTGCACAGGAAGAGCACATGGATGGTGGGATGGGATGCGTTCATGGGATGATTGTTGTTCAAAAAAATGACAATCGCATGACACCTCTCGTTCAATCCCGCTGGCTGGCCTTTGGGGCCATTGTGTTGTGGGCCACGCTGGCCACGCTTGGGGTTCGCCTCTCACACCTGCCCCCATTCTGGTTGACCGGTGTGGCCTTGCTGGTGGGCAGCCTGGTGTCCCTGCCTCTGGCCCGATTCAATCTGTCGCTCTGGCGCGTGCCACTGCGCACCTTGGCCCTAGGCATCTATGGGCTGTTTGGATTTCACTTCCTGCTGTTCATCGCATTGCGTCATGCGCCACCTGTGCAAGCCAACCTGGTCAATTACCTTTGGCCACTGGGCATGGTGCTGCTCGCGCCAGTGTTTCTGCCTTCAGCCTTCTTCAGCGTGCGACAGCTGCTCGCCGCCTTGGTGGGCTTTGCGGGTGCCGCACTGGCCATCCTGAGTCACCCGGCCCAGGCCAGCGGTGAGGCAACCGGTTTGGCCTGGGGTTACCTCCCCGCACTGGGCTCGGCCTTGGTGTGGTGCACGTATTCACTCATGACCCAGCGCGTTGCACCCTTTGCCACCTCGGCGATTGGCGTGTTTGCCTTGGCCTCAGGGGTGTTGTCCCTGATCTGCCATGTGCTCATGGAACCCGCCGCACAGGTCCGGCCTCAGGACTGGGTTTGGCTCCTCCTCATGGGGCTGGGGCCTTTGGGCGCCGCGTTCTTCCTGTGGGATGCAGCCCTCAAACGCGGAGATGCCAGGCAAATTGGCTTGATGAGTTTTCTCACCCCGCTGCTGTCGACGCTGCTGCTGCTGTGGGACAGCGGGCAAACCCTAGGCTTACCTGTGGGCTTGGCCGCTGTGCTCATTGTGAGTGCGGCCTGGCTGGGCAGAACAAGGTGAGTTCACCCCTTTGTCCAGGGCAACGGTTTGGCTAGTGAATACCCCTAAGCGTATTGACAGGGCGATGACCTGACGTTAATTTAACGGAATCGATTAAAGCGATTTCGATTAAATAGAACTCGTTTTGAATCGGCAGGCTATTTCGCCGATGTTTTTGGGGGCTCATCCATGGCAACGATCGTCGTTTCCGGTTACCAAGACGCCAATGAAACCCTGCGTCAATCTGACTTGCGCCAGGCACTGTACGACGAAGGCGCCATCCTGATGGAAAAGGTCCTGGTGAATTTGCATGGTCAGGAACACCGCACGCGCCGACAGATTGAAACCAAGGTCTTTCGGCGTGACTTTTTCCAGTGGTATGAGAGTGAAGTCTTTCCGCACACCCTCAAGGAAACGCTTGCTCCCTACCTGACACAAGGCAGCACCGACCTGGTGGATTTCGGCTTTCGGGTGATGATGAACCTCACCGCAGATTTTTCTGGTGTGGACAGGCCACTGCGCACACCAGAGGAAACCAGCCAGCTGCTTCACATCATGCGCACCTTTGGCAAAGCAGCCACCTTGGGGCAGGCCCTGGGCGACAAAGATGCCATCCGGGCTGAAATCCGTCAGGCCATGGATGAGTTTGACCGTGTCTTCTTTCGTCCCTCCATGCAACGCCGCCGTGAGCTGATTGCGCAGTGGCAGCGCGGTGAGCGCACCGAAGAAAGCTTGCCTCGCGATGTGCTAGTGGAGCTGCTGCGCAATGAAAAAGAGCACCCCATGGATCACGATGTGATGATGAAGGAGATTGGCTTTTTCCTGCTCGCTGGCGCATTCACCACCATCCATACCCTCACCCATGCCATGCATGAGATCTTCACTTGGAGCAAGGACCATCCTGAGGATGCCCTGCGCTACAAGACGGACAGGTTTTTCCTGCAAAAGGCGATTCACGAAAGCATGCGCCTGCACCCATCCAGCCCCACAGCAGGTCGTCGCCCCACCTGCCCCATGCACTTGCCAACAGGTCAAGATGTGAATGAGCAAGACATGGTCTCGGTCGACCTGATGACGGCCAACCGCGAGACTTCGGTGTTTGGCCCCGATGCCGCCGAGTACAACCCCCACCGTCCGGCGCCCAAGGGAGCTAGCCCTTATGGTTTGTCATTTGGCATGGGCATGCATGCTTGCATTGGTCTGAACTTGGCCGCGGGGGCGCTGCCACGCTCCGACTCGGTGGTGCAAAGCCATCAGTGGGGCACGGTCACCCTGATTGCATTGGAATTACTGGAAAGCGGCGCCCGCCCAGACCCCGATCGCCCTGGCGTGGTGGACCGCACCACGATCCGCAACAACTGGTCCAGCTACCCCATGCTGCTTGGGAACTGACATGGCCATCACCTCGCACACCGTGGATGGCTACCTCGACTCGCTGGAGAGCCTGCGCGACCCACAGTTGGCTCAGTCCCTCTACGACGAAGGCTCCGTCATCATGGCCGATGTGCTGCTGGTGCTGCATGGTGCCGAGCACCGCGCGCGTCGCCTGCTCGAGCTCAAGGTGTTTCGTCGCGATTTCTTTCGCTATTACGAACAAGAGTTGTTCCCCGCCACCCTGTCGCAGACCATGCGCCCCTTTGTGGAGTCAGGCCATGCGGACCTGATCGATCTGGGCTATCGGGTCACCATGAACCTCACGGCGGACTTTGCGGGGATTGATCGCCCATTGAAAAGTGCCGAGGAAACAAAGAAGTTGCTCGCCTTGGTGATGTGCTTCAGTGAAGGCGCCACACTGGTTCACTCCACCCGCAACAAGGAAGAGGTGAGGCAAGAGGTGCGGGCTGCTTTGCGTGAATTCGAGCATGGCTTTTACATGCCGTCCCTCAACCGGCGACGCGCCTTGCTCGAGCGCGTGCGTCAAGGCGATTTGGCCGAAACTGAATTGCCGCGAGATGTGCTCACCGTCCTGGCACAAAACGAAGACCGCATTGACCTGCCGCCAGATGTGATGATGCGCGAGATTGCGTTTTATCTTCAGGCCGGCTCGCACAGCACCGCCAATGCCACCGCGCATGCGTTCCATGACC
>RGCL01000070.1 GCA_009919175.1 Betaproteobacteria bacterium
CCGCTGCGATGTGTATTACCAAGGCCCGGTATCGCCCGACTTTTACGGCTGGATCTTCCCGCACGGCAACACCATGAGTGTGGGCACAGGCAGCGCCGACAAGGGCTTTTCCTTGCGCACGGGCGTGGCCCGCTTGCGCGAGGTGGCTGGCCTCACCGACGCCACGGTGTTGCGTCGCGAGGGCGCACCCATTCCCTTGAAGCCCCTGCCCCGGTGGGAGAACGGGCGTGATGTGGTGCTCGCAGGCGACGCTGCTGGCGTGGTGGCACCCGCCTCGGGCGAAGGCATTTACTACGCCATGGCCTGCGGGCGCATGGTGGCCGAAGCTGCACACGCCAGCTTGCATGCCAACAACCCGGCTTTGCTCGCCCAGGCAAGAAAACGCTTCATGAAGGCGCACGGCAAGGTGTTCTGGGTGCTGGGCATCATGCAGCACTTCTGGTATCGCAACGACGGGCGGCGCGAGCGCTTTGTCGCCATGTGCGAGGATCGCGATGTGCAACAAATCACCTTCGATGCCTACATGAACAAACGACTGGTCCGCACCAAGCCCCTGGCCCACGTGAAGATCTTTTTCAAGGATCTGGCGCACTTATTCGGCATGGCGCGGGTATGAGGTTTTGGCTTCGCTGGCGGCCACTGCTGGTTGCCTTGGTTGTGAGCTATGCCACGGCTGGCATTGGCGGCGCATTCACCGATCTGGGGCCTTGGTATGTGGCGCTCAGGCAGCCAGACTGGAAGCCCCCCGATTGGGCATTCGGTCCCATCTGGACGCTGATCTTCACCTTGGCCGCCGTGAGCGCGGCCATGGCCTGGCAGGCCAGCGAGTACGCCCATGAGCGACGCCGGGTCTTGGTCCTCTTTGCCCTCAATGCGGTGCTCAACGTGACCTGGAGCGCCTTGTTCTTCACCCTCAAGCGGCCCGACTGGGCGCTCATGGAGTGGGCTGGGCTGTGGCTATCGGTTGTCGCCCTGATCGTGGGTTTGTGGCCCATCTCGCGGGTTGCAGCCTTGCTGAATTTGCCCTACGTGGCGTGGGTCACGATCGCCGGGGTGCTCAATCAGGCCAATGTGGCGCTCAACGGACCTTTTCACTGACTGGCTTTACCAAGCCACGCCCGCACCGAGTCCACAAAGTCCTCTGGGCGTTCCTCATGCAAAAGGTGCCCGAGTTCAGGCCAGGTCACCAAATTCGCCTTGGGCATTTGCGCGGCGGCCTCCCGGGCCAGGTGCGGCGGCACGGTGGCGTCCCGCATGCCCACATGCAACTGCACGGGCAAGGTCAACTGCGCGAGGCGATCCTCCACACAGTGCAAATCCCAGGCGCACATGAGTTGCAGCACGCCGCGCACATGGCGGGGCTCGCTGAGCATGCGTCGATAGATGTCCACGGCCAGTGGCGTGAGGTGCGAGCCAGTTTGAGCGAGCAGGCGTTCGACCACCTGCGGCTGGCGTGCGCGCTGCGCCAGCATCCAGCCTGACAAGGGGTTTTTGTCGATCAGCCATGCCCCCAGCGGGAACAACCATTGCGATGGACCAGGCAAGGCTTGCCAGGCGGGGTTGATGACGACCAGCGAGGGGGTTGCCGCGCCCTGAGTCTGGATGCCATGCGAGAGCCACCAGTGCGCTGCCACCAGGGCACCGGCCGAATGACCCACCAGGACCGAGGGCGTCAGCCCCAGCGTGTGCAGCAAGGCATTCAATTCCCAGCTCACGTTGGCTGGCGTGGGTGCGCGGCCCTGCAAGCCACTGCTAAAGCCGTGGCCGGGCAAGTCCACGCACAAGACGTCGTGGTCCCGCGCCAGCAGGGGTGCCGATTCGCGCCAGGTGTGGGTGGTGGCACCCGTGCCGTGCAGCAACACGGCCAAGGGGCCTTGACCCAGGCGTTGCACATGCCAGCGCTGGTTCGGGGTTTGCACCCACTGGCTGTGTTCGGACAAGGGCCAGTTGGCGCGCCACTGCGCCCAGGGGATGTCGGGATAACAGGCCTCGAACATGGATCACGCCGAGGCGGTGATGCGAGCCTCGCTCATCGCCGACTGCATCACCTGCGCGAGCTGCTGGGAGCGCACCTGGGGCATGGGCACGTAACGCGCGCCCATGGCGTTGGACAAGGCCTGCGCCAAGGGTTCGGGTTGCGGGGCGGTGTCCACCCACACACTGGACAAACCCATGAGCCGCACGCGCTGCGCCAGACCCATGGCATCGCTGTGCGCCTGCGCGCGTCCCCCGATGCCTTCGAGGCTCACATTGGCGCGCCCGTCGCTGAGCACGATGAGCAGTGGGGTAAGCCCCTGGCGGCCCAGTTGCATCGCCTGCTGCACGCATTCCGACAGGGCGCTGGCAATGGGTGTGCCACCGCCGCCGGTCATGGCCGCGAGCACGCGCTTGGCGCGCACCAGCGAGCGCGTTGCGGGCAACAGGCATTGGGCCTCGCGGCCACGAAAGCCCACCACACACACGGCATCGCGGCGCACATAACTTTGCGCCAGCAGCAATTCCACGGCACCCTTGGCCTGAGCCAGTCGCTGCAAGGCGGTCGAGCCCGACGCATCCACGGCCAGGATGACGCAACAGCGTTCGCTGGGTTGGCGGCGGCGCACATGCAAGTCCTCCATGCGCCACAGCAGTCGCCCGCTGGACGCACCTTCAGGGGCGGCCTGGCGGTCTTGCTCGCGCAGGCGCTGGCGGGCAATCGCATGGCGCAAGCTGGTGGGCAAGTCCAGGCGAGCGCCCCCGTGAGGGCGGCCTGCGCGCGCTGGCAGTGGCCGCCCGCTGGCGCCTTGCGTGCGGCTGCGCTGACCCAGGCCGGTGGCGCTGGCGCGCTGGCTGCGCGAGGACCAGCCTGCAGCCAGGCATTGGGCCAGCAAGTCCGGGGGCAATGCGGCACAGGCCGATTCCACGGTCATGTCTTGTTCGTCATGGCCAGCGTCGCTGGACTCGTTGGGGGATTCGTCTTGGGGCGCCGGGTCCGCTGGCGGCTCACAACTGGATTCGGCTTCACTGGACGGGGGCGCAGGCGCTGATTCCTGTTCCTGCAAGGCTGGGTCTGGTTGCTGGGGGGGCGCTGGCATGCGGGTGGCGCGCGGCATGAGCACGGCGAGCATGGCGAAGTGTTCGTCCTCGTCGTCGAGGTGATCGCGCCCCTGCAAGGCCGCATGGCTCAAGGCCACTTGCCAGGCCAGCCAGGTGGCGCGTGCACTCGCGATGCCCAGCTCCCATCCGGCTTGCCCCAGCCGCTGCATGCGCTGAGGGTCGGGTTGCAGTTGCGCACGCAAGGCCCTGGCCTTGTGCACGGTTGGCGCCGACAAGGGTTCAAACGCGGGTGCGTCCCACATGCTCAGCTGTCGCAAGTCCAGCCAAAAGGCCAGCCGGTCGGCCAAGGCGGCGTGCAATCCGGGTTCGTCGTCATCGGCTTCGTCCAACGCCACCAGCCCCCAGCTCGCCGCTTGGGGGCTTGCCATGCTCTGGGCTTGCACTCTTGGGGTGTCCAGGCACTGCCCCAGGCTCGCGCACAGCTCGCTGGGGGCACGCTCGGCCATGGGCAAGACCACCACGCCTCCATGGGCGCGTTGCAGGGCGCCGCTTTGCCACTGCACACGGCCTTCACGCAGGCTGAGGCTCAGGTCGATGCCGCCATGCAAGCCCTGCCAATCCACATTCAGAGGGAGTTTGACCAGTGGGTCAAAGGCCTGATCCAGGGCGTTGAGCCAGGTGCTGCGCACCGGGCCATGGGCGGCGCGCAACCAGAGCCCACCCACGGCATGGGCATCGATTTGCATCAGGTGGACCACGCACTGGGCCAACTCCCACGCCGCTTGAGCGGGCGTGATGGGGCTTTGTGGCTTGTCGTGGGTTTGGCGATTCAACCCCAGACCTCCTGGGCAGCGCGTTGCACGCGCAGGCTGTTGTCGGTGTCATCCAGGGGGTTGCGACGCAGCCGGTGGCGCAAGGCCATGGTGGCCACGCGGCGCAAGTGCGACAGGTCCACTTTGCGCTGGCCTTGCAAGGCCGCCAGGCAGCGGCTGGCGCGCGCGAGGGTGAGCTCGGCGCGCAATCCATCGGTGCCCAGGCGCTGGCACAGGCTGGCGCATTGCCCCAGCACGTCATCGTTGAGGTCGACTTTCTCGAGGGCTTTGCGGGCTTTGACGATGCGTTGCTGCTGTTGCTCGGTGGCCGACAGCCAGGCTTTGCGAAAGCCTTCGGGGTCACGCTCAAAGGCGTCACGCCGTTTGATGACCTCGACCCTCTGGCCAATGTCTTGGGGCGTTTTGACGTCCACCGACAGGCCAAAGCGGTCGAGCAACTGGGGGCGCAATTCGCCTTCCTCGGGGTTGCCGCTGCCCACCAGCACAAAGCGTGCAGGGTGACGCACACTCAGGCCGTCGCGCTCGACACGGTTTTCGCCCGAGGCGGCCACGTCAATGAGCAAATCCACCAGATGGTCTTCGAGCAGGTTGACTTCATCGATGTAGAGAAAGCCCCGATGCGCCTGAGCCAACAGGCCAGGCGAAAACGCCCGCTCGCCATGGCGCAGGGCTTTGTCCAGATCCAGCGATCCCAGGACGCGGTCCTCGGTGGCGCCCAGGGGCAAATCCACCACGGGCACGGGCTTGAGCACCTTGCGCGCTTTGGGCTTGGCCTGGGTTTGGCAATGGTTGCAAGCCTGGTGGGCCAGGGTGCTGGGGTCGCAGCCATAGGGGCAGTCTGGCACCACCGACAGCGGCGGCAACAAATCAGCCAGGGCGCGCACAGCCGTGGATTTGCCCGTGCCCCGATCGCCCATGGCCAAGACGCCGCCGATGCTGGGGTCCACCGCCACCAGCTGAATGGCCAGCAACAAATCGTCCTGACCCACGATGGCGGCGAAGGGATAACTCTGCGACATGACAACTCCTAGGGACGATCAGCGGGCATCCCCAAGCGGCGGGGATGCAGGGGATTCTTGGGGCTGGCGCATCAAGCCATAAGGCTTGACCAGCTGCCAGACATGGGCGGGCACCATGTGTTTGACCCGCGCGGGATGCGATTGGCGCAAATGCACCACCGATTCAATGGCCTTCATCTCCACCCGAGCGCGGGCGAACTCCAGGCCACGTGGACCGATTTTGGGCATGAGCCAATTGATCAGGGGGCGCAGCCAGGCGGGTGTGCGGCGCAGGGGCAAGCCGCCCGCTGCGCGCAAGGTGTTGTTCAAAAAGCCTTTGACCGCACCTTTGCGCTGGCCTGCACTGGTGGCCTCTTCCAGTTGGACGCGATCTTGCAGACCGTCGAGCATCTCTTGCCCCCGCGCATTGCGAACCAGCACCCATTGCTGACCCGAGCCGCCCATGTAGCCCACGGTGATGTCGGCCAGCGAGTTGGTGTAGTCCACGCAGGTGCGGCAGGTGACGGGAAAAAAATCAGCCGGCAACTTGGACAAGGGCAGATTCAGAAAAGGAATGGTGCGCACCCGGCCTTGGGCCTCGCGCAACTCCACTTTGTAATCGGGTCTGAATTCCAGGTACTGCACGGCTTTGGGGTCGGGTGCGATGAGCGAGAGGAATTCGTGGAAGCGCTCGGTGGTGGTGTTGTCCGAACAGGGCGTGCCAATCACGTAAAGCGATTCCAGGCCATGGTGTTGCCGCCACTCGGCCTCCAGCATGCGCAGCGGATAGACCTGACATGGAATGGCAATCACCGCCAGGCGCTTGAGCCCCCGCGCCAGGCTGGGTTCCACCAATGAGAGCAGGGGGGCAAAGCCCATGCGCATGCCCCGGCATTGCGCGAGGTCCTCGGGGCGGGTGATGACCACCGGGTGAGGACGCCAACGGTCCTCGGGATGGGGTGCCATGGTGAGCACGGCATCGACTTTGCCGTCTTCAAGCAGGGCTTGAGCCAGCGAGGTTGTGATGCCCGTCCATTGCGCGCCCTCGACAGGATCGCGCATGCGAGCGCGCCAAAGTGACTGGTAGGGGCCAAAAAACGCCTCGTCGCCGCGCAACTGGCGCGCGCGCCCATGCACCCTGGCCTCAGCCCAGGCGTGGTCAGGCTGGATGAACTGGCAGGCCTGGGCGCAGCGATCCGGCGCGCTGGTGCGTGAAACCCCACAGTCCGTGCACAAGGCGCGGTGAGGGGGAGGGGACAAGGTCTCGGTCGCCATGATGTGGCTGCATTATTCGTTGAGACACTTTAAAGTGTCAACATGAATTGACAAATTGTGAAAAATCGTTACATTGATCAAAAAACCCGCATGCGGAGCCCCCAAGATGTCCAGGTCTGCCCCCATCCCCAGCCTCAGCGCGTTGAGGCAGATGCCACTGGCCGAGTTGCCAGAGGTGGCGCAGGCTTTGCGCGAGCAGGTGCTGCACAACGTGGCGCGCACGGGCGGCCACCTGAGCGCCAACCTGGGCACGGTGGAATTGACCCTGGCCTTGCACCGCGTGCTGGACACCCCCCACGATCGCCTGATCTGGGATGTGGGTCACCAAAGCTATCCCCACAAAATCCTCACCGGCCGGCTCGACCGCATGCCCACACTGAGGAAAAAGGGTGGCCTCTCGGGCTTTCCTCACCGGGAGGAAAGCGAGTTTGATGCCTTTGGCACAGCACATTCCTCGACCAGCATTTCTGCCGCCTTGGGCATGGCCATGGCCGCCAGGTTGCGGGGTGAGCGCCGCCGCGTGGTGGCGGTGATTGGTGACGGTGCCTTGAGTGCCGGCCTGGCCTATGAGGCCATGAACCATGCCGGGCAGGGGCTGGAGGACCTGGTGATCGTCCTCAACGACAACGACATGTCCATCAGCCCGCCTGTGGGGTCGATGAACCAATACCTTTCGCGCATCATGCAAGGGCGCTTTTATGAAGCCCTCAAGCAGCCGCAACACGATTGGGTCAAAACCACCCTGACCCCCTTGTTTGAATTGGCCGAGCACTTTGAAAAAGGTGCCCGCCTTCTGGTGGAGCACGAAACCTTGTTTGCCAAGCTGGGTCTGAATTACCACGGCCCCATCGATGGTCATGATGTGGTGGCCCTGGTGACTTGCTTTGAGAACCTGCGAACAGCCAAGGGGCCGCAATTTGTGCATGTGGTGACCACCAAAGGCAAAGGCTATGCACCCGCCGAGCGTGACCCCATCACCTACCATGGTCCCGGTCCATTTGATCCGGCCGTGGGCGTGGTCAAGTCCAGCAAGCCCGCTGCCCTCACCTACACCCAGGTGTTTGGACAGTGGCTGTGCGACATGGCTCAGCACGATGAACGCTTGGTGGCCATCACGCCCGCCATGCGCGAGGGATCGGGCATGGTGACTTACAGCAAGCTCTTCCCCGACCGCTATGTGGATGTGGGCATTGCCGAGCAGCATGCACTGACCCTGGCGGCTGGTTTGGCCTGCGAGGGCATGAAGCCTGTGGTGGCGATCTACTCCACCTTCTTGCAGCGGGGCTACGACCAGCTCATTCACGATGTGGCCTTGCAAAACCTACCCGTGGTCCTGGCGCTGGATCGCGCCGGCGTGGTGGGCGCGGATGGCGCGACCCATGCGGGTGTGTTCGATGTGCCCTTTTTGCGTTGCGTGCCCAACATGGCCATTGCCTGTCCTTCTGATGAAGCCCAATGCCGTTTGTTGCTCAGTGCAGCCTATGCCTTGTCACAACCCGCTGCCGTGCGTTACCCCCGAGGCAGTGGGCCTGGCGCGGCGGTGCCCATGGCGTTGCCCAGCACCGAGGCGGCCTTGGCCGAAGTGGGGCGCGCTCGCAAGTTGCGCGAAGGTGGGCAGATGGCCATCCTCAATTTCGGCAGCCTACTGCAACCCGCGAGCGAGGTGGCCCAGACCCTGGATGCCACGCTGGTGGACATGCGCTGGGTCAAGCCCCTGGATGAGGACATGCTCAGCGACTTGGCCGCACGCCATTCACGCTGGGTGGTGGTGGAAGAGGGCGCGCGCATGGGCGGGGCGGGCTCTGCGGTAATGGAATGGCTGCATGACCATGCACATCACTGCGAGGTCTTGAGCCTGGGCATCCCCGATGCATTCACCCACCATGGTGAGGCCGGTGAAGTCCTGGCCGACCTGGGCTTGAATGCGCAAGGCCTGTTGCGCTCGATACGGGCGCGCTGGCCGATCGCGGACGGCGAGTCCATGGGATTGAGGCGGGTGGTGTGATGCAAGTTTGGACATTGGGACTCAATCACCGCACGGCCGATGTGTCGATCCGTGAGCGGTTTGCTTTGGATGCCTCGGCGGTGCGAGAGGCCTTGCACGATTTGCGACAGCGCATCGACCCCCAGCTGGAGGTGGCCTTGCTCTCCACCTGCAACCGAACTGAAATTTATGCCGCTGGGGCCAACGATGTGCGCTCGCCCGTGCTGGAGTGGATGGCCAATCTGGGGCGAACCACAACCACGGGTTTGCAAGATCATGTCTATGCCAAGTCCGGTCATGAGGCTGCCCACCATGCGTTTCGCGTGGCCAGCGGCCTGGATTCCATGGTCCTGGGCGAGCCCCAGATCCTGGGCCAAGTGAAGGCTGCTGTGCGTTTGGCCCAGGAGCAAGGCACTCTGGGCAAGACCCTCAATCAGTTGTTTCAGCATTCGTTCACGGTGGCCAAGCAGGTCAGAAGCCGCACCGAGATCGGATCGCAATCCATCAGCATGGCGGCGGCAGCGGTCAAGCTGGCCACCCGGCTCTTTGAAGACCTCAAGTCGGTGAATGTGCTCATGGTGGGCGCGGGCGAAATGATCGAGTTGTGCGCAGCCCACTTCCATGCCCAGCAGCCTAGGCGCATGACGATTGCTAACCGGTCGATGGAGCGGCGCAGCGCCCTTGCCCAGCGTTACTCTGCCGATGACTTTGCCTTGTCTGAATTGCCGCAACGCCTGCATGAATACGATGTGATCATCAGTTGCACGGGCAGCTCCCTGCCCATCATTGGCCTGGGCGCTGTGCGGCAGGCGGTGAAGCAGCGCAAGTCGCGCCCCATGTTCATGCTGGACCTCGCGGTGCCGCGCGACATCGAGCCGCAGGTCACCCAGTTGCGCGACGTCTACCTCTACAGCGTGGACGATTTGGCGCAACTGGTGCAAGCGGGTGTGGCGCATCGTCAGCAGGCCAGCGAGCAGGCCGAGCGCATCGTGGTTGACGGGGTGGAGCGCTTCCAGAGCTGGATGCAGCAACGCAGCCAAGTGCCCGTGATCCAGCAATTGCTGGGCCATGCCCAGCAGGTGCACGATGCCGAGATGGTGAGGGTCATGCAGGATTTGCAACGCGGCCAGGACGTGGACAAGGTTCTGGCGTCTTTCTCGCATCGCATGCGCCACAAGCTCTTGCACGGCTTCTTGCACACGCTCAACTCCCCTTGCCCGCACGAGCGCGGCATCATGGAGCAAGCCGTTCACAAGGCCCTGAGTGCCAATACCCGAGAGTCGGGACGGGGTCAGCGCAGCCTGGTGCCCTCCGAGGGTGAGGGTTCTGCCTGATCCCAGTCGGCAAAGTTGTCAGACAAATTTTTGTATCATGGGGATTCCTTGTCTGGAGTCATCATGAGTCATTCTGATCCCAAGCTTCAAGAGTTGGCCCGCTGTGCGTGGCGCATCCGGCGTTTGGCCGTGCGCATGGGAGAGGTTCAAGGTCAGGGCTATGTTGGCCAGGCCCTGGGCTATGCCGATGTGCTGGCCGTGGCCTACGGTCATGCCATGAAGTTCAAACCCCAGGACCCCGAATGGGCTGACCGCGACCGCTTTCTCCTGTCGCACGGCCATTACGCGATTGCTTTTTATGCCGCCCTGATCGAGGCGGGCATCATCCCCGAATCCGAACTCGAGACCTACGGCAGCGACGACAGCCGATTGCCCATGTCGGGCATGGCCACCTACACCCCAGGCATGGAAATCTCTGGCGGCTCACTCGGGCAGGGCTTGCCCATTGCCGTGGGCATGGCCTTGGGTTTGCGCCTGCAGCGCAGCCCCGCTGTGGTCTACAACTCCATGTCCGATGGCGAGCTCGACGAAGGCTCCACCTGGGAAGCAGCCATGTCCGCCGCCCACCATCAGCTCGACAACCTGATCTGCCTGGTGGACATCAACAACATGCAAGCCGATGGTCCTTCCAAGGCCATGCTCAATTTCGAACCGCTGGCCGACAAATGGGCCTCGTTTGGCTGGCATGTCCAGCGCGTGGATGGCAATGATTTGGCGGCGGTCCATGCGGCCTTTGACAAAGCCAGGCTGCACAAGGCCGCCCAGCCCCGCGTCATCCTCTTTGACACCCTCATGGGCAAGGGCGTTCCCTTCTTGGAAGCCCGCGAGAAAAACCACTTCATCCGGGTGGATGCCAACGAATGGCAAATGGCACTCGATGTGCTCGACGCCAACCAGCCTTGAGGAGCCTGAGATGAACACCCCCACCAAACCTCGTCTGACCACCTCGGCCATGATTGCCTCGATTGCCGCCGAGGGGCAAAAAGTCATGGCCGCTCCCTTTGGCAAAGCCCTGGTCGAATTGGCTGCGCAACGCCCCGATGTGGTGGGCATGACCGCAGATCTGGCCAAGTACACCGACTTGCACCTCTTCGCTCAAGCCCACCCCGAGCGGTTTTTTCAAATGGGCATGGCCGAGCAATTGCTCATGGGTGCAGCAGGCGGCATGGCCAAAACCGGCTGGGTGCCATTTGCCACCACCTATGCGGTGTTTGGCACCCGCCGCGCCTACGATTTCATTCACCAGGTGATTGCCGAAGAACACCTCAACGTCAAGATCTGTTGCGCTTTGCCGGGCTTGACCACCGGCTATGGCCCCAGCCACCAGGCCACCGAAGACCTGGCCATGATGCGCGCCATTCCCGGCATGACGGTGGTGGACCCTTGTGACGCCCTTGACATCGAGCAGGCGGTGCCGCAAATTGCCGCACACCAGGGGCCGGTTTACATGCGTTTGTTGCGCGGCAATGTGCCTGTGGTGCTCGACGAATATGACTATCGGTTTGAATTGGGCAAAGCCAAGATGCTGCGCGAGGGGCCAGAGGTGCTGCTGATTGCCAGTGGCTTGCTCACCATGCGTGCACTGGAAACCGCCAAGCAGCTTGAGCAGCAAGGTGTGGGGGTGGCCGTGCTGCACGTGCCCACCATCAAGCCGCTTGATGCAGAGGCCA
>RGCL01000008.1 GCA_009919175.1 Betaproteobacteria bacterium
GCCGCCCCTAGGGGCGGCTTTTCGTTTTCTAGGTCTCGGTAAGCCGATTTGAAGCGGAGGAAGAGCATGGGTTTTATGTGAAAATTTCAATCCTCAGCGGTGCTCTCCGATGAGTTTCATCATTGCCAGATCCAAACATGATTCAAATTACTTTGCCCGATCAATCTGTTAGAACGTTTGAGTCTCCCCTGACGGTTGAGGCGGTGGCGCAATCTATTGGCCCCGGATTGGCTAAGGCTGCCATTGCGGCCAGGATCAATGGCAAGCTCAGCGACTTGAGCGCCCTCATTTCCGAGAGTTGTGATCTCTCCATAGTGACTGCCAAAGATAACGACGGATTGGAGGTCATTCGCCATTCCACGGCCCATTTGCTCGCCTACGCGGTCAAAGATCTACATCCCACCGCACAAGTCACGATTGGTCCTGTCATTGAAAATGGCTTCTACTACGATTTTTCATACCACCGACCGTTCACACCCGAGGACTTGCAACTCATCGAAGATCGCATGAGGTTGTTGGCTCAAAAGGATGAAAAGGTCATTCGCCAGGTTCTTCCCCGGGATCAGGCCGTTGAATTTTTTAAAAAGCAAGGCGAGTTGTACAAGGCTGAAATCATTGAATCGATTCCTGCCGGTGAGGATGTCTCGCTTTATTCAGAAGGTGCATTTACGGACCTTTGCCGTGGTCCACACGTACCCAGCACTGGACGTCTGGGTCATTTCAAACTCATGAAGGTCGCGGGCGCTTATTGGCGTGGTGATCATCGCAACGAAATGTTGCAGCGCATTTATGGGACGGCTTGGGCGAACAAGGAAGACCTCAAAAACCATCTCACACTTCTTGAAGAAGCCGAAAAGCGGGACCATCGAAAACTAGGTCGCGAGTTGGACCTCTTTCATATTGACGAGCATTCTCCAGGCACAGTCTTTTGGCATCCCAAAGGATGGGTGGTCTGGCAAGAGGTGGAGCAATACATGCGCCGTGTCTATCGTGACAACGGCTACTTTGAAGTCAAGGGGCCGCAGATTCTTGATCAGGGCTTATGGGAGAAAACGGGGCATTGGGACAAATATCGTGAAAACATGTTTGTCACGGAATCCGAAAAGCGCGACTATGCGCTCAAGCCCATGAATTGCCCGGGTCACATCCTGATTTACAAGCAAGGAGTCAAGAGTTATCGGGATCTTCCGTTAAGGTATGGTGAATTCGGTCAATGTCATCGCAATGAGCCTACAGGAGGCTTGCACGGCATCATGCGGGTCAGGGCATTCACCCAGGATGATGGACACATCTTTTGCACCGAAGCTCAGATTCAATCCGAGGTGACAGCCTTCACTTCGCTGCTGCAAAGGGTCTATGCTGACTTTGGCTTTCACCAGATCATCTATAAGTTGTCGACTCGACCTGAAAAGCGAATTGGTACAGAGGAAAGCTGGGATCGAGCTGAGGCGGCTTTGGCTGCAGGCCTGAAGGCCTCAGGTTGTGAATTTGAATATTTGCCGGGTGAGGGCGCTTTTTACGGACCCAAGATCGAGTACACCCTAAAAGATGCCTTGGGTCGCGAATGGCAGTGTGGAACGATTCAGGTTGACCCTAATCTTCCAGAACGTCTCGACGCCGAGTATGTGGGGGAAGATGGAGCTCGTCACCGCCCCGTTATGCTGCACAGGGCCATTGTGGGAAGTTTGGAGCGGTTCATCGGCATTCTTCTGGAGCAACATGCTGGCGCCTTGCCGGTCTGGTTGGCGCCAGTGCAGGTTGTCGTCCTCAACATCACCGATTCGCAGCGCGAATACGCGCTGGATGTCGCAAATATGCTCAAAAATCAAGGTCTTAGGGTGGAATCAGACCTTAGGAATGAGAAAATCACCTATAAAATACGCGAACATGCCGTTCAGAAGCTCCCTTTCATCCTTGTCGTTGGTGACAAAGAAATGAGTCAAGGGGCCGTTTCTGTGCGAGCCAGGGGCAATCAGGATTTGGGCATCATGCCTGTCCAGGATTGCATTGAGCGCATTTGCGCGCAGGTTGCTTCAAGAAAGTAATCTTTTTTGATTGAGGTTTGAACCATCGCTACTGAATTTCGTGACCGTCGCCAACGCGAGGAACGCAAGCACCGTCTGAATCGTGAAATCACTGCTCCTGAGGTTCGCATCGTTGGACCCGACAATGAAGCCATGGGTGTCATGTCACTCATTGATGCTTTGAGAAAAGCAGGTGATCTGGATGTTGATTTGGTGGAGATTTCCCCCACTGCTGTTCCCCCAGTTTGCCGACTCATGGATTACGGTAAGTTCAAGTACCAAGAGCAAAAGAAGGCTGCTGAGGCCAAGTCCAAGCAAAAAGTCATCGAGGTCAAGGAAGTTAAATTCAGACCAGGAACTGACGAGGGAGATTACAAGATCAAGATGCGCAACATTGTTCGCTTTCTTGATGACGGAGATAAGTGCAAGATCACGCTTCGTTTCAGGGGTAGAGAAATCACTCACCAGGAGCTAGGAATGGCCCTGTTGCAAAGGATTCGGGACGAACTCGCTGACACCATTGTGGTTGAGCAGTTTCCCAAATTGGAGGGGCGCCAGATGGTGATGATGATCGCCCCTGGCAAGAGGAAAACGGGTGGCGCCGCCAAACCCGTTGCAGAAACCGCACCGGCTTCTGCTTAAAAGGCGACGCACAACAAGTGTCACAAGGCCAACAAGTCTGCCGCTGGCTGCGGTAGCGCCTCATGTGCACAAAAACAGGAGCATTCAATGCCCAAGATGAAAACCAAAAGTAGCGCCAAAAAGCGCTTTCGTGTCCGTCCTGGCGGAACTGTCAAGCGTGGCCAGGCTTTCAAGCGCCACATTCTGACCAAGAAGACCACCAAGAATAAGCGTCACCTGCGCGGTGCAGTGAACGTTCATGAGACCAACATGGGCCACATGGCTCAGATGTTGCCCTCAGCCGGTCTTTGATCTGATCACCATCCAGGAGAAAAAATATGCCTCGCGTAAAACGTGGAGTGACAGCTCGAGCCCGTCACAAAAAAGTTCTTTCATTGGCCAAAGGTTTCCGTGGCCGTCGTGGCAATGTCTTCCGCATTGCCAAGCAAGCCGTCATGAAGGCTGGGCAATATGCCTATCGTGACCGTCGTGCCCGCAAGCGTGTGTTCCGTCAGCTGTGGATCGCCCGCATCAATGCAGCTGCTCGTGAGTTTGGCTTGACCTACAGCCAGTTCGCCAATGGCTTGAAGAAGGCGGCCATCGAGATTGATCGTAAGGTTTTGGCCGATTTGGCTGTTCACGACAAGGCAGCCTTCGGTCAAATCGTCGATCAAGTCAAGGCCAAGCTCGCTGTCTAATCAATTTGCTTCCACTCTGTATTCGCGGGGTGGTTGCTCAGGGGTTGCAGCCTTGGCTGCAACCTTTTTTTTTGAGTGAATCAAATGAACGAGTTGGAAACCCTGGTGGCCAAAGCCAAGCAGCAGTTTGGTGAATGTACCAACCCTGCGGACCTTGAAAATGCCAAGGCTCTGTATTTAGGTAAGTCTGGCGAAATCACTGCTTTGCTTAAATCGTTGGCTCAACTCAGCGTTGAGGAGAAAAAGGCCAAGGGCGCACTCATCAATCAAGCTAAGCAAGAAATCGAGTCGGCGCTTCAGTCGAGGCGAGAGCATTTATCCAACGTGGAATTGAACCGTCAGTTGGCATCTGAGGCCTTGGACGTCACCCTTCCTGGTCGAGTTCGGCATCGGGGAGGTCTTCACCCTGTTTCATTGACCTTGTCCAGGATCGAGGCCATCTTCCGCTCCATGGGTTTTGATGTAGCCCAAGGACCGGAGATTGAGACGGACTGGTTCAACTTCACTGCTCTCAATACACCAGCAGATCATCCAGCTCGATCCATGCATGACACCTTCTATGTAGAGGGGGGTAATCTGTTGAGGACGCATACCAGTCCCATGCAAATTCGCTATGCCATGGACCATGTTCAACATCATCAGGACGCACTGAAGTCGGGGCAACGCATCCCAGAAATCAGAGTCATCGCGCCAGGCCGAACCTATCGGGTTGACAGCGATGCCACCCACTCACCGATGTTTCACCAATGCGAAGGTTTGTGGTTAGGTGAAAACATCAGCTTCAAAGATTTGAAGGTGGTGTTCACAGAGTTTTGCAAGACTTTTTTTGAAACTGAGGACTTGAAGCTTCGCTTTCGCCCCAGTTTTTTCCCATTCACAGAACCCAGTGCTGAAATTGACATTCAATTTTCAAGCGGTCCACTGGCGGGCAGGTGGCTTGAGGTGGCGGGTTCTGGTCAGGTTCATCCCCAGGTGGTCAAAAACATGGGGTTGGATCCAGAAAATTACATCGGTTTTGCTTTTGGCATGGGGCCGGATCGCCTCACGATGCTTCGATATGGTGTCAACGACCTTCGCCTGTTTTTCGACGGCGACATGCGGTTTCTGCACCAATTCAACTGATCAAAAGGTAAGTGATGCAATTTCCTGAATCTTGGCTTCGCGAGTTCTGTGATCCGGCGATCACCAGAGAAGAGCTTGGTGATCAATTGACCATGGCTGGGCTTGAGGTGGAAGAGGCTCATGCTGTTGCGCCCATGTTTGAGGGGGTGGTGGTTGGTCTCGTCTTGGAGGTGCAGCCTCATCCAGACGCGGATCGGCTTCGCGTTTGCAAAGTGGATGCCGGCCAAGCCAGTGTGCTTCAAATTGTTTGTGGAGCGCCCAATGTCAAAGAAGGCATCAAGGTGCCATGTGCTTTGGTCGGAGCCAAGCTGCCCTCCAAAGAGGGTGCTCCAGCCTTTCAGATCAAGACCAGTAAGCTCAGAGGCGTAGAAAGCCAGGGCATGTTGTGTTCTGCCAAGGAGTTGGGAGTTGGAGAGGGTGCAGACGGGCTGCTGGTCTTGTCTGACTCAGCCCAGGTGGGTGCCAATCTGCGTGCTCATTTGCAATTGGATGACACGATATTCACCTTGAAGCTGACTCCCAATCTTGCGCATTGCCTAAGCCTGCGCGGTGTTGCTCGCGAGCTCTCTGCCATCACAGGTGCTCCCTTGAAACCTGTGCAAGTTGGTTCATTGGCAGCAAAGATTCCGGATGTCCTCAAAGTTCATGTTCACGCCCAGGATTTGTGTGGTCGTTTCAGTGGCCGAATCATCAAAGGGGTGAATACCCGGGCTCGTACGCCCGAATGGATGGTTGAAAAACTGGCGCGATGCGGGCAGCGTAGCGTCACTGCCTTGGTTGATATTTCGAATTTCGTGATGTTCGAGCTGGGACAACCGACGCATATTTTTGATCTCGACAAAATCCACGGTGATTTGCATGTTCGCTGGGCCAAGCCAGGTGAATCGCTTGAGCTCTTGAATGGTCAGCGGGTCGATCTCGATGGCAATGTGGGTGTGATTGCCGATGATCAAAAGGTGGAATCCCTTGCAGGCATCATGGGTGGCAATGCCACTGCAGTGTCGGATGACACACAAAACATCTACATCGAGGCTGCATTTTGGTGGCCCCAGGCAGTGGCTGGACGTTCCAGGCGATTTAATTTTTCTACCGACGCTGGTCATCGCTTTGAACGAGGTGTAGATCCTCAACAAACTCTGGAAGCCATTGAGCGCATCAGTCAATTGGTCCTCGAGATTTGCGGCACACCCAACAGCGTTTGCGGCCCAGTGGATGACCAAGTCATTCACCTGCCCAAGCGCGATCCCGTGAGCGTTCGGGTGTCCAGGGCTAATCGTGTTCTAGGGCTTGAGTTGTCAGCGGATCAGATGATGAATGCCTTGCGTCGCTTGGACCTTCATCCTGTATCCAAAGGGGACACCATTGAGATCACCCCTCCAAGCCGTCGATTCGATCTCAACATCGAAGAAGACCTCATCGAGGAAATTGCGCGCATGGTGGGCTTCAATCAATTGCCTTCGACACCACCTGTGGCTCCCATAGTTCCCAGAGTGTTGGAAGAAGCAACTTGGTCACTCGATCGGGTCAAACTCCAGATGGCTGCTATGGGCTATCAAGAAACCATCAACTTCAGCTTCATTGAAAAAGAGTGGGAAACGGATCTGCATGGCAATGCCGATCCCATCGCCGTCCTCAACCCAATTGCCTCGCAAATGAGTGTCATGCGATCGAGCCTGCTGGGCTCGCTCTTGAGTGTTTTGAAATACAACATCGACCGTAAAGTTGAATCGGTTCACGCATTTGAAGTGGGGCGCGTTTTCAAGAAAGACGCTCAGGTGGCCGATAGCTTGAAGGACGTGGGTGGGTTCGCCCAGCCTCTTCGAATCGCAGGCCTTTGTTATGGAAGTCATCAGCCCATGCAATGGGGACAAACGGCCAGGCCAGCTGACTTCTTTGACGTCAAGGCTGATGTGGAAGCACTCTTCATGGACCACGCACTGACATTCAAAGCCCAAGCTCATCCTGGCTTACACCCCGGGCGATCTGCCAGGGTGTACCGAAAAGGCCAGCCCATCGGGTGGATCGGTGAACTTCATCCGGTTTGGCGTGCCAAATGGGGACTGACACAGTCGCCAGCCTTTTTTGAGCTTGATCTGGATGCTGTGATGGACAGGGGCTTGCCAAGCACCAGTCCCATCTCTCGATTCCCTTCTGTGAGTCGCGATATTGCAGTGGTGGTCGCTGAGGAGGTCACCCATGACCAACTCATCCAAATGGCTTGGTCAGTTCAGCACGGCGGTATTTTGAAAGACATGACCTTGTTTGATGTCTATCGTCCTAAGGTGGCAGGTGAGCGCGGCTTGCAATTAGGGGAAAAAAGCATGGCAATCCGCTTGGTCATGAATGATATTCATGGCACTCTGACTGAAGAGCAAATTGAGCGAATTCGCATGGATGTCATCAATGTGTTGATGACCCAACTCAATGCAAGACTGCGTGACTAAAGGAGTATGGTTGTGGAAATCAGTTTAGATTCGCTAGAAACCCCCGCATTGACCAAAGCCATGCTGGCTGATTTGCTGTTTGATGAAATTGGTCTCAACAAGCGCGAGGCCAAAGACCTCATTGACGCTTTTTTTGAGTTGATTACTCAAAGCCTGGTCAATGGCGAGGACGTCAAGATCACGGGTTTTGGTCACTTTCAATTCCGAACGAAGTCAGCTCGACCTGGCCGAAATCCCAGGACAGGCGAGATCATCCCCATTGAAGCGCGCAATGTCGTGACCTTCCACGCCAGCCAAAAACTCAAGGACAGTGTTCAAAACGGTCAGGCCTGAACCCGAATTTGTGTAAAAAATCCAAATACTTGCATAAGTTGTTTCACAATCGGCTTGAGTTCGTGTAACCTCCATCCTCCCGTTTTTTATCGAGTCTCATGGAGAACGCCCTTCCGTCCATTCCTGCCAAGCGCTACTTCACCATCGGTGAGGTGAGTGAGTTGTGTGGCGTCAAACCTCATGTCTTGCGTTACTGGGAGCAAGAATTCACCCAGTTGCGTCCTATGAAACGCAGGGGCAATCGACGCTATTACCAACATCACGAAGTGTTGATGATTCGCCGTATTCGTGACCTCCTTTACGACCAGGGCTTCACCATCAGTGGTGCTCGCAATAAGTTGCAGGAGTTGGTTCAAAACGAACGTGACAAAAAGCGTGCTGGCGAACGCCTCTTGAATGGTGTCGAGGACATTGCCTTGGACATGGATGGCCTTCAGGGCGTTGCCTTGAGCCAATTGCAACCCTCAGCCATGCTTTATTTGCGCCAGGAGTTGTTCGAAATTCGTGATTTGCTGGGCGGATATTGATCGTTTAGCCGATATAATTTTGGCTTCGGCGTGTAGCGCAGCCTGGTAGCGCACTTGCATGGGGTGCAAGGGGTCGCGAGTTCGAATCCCGCCACGCCGACCATTTATACAAAGCCTCTGACCCATGTCAGAGGCTTTTTTCTTTGGGCAATCTCAGGAAACAAAAATCAATGAGGTCTGGTAAAAAAGCCAAGTTGTCACCCATGCCAGACCCAGACCCAGCGCCACGCTCTGGACAACAAGTCGTGTGCTTTTTGACTCGGCTTTGAGGGTGGCCAGCGTGGATACACAGGGTGTATAGATCAGCGTGAAGATCATGAATGCGATGGCTTGCGTGGGTGCCAAATGGGTTGCAATGGCATCGGTCAGCGCCTGCCCCTCAAGGCCCATGACCACGGCCAGCGAACCCAGCACCACTTCTTTGGCGACAAATCCAAACAACAAAGCAATCGTCAATTGAGGATCAATCCCAATGGGTTGCATCACGGGCTTGAGCCAATCACCCAGCTGAGCACCCCAGGTCAAAGCGGAGCCAGGTTGAACATCAAACGGGTAGTGCGTCAAAAACCACACCAATATCACACCCAACAAAATGAACCGCGTCGCACGTCGCAGGAAATGGCTCAATTCGTTCCATCCACGTTGCCAAATGTGAGCCAGTGAGGGTAGCCGATAGGGCGGCATTTCAAGAATGAAGGGCTCTGCACTTTTGCGATCTTTGCTCATGAGTAATGCCACAACAAAGGCTGTGAGAAAACTCAGCGCATAAAGCCCCAGCAGGACCAAGGGGCCAGTGCTTGCAGAGAAAAGGGCGGCAATGAAAAAAGCAAAGACCTGTAACCTGGCAGAGCAAAGTGAAAACGGGATGATGAGCATGGTCAGCATCCTCTGGCGGGGCGATCGAATGATCCGTGTGCCCATCAAGGCTGGGACATTGCATCCCATGCCCATGATCATCATGACAAAAGAGCGTCCATCCAGGCCCAGGCGAGCCATCGACGCGTCCATGAGAAAGGCTGCTCGGGACAAATAGCCCATGTCTTCCACCAAGCCCATGGCCATGAAGAACAAAACAATCAAAGGGACAAAACTGGCTACGGTGGCCAATCCGTTGAAGACCCCATCAAGCAAAAGGCCTGAAATCCAGCTGGGTCCGCCCAGTACAGCCAGTCCTGGCTCAAGGGCAAGTTGACGAATGTCCTGACTCAGCAAGGCCAAGCCATCCTGAATGGGCTTGCCGATGGAAAAAACCAGTTGAAACATCAACAAGAGCAGCACAAAGAAGATGGGCAGACCCAAAACTCGATGCAACAGTATGCGATCCACCGCCTGGGTCCAGGGCGCCGATAGCAGGGCAGGTTGCTGTACGCACGATGCCATCAGGGCGTGTGCAGACCATTGTGGTGACGGGGGGGGAGTGGGGTGATCCGCCAGGTCACGCAGGACCTGATCTAGCGCGGGCAGTCCTTGATTCAGCCTTGCGCTGATGGGCACCAGGGGGATGCCCATGCGCTGGCTCAAAGCAGTGGCATCAACGGTCACACCCAATTTGGTGGCCTCATCCATCATGTTGATCACCAGCGCCATGGGAATGCCAAGTGACTGCACCTGATGAACCAAGGGCAGTTGTCTGGCCAGCTGGGTGGCATTGGTCACGAAGAGGATTCCTTCTACCCCTTCCTGGTTCAGATGGCTGCAGACAATGCGCTCGTCCTCGGAATGCCCGTTGAGATCGTGAATGCCAGGCAAATCTGCTAAATGGACCATGTGCCCGCCCACCAGGATGCGTGCCGTATGGATATCAATCGTGAGCCCCGGCCAGTTTCCAACGCGTGATTTTGAACCACTGAGTCGATTGAACAGCGTGGACTTGCCTGTATTGGGCATCCCAAGCATGACCCAGCGAAGGCTCATGCCCGCTTCAACCTTTGCACACTGACACACTGGGCAAGGGCGGCACGCAGCAGCATTTCTGTGCCGCCCACCTGAACATGAAAGGGGCCGCTCCAGGGCGCACGTCGCAAGATTTGCAGCATTTGTCCGGGTCTGAGGCCAAATGCGCTCAAGCGCTCCACTTGGTCTGGACGGCCCTCCACCGCCAATATGATGGCTGGCTCGGACGGTTGGAGTTGATCGAGTTGCATGGAGATGTCTTAAATGAGAACGATTCTCATCTTATCCCGGCCGAGGTACTCAACGATATGATTTAAGTCATGGAATTGTCATTGCGTCGATTCGAGCCTGCCCCCCAACACCTGCAAAACTTGAAGGTGTGGGCAAGTGTTGCAGTCGTTCACGGTGTCTTGCTGTTGGGCTTGTCCCAATGGGTGCAGCCCAGCCAGGGTCCGAAACACCCCATGCCCCCTGCGTCCACCCCCTATGTGCTTTTGGAGTCATGGAGTCAGGTGACCCAGGCAACTCCGGCTTTGGCGTCTCCTGAACAAACAGCGCCTGGTTTGCCCTCGTTGCCTGCGGCCAAGTCCTCCTCTAGGTCTGCCATCGCAAGTCCCCCCGTTGGTGACGCTGACCCCAGCAAGGCCCTTGGAGAACAGGATGGTGCGCTCGCCGCGGCCACGATCACACTGCCTGCCGGGGTTGCATCGAACGCCAATGTCATGCCTGCGTCGTCGCCCGTGGATGTCGCACCAGGTCTGCATGTCACGGTGGACGCGCCGTCATCCGCGATCGATCTGGGGCGTAGCGCCGTCAAAGACAGTGCCGTCGCTAGATCTGCCGCAGCTCAAATGCAGCAAGATGCACTGAAATCTCTCAAACCCATCCACGCGCCGACGCCCACTTATCCTGCATTGAGCAAACAGTTGGGTGAGCACGGCACGGTCTGGGTGTCCCTGGTCGTTGATGGGCGTGGCGTGCCCTCGCAAGTCCAGATCAAAGCGTCCAGCGGTTATGGCCGTTTGGATCAGGCGGCTTTGGTGGGGGTCAGGAATTGGCGTTTCCCGCCCTCAGACGCGCCCAACGTTGCCTTACTTCAGGTGGTGGAATTACCCGTCGTTTTCAAGTTTTCAGGCCCTTGACACATCCCATTGGGATTTGGTCAGGCCGAAAAGCAGCATGTCATGGGTTTGCTCTGAATGCCAGATCTTGGCTTTCTGTGATCCCTCTTGCTGAAACCCCAATTTCGTCAGCAATTGGATCGATGCATCATTGGCATGGCCCACATCGGCCTTGATGCGTTGGCTGTCGGGATGCTCAAAAATGGCCAAAATCACCGCATTCAAGGCTTCAGTGGCATAGCCTTGTCGCCAATGGTTGGACATCAGGCTGTAACCAATGCCCCATTCTGTCCAAGGCTGAATTTGTGGCCGCGTGGGATAGGCCTCGATTTCTCCTACGAAGTCACCAGAACTTCGCAAGCTCAGTCGCCACTTCCAATACATGCCCATCAACCTGAGTCGCTCGAATTGAGCAAGACCCGCTGCGACCTCATCCAGCGAACCAACAGGATCAATGCCGGCCACTTGTGCCAAGGTAGGCGAAGACCACAGGGCATAAAAGTCGGCTGCATCGCGAGCCTGAACGGGCTCCAGATGCAGTCGCTCAGACATCAACACAGAGCGGCCAGACAATTTCATGATGGATTCAGGGGGTGGGTCGGGATTGTTTCAGCCGGATCCGATTGGGCAAGGGGACACTCCTTTGGAGCACATGCTCGGACAACCACAAGGCCGATTGCTGTGCTCTGAGGGTGACCACATCGGGCTGGATTTGCTGGTAGTCGTCATTGAAGACCTCAAAGCTGTAGTCCCCGCGATAACCCATGGCGTAGAGCGATCGCACCAGTTGCGCCAAGGCTTCGCTGTGAACGCCCTCGCCTGGAAAGACCCTGAAGTGACGTGCTGTGGTGATGCGTTCTTCAAAAGTTGGAATCTCTTGCCACATGAAGTCGGCCAACTGCACAAGTTCAATTTTTTCAGGATCGATGAACTCCAGCTCTTCGAGGGTGGACTGGGCAGCAAACATGTGAAACGAATCGATGGCCAGGCCAAGGTTGGGCATGTCAGCTCGCGACACCACATCCCATGCACCTTCATAGGTGTTGATGGTCCTGCCCCATGACAAGCCTTCATAGGCAATCCGAATGCCCTTGGGGATGGCCAACATCGCCAGCTGGCGAAGGTCTTTGGCCAGGTCATCAGGTTGTTGACTGGCATGGGTTGAGGTGGACGAGCAAGCCAGCAGCACCTTGGCGCCCACCGCCGAGCACATCTCCAGCATGGACTTGGCGATGTCGACTTTGTAGGCATGCAAGTGGCCACTGAGCCCCTCAAAATCACGCAAGACTTGAAAGCCAGTCACGCGCAAGCCGCTTTGTTTGACCAATTCGACAGCGGCTTCCCAGCCTTTGTCGTATTGAGTCAGGTCTTTTGCGGAAAGCATCACCTGCTGGAAACCGGCTGCCTTCATGGCGTTGAGTTTGATGTCCAGGGTGCCTGACAGGCTGATGGTGTCCATGCCGAAATCGGCAAAGTGGGGCAGGCGGTGTCGCAGCATGGTCAATCCTTATGGACCAGTTCAAAGCTCAGGCTGTGCATCCAGGTGGTGGTCAGCGCCCCTCGCTCTGCAGTGTGCAAGTGTGCCGAATCCACGAACTCAACCCCATTCTTTTCCATGGCTTTGACCGTTTGAATCACATGCTGTGTACCCAAGCCCAGGCGATGGAAATGCTCATCTTCTTGCACATCCAAGACGCCAGGCTCGGGCTCGATGAGTTGAATGTGGAATTGACCGCAGGGGCTTCTCAAAATGCGGCCTTTGGGCAAGATGCCAAAGCGAAGGTCATCGGGCAGCGTTTGAAAGCCAAACAACACGTTATAGAACTCGGTCCAGTCTTCTGTTCTATCGTTGCCGATGTATTGAACCAAGCCAAAGACGCTCAGTGCGCTGTCGGACATCTGGTTTGCCGCCACAGCTGGGATGGGGATGAAGTCCACGTCATAGATGGAGAAATCCTGATGCCGATCGACAAAATAAATCCGGCTGTTGCCCACGCCGTGCACCGCTGGGATATTGAGCTCCATGACTTCGACTTGCGTGTGCACCGCCCATGCGCCCAGGTCCAATGCCCTGCGATAAGCGCTGGCCGCATCGCGAACCCGAAAAGCCACAGCTGCGATGCTGGGGGACTCCTGGGTGGCCTCATGCGCATTGACGATCAGGTTGATGTCACCCTGGCGGTACAGCATGACTTCCCTGGAGCGATGCCGGGCGACGGGCTTGAAACCCATCAGCTCGAGCACTTGGCCCAGCGCCTGGGGCTTTGTTGTTGAATATTCAATGAATTCAACGCCAGCCATCCCAATCGGATTGGGGGACTCGTCCAGTGATTCACGATTGATGGGCATCGTCTGTCCTTTCTTAATGGGTGGGCTCAAGCTGGGCCAAATCACGCAGTCGTTGTGCGGTGGTCGAAGGTAGCCCAAAAAATTCAAGATAGGCGGGAATCATCTCAAACAGCATGTCGGTTCCCACCTGGATTGGGCAGCCTTTTTCTAAGGCCGCCGCCAGGAAAGGGGTGATGCGCTGGGTCATCACCACCTCGCCCACATGGGTGTGCGGCGAAAGCCGTGTCATGTCCATGGGCAGGGGGTCACCGGTCTTCATCCCAAGTGGGGTGGCGTTGACCACCAGATCCTGATCGCTGGGATCATCAGACCCGACGTCGATGTGCAAATCGGGATAGTGCTGAGCAAGCCGCTGGGCCAAAGCCTGGGTGTTGGGGGTATGCAAGTCAAAGAGCCGCAGGGAATCAACGCCTGCTGCCGCCAGCGACGCTGCAATGGCGCTGCCCACGCCGCCATTGCCAATCACCAAAGCACGCTTGCCCTTGAGGTCCAGGCCTTTGTTGATCAGGCCCAGGACAAAGCCCTGGCCATCGAACATGTCGCCCACCAATTTGCCGTCGGCAGATCGTTTGACCGCGTTGCAAGCGCCAGCCACCTGAGCCGTCACGCTGACTTCATCAAGCAAACCCAGGACACTCACCTTATGCGGCATGGTGATCAAGGCGCCCAATGCATTGGTGGCTTTGAAAAAAGCACGCAACATGGGCTCGAAGTGCTCAGTCTGACAACCCAGGGGGACCACCACTGCAGGAATGTTTTGCGCCGCGAAATAGGGGTTGTATATCAAGGGGGCTTTGAAACTGTGCGTGGGGTAGCCCAGGTGTGCAATCACCTGAGTGTGGCCATCAATGCGCAAAGAAGGCATCGACATGGCTCAAGCGTTTTTGCGGCCAAGGGCAGCCGAGTGGCCCGCACGCAAGGCCAGTTCATAGCTGTCGGCGCCAAAACCGCAGATCTGTCCCATGACGATTTCTGCAAACACCGAGTGGTGCCTGAAGGCTTCACGCGCATGAATGTTGGACATGTGCAATTCCACGATGGGGCAGGTGAGGATGGCCAATGCATCCCGAATGCCGTAGCTGTAATGGGTCCAGGCTCCGGCATTGATCAGGACCATGTCCACCTGATCCCGATAGGCCTGATGGATGCGCTCGCACATGGCACCTTCGTCGTTGGTTTGAAAGCAATCAACGTTCACCCCCAGGGTCTTGCCCAAGTCATGTAGCCTCTGATTGATCTGGTCCAGAGTGATGGTTCCGTATTGCTTGGGATCTCTTTTCCCGAACATGTTGTGATTGATGCCATGCAACATCAGGGCTTTCATGGGTGACTCCAAAGGTGAGGGGTGAAGGGGTGAAGATGGGCCATTGTCTTGAATTCAATGGGGCATTGATGGGGATGGTTGAACCTTCAGAAAGCACACCATCATCTCAATGATGTGTTCCCGGCGCATTGCCATGTAGGAGGGCGAATGGGTTGGGACCTGAAAAATCATGCCAAAGGTGTAACGGTTGGACACGTTGTAAAAAGTGAGGGCTGAAATCGAGGCATGTATGTCAACGGGATTGAGCCCCGGACGAAACACCCCTTGATCAACGCCGCGCGAATAGATCGCACTCAAAATCGTCAGGGCAGGGCGGTTGAGGGCCTCGATCTGATCGCTTTTGGCCAGGGTGCGCCCGCGGTTCATGTTTTCTGACATGACCAAGCGGATGTAGTGTTCGTTGGCCACATGGTGATCAAAGTTGATGGCCACCAAGCGCCTGAGTGCCGCCTCCGGGTCCAGGACATCGAGGTGCAAATCCAATTCTTGGTCCCTGATTTTTTTATAGCTGGCTTCCAATGCGGCAAGGTACAAGCCCTCCTTAGCAACCATTTTTAGTATTAACCATCTGGTTAATTATAGGGGATTTGAGTCTGATTTCATCGAGCCATCAATTAAACGAGTGGTTACCTGAACCTGGGGTCAACGACCTGTGGCTGAACCCGTTAGAGACACAACTCCTCATGAAAGGGAAGTCATGAACAAGTTCCTGCTCCTGTGCGCATTGCTGGTTGGCACCTCTGCCATGGCCCATGATGGTGGGCGTTACGGTGGTCCCGATCACTGGCGACGCCATCACCATCACCATCACAATTGGCAATGGACGGTCCCCGCTTTGGTCACAGGTGCCATTGTTTACCGCGCCATGGAGCCGGCTCCCCAGGTCTATGTTCAGCCCAGCTACCCCGGCTATGGTTTGCCCCCAACCCCCAACTGTGGTCCCTGGATTGAGTCCTTCAATGCAGATGGTTCACTGACGCGCAGTCGCACCTGCTATTGATCGTGGGTTGACCGTGAGGATGCGGATGGCCTCACAATCCGAACATGATTCAAGGCTTGGTCATCCTTTTGCTGTTTCAGGGTTTGGGTGAGATCTGCTCCAAATTCCTCAAACTTCCCATTCCAGGTCCGGTTCTGGGCCTGGTCTTTTTGCTGTGCTTTTTTCATTGGAAGGCCAGCGTGCCCGAGTCTGTGGACACCGTGGCCAGCGGCATGACCCAGCATCTGGGTTTGTTGTTCATTCCTGCCTCAGTGGGGGTAGTCAAGTTCATGCCTCAACTTCAAGCCTGGGGGGGGCCAATCGCTTTGGTGCTCATCGCCAGCGTGACCTTGTCCATTGGGATGGTGGCCTGGATCCTCAAGCGCCTCGATGCTCATTCACCGCCTGAGGCCAACATGGAGGAGACGTCACCATGAACAGCATGGTGAACATGGTGGACCTCAAGGAAATCTGGGTGTATCTCAGTGGCTCACCGTTGCTGTCCTTGACGCTCACCCTCACGGCCTACCAGCTGGCCTTGAGTTTTCACCAGCGCATGAACAAGCATCCCATGACCAATCCGGTTGCGCTAGCGGTCCTCACCGTGGTGGCTGTGATCTCCTTGATGGACATGCCCTATGCCACTTATTTTGAGGGGGCGCAATTTGTCCACTTCCTGCTTGGGACAGCCACCGTCGCCCTGGCTGTGCCCATTTACAAAGGCTGGTCCTTGATGAAGGGGCATGTGTGGTCCATGGGTTTTGCTCTGGTGTTGGGAGGGCTCAGCGCCATGGTGTTTGCCGTGCTGCTCTCGCGGCTCTTGAATGTCCCCACCGAACTCATCACCCCTTTGTATGCCAAATCAGTGACCGCTCCCATTGGCATGGGCATCGCACAAACCATTCACACTTCGCCAACCTTGACGGCCATTTACGCCGTCTTCACCGGCATTGCCGGTTCTGTGGTGGCGCCCTACGTGCTCAATGCCCTTGGCATCAAGGCCTGGTGGCAGCGTGGCTTTGCCATCGGGGTGTCCGCCCACGGCATTGGCACTTCCAGGGCGTTTTCTGTGCACCCCCAGGCGGGTGCCTTCTCCAGCATGGGCATGGGCATCAATGGCATCCTCGGAGCTTTGATCATCCCTAGCCTGGTTCAATGGTTGTCGCCCTTGCTGGGCGCCTGATCCTTTTGTTTGCCTTCCATCAAGGCGTGTCACCCAGGTGATGTCGCGCAAACTACCCTGTCCCCTTCGCGGTTTCGCCCTTCACCTTCACAATGCACATCAAGCTTGAATGTGCCCTATAGCTGTTCAATTCCGCCCCCCTCTCCAAGGAGCCTGCCATGTCAGCCGTTCTCGAAAAAAAGCCCACCATCCACCTTGAAACCGATTTGGGCCAACGCGAATCCATTTATCAGCCCGAACAACCGGGATTGATCTTCCCCGAAACCCCTCATTTCACCGATGCGAAAGCCCATCGCCAGCACCTCAAGGAACGTCTGGTGGGTGCATGCCGGGCCTTTGCCTTGCAAGGTTTTGACTATGGTTTTGCCGGCCATCTCACGATTCGCGATCCAGAACATCCAGATCTCTACTGGACCAACCCCATGGCTGTGCACTTTAACGATGTCAAGGTCTCCAACCTCATCCTCGCCGATCATGAGGGCAAGGTGGTCGAGGGTCGTCACGCCATCAACCGCGCTGGCTTTGTTCTTCATGCAGCAGTTCACCAAGCCCACCCTGACATCGTGGCCATGTGCCATGCACACACGGTCTATGGAACGGCTTATGCGTCCCTGGCCAAGCCCCTGGCACCCATCAGTCAGGATGCGTGTGCATTTTTTGAAGACCACGTGGTCATTGGCGAGTCGGCTGGGCAAGTGGCCGTGGAGGTCAAGTCGGGTCACAAGGTGGCCGATGCATTCAAAGGCGTCAAGGCTGCCATTCACCAAAACCATGGTCTGCTGACTGCAAGCCGTCACAGCATCGATGCCGCAGCCTTCTGGTTCATTGCCCTCGAGCGCTGCTGCAAGCAGCAGCTCCTCATCGATGCCACAGGCATTGAGCCCATCCTGGTCAAGCCCGAGCGCGCCCGCTACAGCCGTGAGCATGTGGGCTCGGAATACATCGGCTGGCTGCACTTCCAAACCATTTGGGACAACCTGGTCAAAACCCAGCCCGACATGTTTGACTGAGCCCAGGTTGAGGGTGGGCTGACCTCACCCTGACACCTGGCACGCCGCTTGCACTGTTGGTGGCGACGGCTTGTGTGGTGCAAAGCATGCACCAACATGAAGCTCTCGTTTCAACCAAGGTGGAGGAGGTGTGACATGGAAAACATCATCAGCAAGCATGAGGCCCGCCACATCATGGCGGCCAAGGGTCGAGAGCGCGAATACGATGCCCTGGTGCATCGCATGCTGCCAGGCTTGGTGGAGGAGTGGGTATCCCAGGGCCTGGAAGTTTCGATCGAGCATTGCTTCATCCGCATCAATGGCGCTTGCAGCCTCAAGATCAGCTGCATTTCTCCCGCAGGAGAGGAATCTCATACAGTGTTGCTCAATGGCGATGCCGCGCTGTTTCCCATCTTTTGCTGCGGTCAGCTCAAAACCGTGGTGACCTCCAAACGGCTGAATTTGACCTTGAGTCAACTGGTCAAGGACAGTGCCATTCGACTTCACCATCGCCTCAAAGCCTCCAATGACGCCGGACTGGCTGCGCCCCAAACCAGTGCGGCCGCTTGAGCATCCTGCGCCAAATCGGGGCAAATTCGCCCTCAGATCTGGGCACGGGGATTGCTCATTCAGGCTAGGTTACAGAGAGCAGTCCCATGTCGATTTATTCGGAGTTCAACGGTTTTGGTGATTCACCCCGTCCCGCGTGGACGGGTTTGAACACCTGGTTTCAGCAAACCCCCGCCGAGATCCTTCAAGCCAAGCAAGAGCAAGCCAGGCTGGCTTTTTTCAGGGAAGGCATCACCTTCTCACTGGCCGGCGATGCATCAGGCGTGGAGCGCGCCATCCCCTTTGACATCCTGCCCCGAGTGCTCACCCAGTCAGAGTGGCAGTACCTCAGCCGAGGCTTGGCGCAGCGTGTGCAAGCCCTCAACCTCTTTCTTCAAGACGTCTACAACGATCAACGCATCCTGCGCGACGGCATCATCCCCAGCGAGGTGATCCTGGGCAACAGCCAGTACCGACAGGAAATGAAAGGCATTCAGGTCCCGCTGGGTGTGTATGCCGCTATCTCGGGCATTGACCTGGTTCGCACCGACGAATTGAGCTTTTATGTGCTCGAGGACAACCTGCGTGTGCCTTCGGGTGTGAGCTACATGCTGGAAAACCGCCGCATTCTTTCGCAGATCGAACCGGAGCTCTTCGAACGCCATGGTGTAGCGCCCATTTCGCATTACCCGCACATGCTGGACCTGACCTTGCGTGAACTGGCCCCGGTCCACACCGATGACCCGGTGATGGTGGTGCTGACCCCCGGTCCTTACAACAGCGCCTATTTCGAGCATGCCTTTCTTGCGCAAAGCATTGGTGCCGAGCTTGTGGAGGGGCAGGACTTGTTTGTCGAAGATGGCTTTGTCTACATGAAGACCATCCGGGGTCCACAGCGCGTTGATGTCATTTATCGGCGCATCGACGATGACTTTCTGGATCCACTGGCCTTCAGACCCGACTCCATGCTGGGCGCCAGTGGATTGGTGGATGCCATGAGCCGGGGCCATGTCAGTGTGGTCAATGCCGTGGGCACCGGTGTGGCCGATGACAAGTCCATCTACCCCTACGTCCCCGACATGATCCGCTATTACCTGAGCGAGGAGCCCTTGCTCAACAACGTGCCCACCTACGTCTTGTCCGACCCCAAGGTGTGTGACCATGTCCTGGCCAACCTGTCCGAACTGGTGGTCAAGGAAGCCCAAGGAGCGGGTGGCTATGGCATGTTGATCGGACCCAAGGCGAGCAAGGCCGAACTGGAAGCCTTTGCGCTCAAGATCAAGGCTCACCCGGACAAATACATTGCCCAACCCACCTTGGCCTTGTCCACGTGCCCCACCTTGGTCGATGAGGGCATTGCGCCTCGGCATGTGGACCTCAGGCCCTATGTGCTGCAAGGGCGCGAGGTGCGCATGGTGCCTGGAGGCCTCACCCGTGTGGCCCTCAGACAGGGCAGTTTGGTGGTCAACAGCAGCCAGGGTGGTGGAACCAAAGACACCTGGGTCTTGCAGGATGAATGATTGAGGAGATCAAGATGTTGTGTCGCACGGCTTCAGATTTGTTTTGGATGGGACGCGCTGTGGAACGTGCGGAGGCCATGGCGAGGTTGCTGGATTTAGCGCGCCGCTTGTCCGCCTTGCCGAGTTTGCGCGATGACTCAGGTGCTCACAAGGCCTGGACCGTGCCTTTGCTGGCCACGGGAAGTCTGCCCTCGGGCATGGCCGTTCGGTCGCTGCGGCGCGAGGACATCCTGCATCAGTGCGTGCTGGATCGCGAGAATCCGGGTTCGGTGATCTCCTGCCTGCAAATGGCGCGTGACGCAGCCCGCAATCAGCGCTCAGTGGTCCCCACCGAGGTGCACGCCAGCTTGCAAAGCATGCTCTCGCGCATTGGCAACCTCAATTCGCGCTCATGGCATCAAAGTGCGCTGGGTCAAACCATTTTGGACATTCAGACCTTCTCCGACATGTTCAGGGGCGTGGGCTTTGCCACCATGCTGCGCAATGAGTCCTGGCATTTCATGCGCCTGGGCACGTTTTTCGAACGCGCGGATGCCTCAATCCGCTTGTGGTCCACCCAGGCTGACCCCGATTTCGACTGGCTGGAGTCTGAAAGCGATGGCCCCAATGCCGCCTTTCACCGTGTGGCTTTGCTGGAGTCGGCATCGGCGCTCATGCCCTTGCGTCGCTTGCGCGGCGAGGCCAATCTGGATGGTGTGACCGAAATGCTGTTGCGCCGGATCGATTTCCCCCGCTCGGCCAGTTACTGCTTGTTCGAGGCCTCGCGCCACCTCCAGGCCTTGCAAGTCGATGCCAGCGAGCCGGTGTCGCGTGCCTTGGGCAAGGCCCAGGCGGGCGTGTCTTATGCCGATGCAGGGCATTCCTCCAAGGCCATGTTTGCCTTTGGTGCAGCGCGTTTGGCCGACATCGCAGGCGCACAGCAGGCACTGTCACAGCGGTTCTTTGTGGCCAACCTGTCGGACCGCAGAATGCAGGTAGCCAATTCCTCTTTTCCTCAACTCAAAGCAGCCTGACGCCCTGGAGCCTTTATGACCTATTGTTGTGCGGTGATGCTCAATGCTGGCCTGGTGTTCGCATCAGACAGCCGCACCCATGCCGGCGTGGACAACGTGGGCTGTTTCAGCAAGTTGCATGTGCTGGAGATTCCCAACGACCGCGTCATCACTTTGCTCACTGCGGGCAACCTGAGTGTTTCCCAGGGCGCCATCGAGCATTTGCACCGCTGCGTTCGTGAAAACCATGCCCAGAATTGGACCAACGTCCAAAGCCTGTCGGATGTGGCCATGCTTTTGGGTGACGCCATGCGGGCTGTGGTTGCCCGGGATGGTCCCTCCCTCAAACAAAGTGGCATCGATGCCAGCGCCAGTTTTTTGCTGGGTGGCCAAATCGGAACAGAACGTCCGCGGCTTTTTCTGGTGTATTCCGAGGGCAATGCCATTGAAGCCACGCCAGAGACCCCGTTTTTGCAGATTGGTGAAATCAAATATGGCAAACCCATTCTCGACCGTGTCATCCGCTCGGAGATCAGTTTGCTTGAGGCCACCAAATGTGTGATGGTGAGTTTTGACTCCACCATGCGCAGCAATGTGTCGGTTGGCTTGCCCATTGATTTGCTCATCCTGCCGCGCAACCGGCTCAAGGCCGACCTGCGCTATCGGGTGGACGATCAGGACGCCTACTTTCGAGAATTGTCCGAGCGCTGGGCAAGGGGCTTGCGCCGGGTTTTCTCCGAGTTGCCACCGCCTCACTGGTATCCTGACGGACAGCAGTGATCCTGGAAAGTCTGTCCCGCCATGCTTGCACCTGTCCAACGTCCTCCATCGACCGAGACCTCGGGATGGCTGGCCAAACTGGACCTGCGATATGTGAAAAAAGCAGACCAGACTGTGCTTCACCACGCTCACCAAGGGCCGCTTCGCGTGCTCAAGAGCCTCTACCCCGAGCAGCCTTCGGTTTGCCACAACGTCTTGGTTCACCCCCCATCGGGGCTGATTGGATCGGACCGCATCGATGTGCAGATTCATGTGGAAGAGGGCGCTCATGGCCTCATCACTACACCCGGTGCCACGCGCTTTCTGGGTCGATCCTCCCAGTGGGCGCGGCAAACGGTGCACATGCGATTGGCGTCCCGCGCACGCCTGGAATGGCTGCCCCTGGAGACCCTGGTCTACAACGGTGCCTGGGCCAGCAATCGGCTGGTGTTTGAACTGGCGCCACAGTCCTCGCTGATGTGCTGGGATGTGTATGCCTTGGGCTTGGCGGCCTCGCACCTGGCATTCGAGGCGGGCGCGCTGGAAGTCCAGTGCGAATGGCCTCAGCGCTGGCAAGAGCGCGCCCTGATCCAGGCCACCGACTCCGTGTTGCTCGATGGACCGCTGGGCTTGCAAGGCCGACGCACCCTGGGACAGATGGTGCTGGCCTGGGACGCGTTGGCGCATTTGGACAGCCTTCATGGTCTCGAGGCCATGCTCGACGACAGCCGAGCGCTGCTCACCCGCCTGAGCGATGCCCCTGGTACACCTCAAGCGCCAGCTTGGGTGTGGGGTCTCACGGCATCACAGCCTGGCCTCTTGCAACTGAGGGTCCTGGCCGATCATGCCCACCAAATCCACACTGTTTTTCAATCGGTCTGGGCGCTGTGGCGCGCCAAGGCCTGGGACATGCCGGCGGTGGCCTGCCGCTCCTGGCAACTTTGAGACAAGCGAGAAAGGAACATCATGGACCTGAGTCCCCGTGAGAAGGACAAGCTGCTGATTTTCACTGCAGCCCTGGTGGCCGAGCGGCGAAAAGCCAGAGGCCTCAAGCTCAATCACCCCGAAGCCGTGGCCTTGATCAGCGCCGCCATCATGGAAGGCGCGCGCGATGGCAAGACCGTTGCACAGCTCATGCAAGAGGGGCGCACCTGGCTCACCGTGGCCGATGTCATGCCAGGCGTGGCCGACATGATTCCCGACATCCAGGTTGAAGCCACGTTTCCCGATGGCACCAAACTGGTCACGGTCCATCAACCCATTGTTTGATATCCCGGAGTCTTTCATCATGCGTTCATCTTTTCTTTTTCGCACTGTCGTGGCCTTGGCCGTGCTCGTGTGTGCCGCGCAGGCGCAAGCCCATGAGGGGCACGGCATGGTCACCCTCTTTGCAGCGGGCTTGCTGCATCCCTTCTCTGGTGTGGACCACCTCATGGCCATGCTGATGGTGGGCGTGTGGTGCTGGGCAAGGCCTGCCAAGGCTGTCTGGGTCCCCCTGGTCTTCATGACGGGGCTGATGGTCGGCGCAGGCCTGGGCTTGAACGGATCTGATTCCCTTTTGGCCGAACGCCTCATCGCCCTGTCCTTGATGGCCTTGGGCGTCATGGTGTGGAGAATGCCCCAAATCCAAGGCCGCACCTGGTGGCTGGGTTTGGTGGCCATGGCTGGTTTTGGTCTGGTCCACGGCCATGCGCATGGGGTGGCCTTGCAAGCCAGCGCCAGTCACCTGGGGCTGATCGGCATGGTGTGCGCCAGCGCGTTGCTGCACGCCACTGGCTGGGCAGTTGGCAAGTGGGCGATGCCTCGCCATGTGCACCTCAGGGTCTTCACCGCCATGGCGTCGCTGGGCCTTGGGGGCTGGTTGCTCACCGGCCTGGCCGGATGAGGGGCACATCATGATTCCGGGTCAATACTTCATCGACGAGGGGGAGTTGCCCCTCAATCCCGCACGCGCCACCCTGGAGTTGACGGTCGCCAATTCGGCGGATCGTCCCATCCAGGTGGGGTCGCACTATCACTTTGCCGAGGTCAATGCCGCCTTGCAATTCGATCGGGTGGCTGCCAAGGGCATGCGCCTGAACATCGCATCGGGCACGGCCATTCGCTTTGAACCTGGCCAGCAACGCCGGGTTCAGTTGGTGGCCTACCAAGGCCTGAGGCAAGTGTTTGGCTTCAGAGCCCACGTGCAAGGTCCTTTGGACCGCGCCAAGGAGTCGTCATGAGCCACATCCACAAAAAAGCCTATGCCGACATGTATGGTCCCACGGTGGGTGACCGCGTTCGACTGGCCGATACCGAGCTCATCCTGGAGATCGAGCAGGACTACACCCTCAGGGCGGGGGGCTATGGCGAGGAGGCCAAGTTCGGGGGAGGCAAGTCCATCCGCGATGGCATGGCTCAGTCGCAACTCAGTCGCGCTCAAGGCGCCTGTGACACCGTGCTCACCAATGCCATGGTCCTGGACCATTGGGGCATCGTCAAAGCCGACATCGGGCTCAAGGACGGGCGCATCGTGGGCTTGGGCAAAGCTGGCAATCCCGACACCCAAAACGGTGTGGACCTCATCATTGGTCCTGGTACTGAAATCATCAGCTGCGAGGGCTTGATCGTCACAGCGGGTGCCATCGACACCCACATCCATTTCATTGCACCCCAGCAAATCGATGAAGCCCTGGCCAGTGGGGTCACGACCATGATTGGCGGCGGCACCGGACCCGCCACGGGCACTTTTGCCACCACCTGCACACCGGGTCCCTGGCATTTGGGCCGCATGCTGCAAGCGGCCGATGCGTTCCCCATGAACCTGGGCTTCCTGGGCAAGGGCAATGCCTCGCGCCCCGATGCCCTGATGGAGCAAATCCGGGGTGGCGCGATTGGCCTGAAGCTGCATGAGGACTGGGGCACCACACCCAGCGCGATTGATCAATGCCTGAGCGTGGCCGAATTGACCGATACCCAGGTTGCCATCCACACCGACACCCTCAACGAATCGGGCTTTGTGGAGGACAGCATTGCCGCCTTCAAAGGCCGCACCATCCACACCTTCCACACCGAAGGTGCGGGCGGCGGCCATGCGCCCGACATCCTCAAGGTGGTGGGCGAGCTCAATGTCTTGCCCTCATCGACCAACCCAACCCGCCCCTACACCATCAACACCCTGGACGAGCATGTGGACATGCTCATGGTCTGTCACCACCTCGATGCCTCCATCCCCGAGGACCTGGCCTTTGCCGAGAGCCGCATTCGCCGCGAAACGATTGCGGCAGAGGACATCCTGCATGACCTGGGCGCGATCAGCATCTTCAGCTCGGACAGCCAGGCCATGGGCCGTGTGGGCGAGGTCATCATTCGCTGCTGGCAAACCGCCCACAAGATGAAAGTGCAGCGCGGCAGCCTGCCTGGTGACTCGGCTCGCAATGACAACCAGCGCATCAAGCGTTACCTGGCCAAGCTCACCATCAATCCGGCCATTGCGCATGGCATAGCCCATGAGGTGGGCAGCATCGAGTCGGGCAAGCTGGCTGACCTGGTCTTGTGGAAGCCAGCCTTCTTTGGGGTCAAGCCTTATCAGATCCTCAAAGGCGGCTGCATTGCCCTGGCCGCCATGGGCGACCCCAATGCCTCCATTCCCACACCTCAGCCCGTGCACATGCGCCCCATGTTTGGGGCCTTTGGCGGGGCTTTGGCTGCCACGTCATTGACCTTTGTGTCGGGTGCAGCCTTGCAGGCTGACGTTGCTGCGCAATGGGGTTTGCGCAAACCCTTGAGTGCCGTCAAAGGCATTCGCTCGGTGACCAAGCGCGCCATGATCCACAACGATTGGCTGCCTCACATGGAGGTGGATGCCCAGACCTATGCGGTGCGCGCCAATGGTGAGTTGCTGACTTGTGAGCCCGCCCAGGTGCTGCCCATGACCCAGCGCTACTTTCTTTTTTGATCATGCGCCTCTTCACACACCGCATTGTTCAAGGCAAGGGGCTCGCTGCCGTGCTGCTCAAGCGCGCTGCCTCCGTGAGCCTCTCCTGGGACGTGCGACAAAAAAGCCGCTTCCATGCCACCGACCTTCAGGGCAAGCCCCTGGCCGTCAGTCTGCCTCGTGGGCAGGTGATTCGCGGCGGTGATGTCTTGGTGGGCGAGGGCAACGAACTGCTCGTTGTTCATGCAGCACCACAGCCCTTGATGCAAGTCACGCCATGCCCCACGCATGGTCAGGCTTTTGACCTGTTGCGCGCGGCCTACCACCTGGGCAATCGGCATGTGAGCCTGCAGCTCACACCCGAGGCGATTTATTTGGAGCACGACCCGGTCTTGCATGACCTGTTGCTGCGCATGCACATGGAGGTGGCGCTGATCGAGGCCGCCTTTGAGCCTGAATCGGGCGCCTATGCCGCTGCACATGGACAGGGCCACGATCATGGCCATCGACACGATCATGGCCACGATCACGGTCATGGGGCACATCGTCATGACTGAGCCCTTGCCACCCCAGACCCTGCTGGGTTTGCTTCACCTGTCCTCACCAGCCTTGCCCGTGGGTGCGTTTTCCTACTCCGAAGCCCTGGAGGCAGCGGTGCAGGCGGGTTGGGTCAGCGATGAGGCCTCCGCCTTGACCTGGCTGAGCGATGCCCTGGAGCTGGGCATGGTGCGCTGTGACTGGCCGTATGTGGATGCGCTCATGCAAGCCTGGTCCGATGGGGACCTGGCTCGCGTGGCGGACCTCAATCAGCGCTACCTCATCACGCGGGAAACCCAGGAAATCCGCCAGCAAACCCTGCAAATGGGGCATGCCATGCTCAAGTGGCTGGACAACCATCCCGATGTCCCTCAAGCGCAGCGATCGGCCTTGGACTTGTCCAACACCTGTTGGCCTGTGGCCTTCACCCTGGCGCACTTGCAATACAGCACACCCACTGTGCTTGTTCGATTGAGCCTGGCTTTTTCTTGGCTTGAAAATCAGGTTCAGTCGGCCATGAAGGCCGTGCCTTTGGGGCAAAAGTCAGGGCAGCGCCTCATCCACGCCATGAACCAGCGCATCCTTGATGCCCACGCCCTGTATGTGTCGCATCCCGTCACCCCTGAGCCCATCAGTTTTTCGCCCGGTCTGGCCATCCTGTCATCCCGGCATGAACATCAGTACACAAGGATTTTTCGATCATGAGCACCACGTCACCTCGCACCAAAGCACTGCCCCCTTTGCGCGTGGGCATTGGCGGACCCGTCGGGTCGGGCAAAACCACGTTGCTGGAGATGCTGTGCAAATCCATGCGGGATCGCTGGGATCTGATTGCCATCACCAACGACATCTACACCAAAGAGGACCAGCGCCTCTTGACCATCAGCGGGGCATTGCCCCCCGAGCGCATCATGGGCGTGGAGACGGGGGGGTGTCCGCACACAGCGATTCGCGAAGATGCCAGCATCAACCTTGAAGCGATTGATCAGATGCTGTCGCGCTTTCCCCAGGCCGACATCGTGTTCATTGAAAGCGGCGGGGACAATCTTGCGGCCACCTTCAGCCCCGAGCTCAGCGACCTCACGATTTATGTCATCGATGTGGCTGCAGGTGAAAAAATCCCGCGCAAAGGGGGGCCTGGCATCACCAAGAGCGACTTGTTTGTGATCAACAAAACCGATCTTGCCCCCATGGTGGGTGCCGACCTGGACATCATGCGGGCGGATACCCAGCGCATGCGGGGCCCCGCCAGCGGCGAGAAGCCCTTTGTCATGACCAACCTCAAGACCCAGGAGGGGCTGGCCGAGGTGGTGCGCTTCATCGAGCGCAAGGGTTTGTTCCAGGACCTTTAAATCGACACCAGGGCGCGGATGTTTTGTTCGCGCATCTGATCTGCGCCCTCACCACTGGCCACCACTTCACCACGTTCCATCACCACAAAGTGGTCGGCCAGCTGTTGGGCAAAGTCGTAGTACTGCTCGCACAGCAAAATGCCCATGCCTTTTTCGTGGGCAAGCCACTGGATGATGCGCCCCATGTCTTTGATGATGTTGGGCTGAATCCCCTCGGTCGGTTCGTCCAGGATCAGCATCTTGGGTTGTGAGGCCAAAGCCCGCGCAATCGCCAACTGTTGCTGCTGGCCACCCGAGAGGTCACCGCCGCGTCGATGCAGCATCTCGCCCAGCACGGGAAACACGCTCAGGATCTCCTGCGGCAAAGGTTCTCGGCCTGGGCGCGTGGCCATGCCCATGCGCAGGTTGTCTTCCACGGTGAGCCGATTGAAGATTTCACGGCCTTGTGGCACATAGCCCAAGCCCATGCGCACCCGCTGTTCGGGCTTGAGCCCCACGAGCGACTGCCCATCCATGAGCATCTCGCCTGAGCGGGGATGCACCAGGCCCATGAGGGTTTTGAGCAGGGTGGTCTTGCCCACGCCATTGCGCCCCAGCAGCACGGTGATCTGTCCCGGGTGAACGGTGAGGTTCACGCCACGCAAAATGTGGGAGCCACCATAGTATTGATGCAGTTGTTCGATTCTCAGCATGGTCAACGCCCCAAATACACTTCAATCACCGATTCATTGGATTGCACCTCTTGCATGGTGCCCTGAGCCAGAACCCGCCCCTCGGCCAGAACGGTGACGATGTCGGAAATGGCCGAGACAAAAGACATGTCGTGCTCGACCACCATCATGGAGTGCTTGCCCTTGAGCGATAAGAGCAATTGGGCTGTGCGCTCGGTTTCCTGATCCGTCATGCCTGCCACTGGCTCGTCGAGCAACAGCAATTTGGGCTCTTGCATGAGAAGCATGCCAATTTCCAGCCATTGTTTTTGGCCATGGCTGAGCTCGCCCGCTAGCCGATGGCGATGGTCTTGCAGGTGAATGGTTTGAAGCATTTCATCCATGCGCTGCCGGAGCTCGGCATTCAAGGTCTGCCGCACGGCAGACCAGGGCGATTTGTGGCCTTTGGCCGCCAGCTCCAGGTTGTCCATCACGCTGAGCATTTCAAACACCGTGGGTTTTTGGAATTTGCGGCCAATGCCCAGGTTGGCAATGTCAGATTCACTGCGACCCAGCAAGTCGATGGTGCTGCCGAAAAACACCCGGCCTGCATCTGGTCTGGTTTTGCCCGTGATGATGTCCATCATGGTGGTTTTGCCAGCTCCGTTGGGGCCAATGATGCAGCGCAATTCGCCCACGCCAATGTCCAGGTTCAGGCCCTGGATGGCCTTGAAGCCGTCAAAGCTCACGCTCACATCTTCCAGGTAGAGGATGCGGCCATGGGTGACATCGAGTTGTCCCGGTGCGTGGATGCGACCATAGCTGGCGGAGCGACCACCCGATCCGCCCTCAATGTCAGTTTGCAGTTTGGCCTGATACGCCTCGTAGCGGGCTGCGCCTTGTTCGAGCAAGTCTTTCATGAAGGCCTCACCTTGTTCTTTCTGGCATCCAGCCACTGGTTCAACAGGCCGACAATGCCTTTGGGCAAAAACAGGGTGATGGCAATGAACAACAACCCCAGCAAGTACAGCCAGTATTCGGGTGCAAGGACCGTCATCCAGCTCTTGCCGAGGTTCACGAGGAACGCGCCGATGATGGGACCAGACAAGGTGCCGCGACCCCCAACGGCCACCCAGATTGCCATCTCAATCGACTGGGCTGGTGCCATTTCACTAGGATTGATGATGCCCACCTGCGGTACATACAGCGCGCCAGCGATGCCGCACAGGATCGCCGACAACACCCAGGCGCTGAGTTTGTAGCCCAGGGTGGCGTAGCCGAGGAACAAGGTGCGGCTTTCTGCATCGCGAATGGCTTGCAGCACGCGCCCGTACTTGGTTTGCATGAGCCAGCGCGTGCCCAGCCAGGCCGCAAAGAGTGTGCAGCCGCTCAGGAGGAACAAACTGTTGCGCATGCCTGAGGTCGCAATGGGCAGGTCCAGCAATCGCTTGAAATCGGTGAAGCCATTGTTGCCACCAAAGCCCATTTCATTGCGGAAAAACAGCAGCATGGCGGCATAGGTCAGGGCCTGGGTGATGATGGAGAAATACACCCCTTTGATGCGTGAGCGAAAGGCAAAGAAGCCAAACACCAGCGCCAGCACGCCTGGGACCAGCACGACCAGCAGCAGCGTCGCGCCAAAACTGTCGCTCAAGGTCCAATGCCAGGGCAGGGTTTTCCAATCCAGAAAAACCATGAAGTCAGGCAAATCGGATTGGTACACGCCATCGCGTCCAATCTGACGCATCAGGTGCATGCCCATCACATACCCCCCCAAGGCAAAAAACAGCCCATGCCCAAGGGACAGCACGCCAGCAAATCCCCAAATGAGGTCCAGCGCCAGGGCACACAGGGCGTAGCAGGCGATCTTGCCCATGAGGTTGATCCAGAAATCGCTCACGTGCAGCCAATGGGTTTCGGGCAACCATTCGTTGGAAGCGGCCAGCCCGAACAACAGGACCAGCAGACCCAGAGAAAGCCAATGCAAAGGGGGGAAAGTGCGTGACACGATCAGTTCTCCAGGCTGCGGCCCTTGAGGGCAAACAAACCTTGTGGTCGTTTTTGAATGAAGGCGATGACGATCAGCAGAACGCAGACCTTGGCCAGCACAGCCCCTGAATAGCCCTCGATCCATTTCGAGGCCAGGCCTAAACCCAGGGCGGCGTAAACCGTTCCTGCGAGTTGTCCCACGCCGCCGAGCACCACCACCATGAATGAATCCACGATGTAGCCCTGTCCCATTTCAGGACCGACGTTGCCAATCTGGCTGAGTGCGCAGCCCGCTAGGCCTGCGATGCCAGAGCCCAGGGCAAAAGCCATGTTGTCGATGCGGCGGGTGTTGACCCCCATGCAGGCCGCGATGGGGCGGTTTTGCGTCACACCGCGCACAAACAGGCCCAGCCGGGTTTTGGCGATCAAGGCCGATAAGCCCAACAGCACCAGCAGGGCAAAACCCAGAATGATCAGCCGGTTCCAGGGTACGGTGAGGGTGCCCATGAGGGTCACCGAGCCGCTCATCCAGCTAGGGTTGCTGATGGCCACGTTTTGCGCACCAAAGATGGAGCGCATGGCCTGGATCAGGATGAGGCTGATGCCCCAGGTTGCCAACAAGGTTTCAAGTGGACGGCCATACAAATGCCTGAGCACGGCATATTCCAGGACAGACCCTGTGACCGCGGCGGCCAGGAATGCCAAGGGCAAAGCCGCTGGCAAATACCAGTTGATGGCTTCGGGGAACCAGGCCGCAAAGATGGATTGCGTGACATAGGTGGCATATGCACCGATGAGCATGAGCTCACCATGGGCCATGTTGATGATGCCCATGAGGCCGTAGGTGATGGCCAAGCCCATGGCGATGAGCAACAGGATAGAACCCTGACTCAGGCCGGTGAAGAGCACCCCCAGCCGCTCGCCCCATTGCAATTGGGCTGAGATGAGGCTCATGGCGCGATCGATTTCAGCTTTGACGGCGGGATCGGTTTCCAGATTCAGGCGTTGTTTGAGCATGGTGACCGAAGTCGCCTGGGACCATTCGCCTAGGGTGCGCGCGGCCTGGATGCGGGTGCTGGGGCGTTCATCGTTGAGTTGGATGCTGGCCAGGGCAATGTCCATCCAACGCTGCAAATCGGGGACGGTTTCTTTCTGTCGAGCCAGCATCAGCACCTGGGTACGCGAGGGGTCAGGTTCCTGAATCAGGGCCTGGACCGACTTGAGTCGCTCGTTGGCATCGGGATTGAACAAGTTGAGGGCGGCCAGCGCGGATTCGATTTCGCTGCGCATGCGGTTGTTGTTGACCACCTCAAGCGCTGCATCGGGCAGGGCCTCGGGTGCGCCTGTCACGGCATTGACGGTTTGATCAGGACCTACACGCCAAACGCCTTGGTCGGTGTAGCGGATTTCATCGTCCAACAGAGCCTGGAGAAACGCCCTCAAACGCGGGTTGGGCTCGACCATGTTGGCTTGCAAGGCGTGAACACGATCGTCAACGTCCCCTTTGACCAGGGGCAAGAGTTGATCGGCGTTCCAAGCCCAGGCGAAGTGGCTGAGGCAAAGCAAAGACAAGAGGGTGAGAAGGCGTTTCATGCAACACAAAGGTGAGGGTGGAAAGAGGAGGAGAGCCAGGCCGCATGGCCTGGCTTACTCGGATCAGCTCTTGCCAGCAGGCGCGTCAGGCTTGCCTGCGTTGCCAGGGATGAAGGGGCTCCAGGGCTGCGCCTTCACAGGACCGGGCGTTTTCCACACCACTTGGAATTGACCATCCGCCTTGATCTCGCCAATGAAGACCGATTTGTGCAGGTGATGGTTGTTGGGGTCCATCTTGGACGTGATGCCGCTGGGCGCGGTGAAGGTTTGGCCGCCCATGGCTGCGATCACCTTGTCCACTTCCACTGATTTGGCTTTTTCTGCGGCCTGTTTCCACATGTGAATGCCGATGTAGGTGGCCTCCATGGGATCGTTGGTCAGCGGCTTGTCTTTGTGACCCGCAATGCCTTTGGCCTTGGCGTAGTCGCTCCAGGACTTGATGAAAGCCGTGTTGGTGGGGTTCTTGATGCTCATGAAGTAATTCCATGCAGCCAGATGACCGACCAAAGGCTTGGTGTTCACGCCGCGCAACTCTTCCTCGCCCACCGAGAAGGCCATCACAGGAATGTCTTTGGCCTTGATGCCAGCATTGCCCAATTCCTTGTAGAAGGGCACATTGGAGTCACCATTGATGGTGGACACCACGGCCGTCTTGCCGCCTTGGGAGAACTTCTTGATGTCGGCCACAATGGTTTGATAGTCGGAGTGACCAAACGGGGTATAGGTCTCCATGATGTCTGACTCTTTCACGCCCTTGCTCTTGAGGTAGGCGCGAAGGATTTTGTTGGTGGTCCTGGGGTAGACATAGTCGGTGCCTAGCAACACCCAGCGCTTGGCTGAGCCGCCATCTTTGCCCATCAGGTAGTCCACCGCAGGGATGGCCTGTTGGTTGGGGGCAGCACCCGTGTAGAAGACGTTTTTGGAGAGTTCCTCGCCTTCGTACTGAACGGGGTAGAACAGCAAGCCGTTGAGTTCTTCCACCACGGGCAGAACCGATTTGCGGCTGACTGAAGTCCAGCAACCAAAAATCACAGCCACTTTGTCTTGCGTGATCAGTTGGCGGGTTTTCTCGGCGAACAAGGGCCAGTTGGAGGCGGGGTCCACCACCACAGGCTCGAGCTTTTTACCCAGCACGCCGCCGGATTTGTTGATTTCCTCAATCGCCATGAGGGCTGTGTCTTTCAACACAGATTCAGAAATGGCCATGGTGCCCGAGAGCGAGTGAAGAATGCCCACTTTGATGGTGTCAGCGGCGAGGGCTGCGACACTCATGGTCATGGTGCCAGTGGCCACCATGGAGGCAAGCACCAGTGATTTGAGGTGATGACGACGAGACTGCATGTTGTTTACTCCTGTGAGGTGAGGCGAAAACTGCCTACTGGGTTATGGCAAACCCTGTGCCAGCTCTTGAGGGGTGTTTTGTCCTGATTCGGTGCTGGCTTCACCAATTGGGTGCACCAGCTCGCACCACGTTGGGTCTCGACGGGTTTGATTAAACTGGGATACACCCTGTATTCACCAGCGCTTTCCAAAAGGTTTCATCCCCATGACACAGCCCCTGCCCACTTCCATGCGTGTTGTCCTTCACGATGCCGGAGGTCCGCCGACGTGCATGCATGTGGGCACTGTGCCAGTGCCAGAGCCCAAGGACGACGAAGTCCTGATTCGCGTGGCCTACGCCGGTGTGAATCGCCCCGATTGTTTGCAGCGCTCCGGACGCTACCCACCCCCACCAGGCGCTTCACCGTATCTGGGTCTGGAGGTCGCTGGCGAGGTGGTTGCGGTGGGTAATAAGGTCACTTCATGGCGAGCGGGTGATCGGGTCTGTGGATTGGCAAACGGTGGCGCCTATGCCGAATACGTGGCGATCCCTCATGGACAAGTGCTGCCTGTGCCCAAGTGCTTGAGCTTGCTACAGGCTGCGGCCTTGCCCGAAAACTATTTCACGGTCTGGACCAATGTCTTTGAGCGCGGCCGACTTCAGCCCCATGAATGGATCCTGGTGCACGGCGGTTCTTCTGGCATCGGACTGACGGCCATTCAGCTCGCGCATGCGCGGGGCGCAAAGGTGATTTGCACCGTGGGCGATTCGACCAAGGCTCAGGCTTGTCTCTCGCATGGCGCAGACCATGCCATCGTCTATCGCACCCAGGACTTTGTGGAGGAAGTCAAATCCATCACCCAGGGGCAAGGTGTGAACCTGATTCTGGACATGGTGGGTGGACCTTATCTTCAGCGCAACCTGGCCTCGCTGGCGCTCGAAGGCCGCCTGGTTCAAATTGCCTTTCTCCAAGGTCCCAAGGCCGAGGTGGATTGGTCCAGCTTGATGACGCGTCGCCTGACCTTCACGGGCTCCACCCTCAGACCCCGCACTGCAACTGACAAAGCCGCCATCGCGAAGTCCCTTCGCCAGGAGGTCTGGCCTTTGCTGGAAAGTGGGCAAGCATTGCCGCACATCCATGCTACTTTTGCACTAAAAGAGGTGGTTGAGGCCCATGCCTTGATGGAGTCCTCGCTTCACATTGGCAAGATCATGTTGCAAGTGACTGAAAACAACGACTTTTCCAATCTTTAGATGAATTTCCGCTTTCAGCGGGTATGATGCGCCGTAAATCATCCATTGGTTTTCATAAGGACTTTTCATGGCCACGAATCCTGAGTCATCCAACAACCTCATCATTGGTCAAGGTGTGGTGTTCAAGGGCTCTTTGTCAGTTCCCAATAAAGCCACCGTGTACGGTACGGTCGATGGTGACCTGACAGCTGACGAAATCTATGTGGGCAGCTCAGGAACCATCACGGGAGTGATCAAGGCTCGTTCCATCGAAGTCGAAGGCGGCCTGCATCAGTCCATCGAGTGCAGCGAGCACCTCTACATCCGCTCCACGGGCCGTGTGTCTGGCAAGCTGGATTACAGCCAGATCCAGATCGACCGCGGCGGTGAGTTCGAAGGCGAGATGAAGCAAACCAAAACGCCTGGCAGCATGCCCCGTCTGGGCTGATTCCCGCTCAGCGCCTCAACGCAACCACACCCCTTTTATGAGGGTGTGGTTTTTTTTTGCCCGAATGCAATGCAGCATTCAGACTGGCGCACTGGGCAGCGGCACCATCTGCTTGTGACCCTCGCGTTTGGAGTAGCGATGTGTGGGACCTTGCTCCTCCACCAAGACCTGGGCTTTGCGACCTCCAAATACATGTCGCGCAAGCCAGCTCAACTCGCTGTCGAGTTCCTCTTGTGAAGACATGTCGCGCCACCAGCTGCGCACATCGGGGTTCCATCGGTAATTGCGGGCTTTGAGGGCATCTTTTTGATCAAACGGTGCCTGGGTCGCGAAGAGCCGCCAGCGAGGCCGGTTGAGGCCCTCGAGCAAGGCAAGCAAAGCACGTTGCTGGCACTCGGGCAACACAAAGTCCAGCAACTGAATCAAGGCCCAGCAATCGGATTGCGCGCGATGGGCTTCATAAAACAGACCTTGAGACGCCAGAAGGTATTCGAGCTTGGCCGAGCCAAAGCCCTCTTGCCGCCAATCGATGTCTTTGAGGGTGCAAGCCCATCGCAGGGTTTCAAATGCTGGCCAACGGGCTTCGACAAAGGGACGATCAAAGCCAGCGTTGTGCGCAATCACCACCTCGACATCCCGAAGAAAGGCGTGGACTTGGTTGTCATCGATGCGAAGCCCTTGGACCATGTCGTCTGTGATGTGGTGAACCGCCGTGGAAGCGGGTGGGATGGCAAAGCCTGGATCTTCCAGTTCATCGAACACTTGCCCCACACTCAAGATGTGACCCGTTTGTGGATCGAATTCAAAACGGATCATGCCCAGTTCGATCACGCGGTCGTCTTCCAGGGACATGCCAGTGGTCTCGGTGTCGAGCACAACGCCCACACAGCGTCGCCCTGACTGTGTGTCAAGCCAATGTCCAGCACGGTGCTGCAAGCGACGCAGGATGCGGTAGTCAGGATGTTGCTCCAGGGCTTGCGCCATGAGCTCGGGCGGTGGCATGAGGCTTTCGTTCATGGGGTCATTTTGCCTTGAGTAAGATGAGTTGATGACTCATTTCATTCTTCGTTCTGTCCTGGTGTGTGCCTTGGCTGTGTCCAGCTGGCACATGCCTGTCCTGGCCAAAGACGCGACCTCGACGCAGGCGCAAATCATTGGTGCATATTTCAGTCCACCCGATAACGCCGCCAAGGCCATCATTGAGCAAATCAATGCCAGCCAGAAAGAGTTGCTGGTCCAGGCCTACGGGTTCACCCACAACGCCATTGCCCAGGCCTTGGTCCAGGCGCAAAAACGCGGCGTCAAGGTCCAGGTGATCATGGATGCCAAGAGTGAAAAAACCAACCGCTATGTGGTGGAGATCCTGGATCGAGAGCGCATTCCCTACCGGTGGGATGGCAAGCACGCCATCGCGCACAACAAGGTCATGGTGATTGATCAGGAGGTGCTCATCACAGGCAGCTTCAACTTCACCAACTCAGCCCAAACCCGCAATGCCGAAAACGTGTTGATTCTTCGCTCCGTTCCCCTGGCTACGGAGTACCGTCAGAACTGGCAGGACCACTGGAACCACAGTCGAGAAAAACCCTGATGACGGTTGCGGACTGAGGCCTTGTTCCTGGGGATTCGCCTCAGGTTCGCACAGGCTTCTCCAGAGGCCTTAGACTAAACTTCGGGCATCGAAAAAGCTCCTCTATGCCATGAACCTCACACCCGAACAAATGATGGCCGCGCACAAGGCCAATGTCCAAGCCCTGGTGGGCATGACCCGCCAAGCGTTCACCGGCATGGAGCAACTCATGGAGTTGAACCTGAGCCTGACCAAGACGGTCCTGGCCGATGCGCATCAACTCAGCCTGGATTCCCTCACCGTCAAAGACTCGCAAGAGTTGCTGGTTTTGCAAACCAGTCTGCTCGCGCCCATGACGCAAAAAATCATGGCCTACCAGCAAGAACTTGCGCACATGGCTCAGTCCTTGGGTGGCGACCTGGGGCATCAGGCCCAGGCTCAAATCGCGCAGGGGCAGGCGCAGTTCCAGCAGTGGCTGGCCACATCCAGTCCATCAGATGCCAAAGGTGGTGAGTCCATGTTCAACGCCTTCAAGGCTGCTGTTGACACCGGCACCCGCGCCATGGAAACCATTCAGCAGGCCTTGCAAGGGGCTTCTTCTGTGGTGCAAGACCACATGCAGACCCAGCGCACGACAACCAGCAGCCAACCCAAAACGGCCAAAGCCTCTAGCAAAACAGTCCGCAAAACGGCCAGCAAAACGGCCAGCAAAAAGGCTGCCAAATCCACGGCCAGACGTTGAGGCCTGCCTTGACTGTGCCAGCCCACCCACCCATGCGAGGTCAACACTGAATGGATGCGGTTCGGGGTGTGGTGATTGGCGCGGGGGTGGTGGGTCTTGCGGTCGCCCGACACCTTTCACTCACGGATCCCGAACGCCATGATCAGTGGTTGATCCTCGAGCAGTGTGAGGCCATTGGCACCCAAACCAGCTCGCGCAACAGCGAGGTCATCCACGCGGGCATGTATTACCCCCAGGGTTCCAACAAGGCCAAGTGGTGTGTGCGTGGTCGGGAATTGTTGTATGCGTACCTGGCGGCTCGCCATGTGCCGCATCGACGCTGCGGCAAACTGATCGTGGCCACCCAGCCCGCACAGCAAGCTGTCTTGCATGAGTTGCAGCGCAAAGCCCTGGCCAATGGTGTGATGGATTTGCAGTGGTGGGATGCCGCCGAGGTGGCTCGTCGCCAGCCTGAACTCAGGGCCTGTGCCGCCTTGTGGTCACCGAGCACCGGCATTTTGGACAGCCATGCCTACATGCTCAGCCTGCAAGCCGACTTCGAACATCAGGGCGGCTTGGTGGTGTTTCACACCGCCTTGGAGCGCGTCACGGCCGCTGGGGATGCACTCGAACTCCAATTGAGCGATGGCACCCTGCTGCAAACCCAATACCTGGTGAATGCCTCGGGTTTGTGCGCCCCACAGCTGGCCTTGTCCATGTCCATGTATCCGCGCGAGCTGGCACCCCCCATGCACTTTGCCAAGGGCAATTACTTTGCCTTGACCTGCAAGTCACCGTTCCAGCACCTGGTGTATCCCGTTCCCGAATCGGCAGGGCTGGGCGTTCACCTCACACTGGACATGGGCGGGCAGGCGAAATTTGGCCCTGATGTGGAGTGGGTGGATTCGCCCACTGACTTGCAAGTCAACCCAGCGCGGCTGTCGGCCTTTGAAGCGGCCATCCGTGACTATTGGCCAGGGCTGCCTGACCAGGCATTGCAACCTGCGTATGCGGGCATGCGTCCCAAGATCAGTGGACCAGGGCGGGCAGCGGCCGACTTCATGCTCCAGGGTCCGGCTGAGCACGGGATCAAAGGCCTGGTGCAGCTCTTTGGCATTGAGTCACCTGGCCTCACCAGCAGCCTGGCCATCGCAGAGGCCGTGTCCAAGTCCTTGTTTGGGGTCGATGCGCCTCACCGACTCACTTGAGCCAGGGCTTGTGCCACCTCTCGCACCAACGGCGGACCCTTGTAAATCAGGCCGGTATAGATTTGCACCAGATCAGCCCCGGCTGCGCGCTTGCTGATCGCATCCGCGCCACTGAGCACACCCCCCACACCCATGATGGGGAAGTCGGTGCCCAGGGCCTGTCGCATGGCCTGGATCACGCGGTTGCTGGCCGCCAGCACAGGCTGCCCCGATAAACCACCGGTTTCGCTGGCGTGGGTGTGCCCTGCGACTGCATCGCGCGCCACCGTGGTGTTGGTGGCAATCAGTCCCCAGCGCCCCGTGCTCTGGCTCTGGACACGGGCTTTGAGGCTGTGGGCAATGACCGCAATCCCTTCCTCATCCAGATCGGGCGCAATTTTCAGAAAGAGAGGCACTTGGCGATGGTGACGCTCCTGCAGGGCATGTCGGCGCTCATCCAGCGCCAACAACAACTGATTCAAGGCTTCGTCGGATTGCAGGCTGCGCAGGTTTTTGGTGTTCGGGCTGGAGATGTTGATGGTCACGTAGTCGGCGTAGGGGAACACACCCTCCAGGCCCAACAGGTAGTCGTCGAGCGCGCGCTCGATGGGGGTGGCGGCATTCTTGCCAATGTTCAAGCCCAGGATCATCTTGGAATCGGGCCGGTTCCTCACCCGGCTGCGTTGGACGTTGGCAATGAATTGCGCCAGCCCCAGGTTGTTAAAGCCCAGGCGATTGATCAAGGCTTTGTGTTCGGCGAGGCGGAACATGCGGGGTTTGGGGTTGCCGGGCTGAGCCAGCGGCGTCACCGTGCCCACCTCCACAAAGCCAAATCCCATGGCAGCAAAGGCATCGATGCAGGCTGCATTCTTGTCCAGCCCTGCGGCCAGCCCCACGCGGTTGGGAAAGCGCAGTCCGGCGATGTCCACCGGGTCATGGACCAGGGGCTGGGCATACAAGGCTTGAAGGGGCGTGTTTTGAAAGCGCTGCAAGGCACCCAGGGTCAGGTCATGGGCTGCCTCGGGGTCGAGGGAAAACAGGCCGCAGCGGGCGATGTCATATAAAGAGGGCATGGTGATGCGGCAGGATAATGAGGGTTGACCAGATGAAAAGGATTGTCCCTCATGAACGCGCCCACACCGACCCAAGACGAGCTCAAAGCCATGGTGGCTCAGGCGGCACTTGCCCATGTCCCCCCCCATGCGTGGATTGGCGTGGGCACGGGTTCAACGGTCAACCTGTTCATCGATGCCCTGGGTCAAAGTGGCATTCCCATTCGAGGTGCGGTCTCCAGCTCAGTGGCCTCCACCGAGCGCATGCGCGCCCTGGGCATACCGGTCTTCGAGACGCAGGAGGTCGAGTCGTTGGCGGTCTACATCGACGGGGCAGATGAAATCGATCCCATGGGGCACATGATCAAAGGCGGTGGCGCAGCGCTCACCCGCGAAAAAATCGTGGCAGCCATGGCGCGTGAGTTTGTCTGCATCGTGGACGCCAGCAAGCGCGTTGAGGTGTTGGGCCAATTTCCCTTGCCGGTGGAAGTCATCCCCATGGCAGCGCCCATGCTGATTCGCCGCTTTGCCCAGCTGGGCGGAGAGGCTGCGCTTCGACTCAAAGATGCTCAGCCCCTCAAGACCGACAACGGTCAACACATCCTCGACGTCAAGGGTTTGCGCATCACCCATCCGCTGGAGTTTGAAGACCAGGTGAGCCAGTGGCCAGGCGTGGTCACGGTGGGTGTGTTCGCCCATCAGAAGGCACAGGTCTGCCTCATGGGCACACCCACGGGTGTGCAAACCCTGCGCTACTGAAGGGCCTCGCTCATCCCGTTGTGGCGCAACAGGGCTTCCATGCTGGGCTTGCGTCCTCTGAAGGCCAGAAAATTGTCCATGGCGGGCTTGGAGCCGCCCACTTCGAGGATGGTTTCTCGAAAGCGCCGGCCAGTGGCGGGTGAATGCTGGCTGGCTTCACCTTGGGTTTCCTCGAAAGCCGCATAGGCATCGGCTGACAAGACCTCAGCCCACTTGTAGCTGTAGTAGCCCGCTGCGTAGCCACCTGCAAACACATGGCCAAACGAGTGGGGCATGCGGTTGTAGGGCGTGGTGGGCAACACCGCCACTTCTTCGCGCACAGCGTTGTAGACGGCCATGACATCTGCACTGGCTTGCTGGGCGTGGGTGTGGATCATCATGTCAAACAGCGCAAATTCGACCTGCCTCAAGGTTTGCAAGCCACTTTGAAAATGCTTGGCCGCCAGCATGCGCTCGAACAGGGCGCGGGGCAGGGGGGCGCCTGTCTCGACGTGAGCGGTCATGGATTCAATGACGGGCCATTCCCAGCAGAAGTTCTCCATGAACTGGCTGGGCAGCTCCACCGCATCCCATTCCACGCCGCTGATGCCCGAGACATCGCGTTCATTGACTTGGGTGAGCAGGTGGTGCAGGCCGTGGCCACATTCGTGAAAGAGGGTGATCACATCGTCATGGGTCAACAAAGGCGGTTGACCAGCCACGCCGTCTGAGAAGTTGCACACCAGGTGAGCGATGGGTGTTTGCAGTGCGCGGTCATCCGGGCGCAGCCAGCGCGCACGCACATCGTCCATCCATGCCCCAGCGCGCTTGCCTTCGCGGGCGATGGGGTCCAGGTAGAAATGCCCCACCAGTTGTCCGTGCCGCTCGATGCGGAAGAACTTCACACAGGCATGCCAGGTGGGGGCGACGTCCTCGGTGATGTGCACCTCAAAGAGGTTTTCAACGATGACAAATAGGCCAGCGAGCACTTTGGGCGCAGTGAAATAGCGCTTGACCTCTTGCTCGCTGAAGGCATAGCGGTGTTCCTTCAAGCGCTCGGCGATGAAGGTCCAGTCCCAGGGCTGGGGATGGGCAAGGCCCAGGTGCTCCGCTGCAAAGGCACGCATCTGCGCCACATCCCGCTGGGCATAAGGCCTTGCGCGCTGGGCAAGCTCACGCAAAAAGCGCAGCACCTCGTCGGGAGAGGGTGCCATTTTGGTGGCCAGCGACACCTCGGCGTGGTTGGCGTAGCCCAGCAGTTGCGCTTCTTCCTGGCGCAAGGCGAGGATGTCGCGGATGACGGGGCTGTTGTCCAGTTTGTCGCGTTGCTCCAATTCAGACTGCTCAGAGGCTCGCGTCACATGGGCGCGGTAGAGCCGCTCACGCAAGGCCGAAGAAGTCGCTGTTTGCATCACGGGCAAATAGACGGGCATCTTGAGGCTGAGCCAGTGGCCATGCAGTTGCCGCGCCTGGGCAGCCTGGGCCGTGGCCAGCAACACCTCTTGGGGGACCCCGTCGAGTTCCTGGGCTTGAACCAGCAGACCCCATTGGTCGGTGGCATCGAGCACATGCTCGCTGAACTGCTGGCTCAGCGCCGCGAGGCGCTCCTGGATCTGTGCAAACCGCGCTTTGGACTGGCCTTGCAGCTCAGCGCCAGAGAGCACAAAGTTTTTCAACGCCAATTGCAAGGCGCGGGCTTGCTCGGGGTTGAGTCGCTTGGGGTCCATGGCCTTGTACTTGGCATAAAGCCGTTCATCGCTGCCCAGCCGGGTCCAGAAGTCGGTCACCAGGGGCAGGCATTGGGTGTAGGCCTCGCGCAGCGCAGGGGTGTCCACCACGGCGTGCAGGTGTCCCACCATGCCCCAGGCGCGCGAGAGGCGCTCGGTGGCCACGTCCAGGCAAGCCGAGAGTGCCAGCCAGTCGGCTGGGAAGGCTTCATCGGTGACCTGGGTCAGGGCGGCATCGGCCTGTTTGATCAAGGTCTCAATGGCAGGTTGAACATGCTCGGGCTTGACCGCATCAAAGCGGGGCAGCGCAGAAGGCATCAGCAAAGGGTTGTCCATGGTGGGGGGTATGGGTCGCGTTGAGGTCGAAGGGGGTGTTCAGGACAGGCTGCGCTGGGCAGCTTGCAAGGTGTTGTCGAGCAACATGGTAATGGTCATGGGGCCAACCCCACCTGGAACAGGGGTGATGTAGGAAGCCACCTGGCGAACCCCTTCAAAGTCCACATCGCCGCACAGCTTGCCCTGATCGTCCCGGTTCATGCCCACATCGATGACCACCGCGCCAGGTTTGACCATGTCGGCAGTCACCACATTGCGCCGCCCCACAGCGCTCACCACCACATCGGCTTGGCGCACATGCGAGGCCAAATCCTGCGTGGCGCTGTGACACAGGGTCACGGTGGCATCTTGCTGGAGCAGCATCATGGCCATGGGTTTACCCACGATGTTGCTGCGGCCAATCACCACCGCATGCCGCCCACGCAGCTTGTAGCCAATCGACTCGAGCATCTTCATGCAGCCATGCGGGGTGCAAGGCCAAAAGCCGGGCAGCCCAGTCATGAGGGCGCCGGCGCTGGAGACATGAAAGCCATCCACATCCTTGTCGGGAGAAATCGCCTCGATCACCCGCTGGGCGTTGAGGTGAGCAGGCAAGGGCAGTTGGACCAGGATGCCATGGGTGCCTGGGTCGCCATTGAGCGCTGCAACCCGCTCGAGCAACTCGGCCTCGCTCAATTGGGCGGGGTGACGTTCCAGTCGGGAGTGAAACCCCACCTCTTCACAGGCCTTCACCTTGTTGCGCACATAGACCTGGCTTGCCGGGTCTTCGCCCACCAGGATGACGGCCAGGCCTGGGGTCACACCCTTGGTTTGTAGCAGCGCAGTTTGTTCCTTGATGCGCTGGCGCATTTGGCGGGACAGGTCCACGCCGCTGATCAGTTGTGCAGACATGCTTCTCTCCAAAATGAAACGCCCGCATCAGCGGGCGCTTCGAACAGGGTGGGGCACTCAGGGCTTGCCAGCGGTGGGGCCAAGCGCAATTTTGAGCAAGTCGGCCACGGTGTTGGCGTTGAGTTTTTCCATGATGTTGGCCCGGTGGGCTTCCACCGTCTTGATGCTGATGCCAAGGTCATCAGCAATTTGCTTGTTGAGTCGTCCGGCCACGATGCGCTCGAGCACCTGGGCTTCGCGCGAGGTGAGCTTGGACATGAGGGCATCGCGATTGGCGGCTTGCTGGTATTCGGCAAACGAATCCTTGGCGTGTTCGAGCATGCGGTCGACCAGGGACACCAGCTCTTCTTCCTTGAAGGGCTTTTGAATGAAGTCCATGGCACCTTTTTTCATGGTGGTCACGGCCATGGGCACGTCGCCATGGCCGGTGATGAAGACCACGGGCAAGGGGGAGCGGTGTTCGATGAGGCGGTCTTGCAATTCCATGCCCGACATGCCGCCCATGCGCACATCCACGATCAAACAGGCCACCTCGCGGGGGTCGTAGCGGTTGAGAAAGGTTTCTGCCGAATCAAAGCAGCGGACACGAAAGTCTTTGCCTTCGAGCAACCATTGAAGGGAGTCACGGACTGCTTCATCGTCGTCGACAACGTAAACCGTGCCTTTTTTGGGGATCAAACTCATTCAAGACTCCATGATGGGTGCGCTCTTGGAAGGCTGGCTGGCTGGTGCGGCTGGGCCTGACACCACCGGTAGCCAAAAAGAAAAGCAGCATCCCGTTATCTCTGAACCATTGTAGAGGTTCTCGGCTTTCATCCTGCCCTGATGGGCTTCGATGATGGTACGGCACAAATTCAGGCCAATGCCCATGCCTTCTCGCTTGGTGGTGAAGAAGGCTTCGAACACCCGATCCATGACTTCGTCGGACAACCCGCGCCCGGTGTCGGTGACGCTGAACTGCACCACGGGAGTGCCTTCGTTCTGGATCAGTTGCACCTTGAGTTGCACACGCCGATCCAGTGCCTGGCGGTTGGCGGCATCGATGGATTCCGCAGCGTTTTTCAACAAGTTGATCAGGACCTGCTCGATCAGGATGCGGTCCACCAACAGATCAGGCAAGCCAAATTGAATGTCCTGGTGGATGCGAACCATGCGGCGGCGCAGTTCGATGTCGGCGAGTTCCAGCATCTCGGCAATCATCACCGCCACGGGGGTGAACTGGCGATTGGATTCACTGCGTTGCACAAAACTGCGGATGCGATGAATGACTTGTCCTGCGCGCTGAGCCTGGTGGGCGGTTTTCTCCAGGGCTGGGATCAGGTCTTCGGCCTGAACTTGTTTGGCTTTGATGCGACTCACCATGCCCGTGCAGTAATTACTGATGGCGGTCAGAGGTTGATTGAGTTCGTGGGCCACGCTCGAGGCCATTTCACCCATGGTGATCAATCGGCTGGCCGACTGCGCTTTTTCAGCCTGGCTTTCTGCTTGCTGTTCGGCCAGGCGGCGTGGCGTGATGTCGGTGGCAATGACCATCTGAGCGAGGCTGCCGTCCACCCAGTTGAGGTAGCGTGACCGCACCTCCAGCCACTTCTTGAGCTCGGGCATGTAGATCTCGGCGTTTTCGGCGCTGGTTTCTGTGAGCCCCGAGGTGGGAAATCCCGCCAAATCGTCGTCACCCGAACCGCTGTGCTCGCTGCGGATGCTGCCGGCTTGCTTCACCAGTTCCAAGTGGCTTTCGCTGCGATTGCCAAACCACTGGCGAAACAGTTTGTTGGAAAACAGCAAGTCGGTGCTGCCCAAAGGTGCCACGGACACTGAAGCATCCAGGGCTTCGAGCACGGTGGTGAAGCGTGCATGGGATGCAGCGAGCTGATCACGAATTTTGTTGGGCTCGGTGATGTCGGTCATGGACGTCATCCAGCCGGTTTGTTCACCTCGGGCATCAATGAGGGGCGAGAAGTACATGCGCGCGTCAAATTGGGTGCCGTCCTTGCGCTGCACCCGCATTTGCGTGCCGCCAGCCAGTGATCGGCCTTGCAGCTCATCGGCCATGCGTGCCCACAGTTGTTCGTAATCCTCTGGTGGCCAATAGGCAAAGGGCGGCGTGGCTCCCACAAGCTCTTCCTCTGACCACCCGGTCATCTGACAAAAAGCCGCGTTGACGTAAGTGATGCGACCATTGAGGTCCATGGCGCGCATGCCTGTGAGCATGGAGTTTTCCATGGCGCGCCTGAAATTGGTTTCAGCCACCAAGTCGCGCTGCGCCTTGAGTCGTCGGCGCGTGTGTCGCCAGCTGGCATAGAGCAACCAAGTGGTCATGGCACTGAGCACGGCCACCAGCCACAAGAGGCCGTTGCCAATCACCGCATCGGTGGTGCGATAGGGCTGGGCGTTGAGCCACAGGCTGTTGCCCACCGGCGCAATGGGGATGCGATAGTCGTTGTCCGATTGATCAAATGGCAACCAGGACAACAGCCTGGAGCGCTGGCCTGACTGTAGGCCTGCGAGCAGCTTGCCATGCGAGTCCACGATGGACATGGCCAGACGGGCATTGATCTCGGGCGGCACGGCATAGCGCAGCAAGCCCTCGATGTTGTAGGCCACTAGGATGGCGCCCATGAACTGGCTTCGATCCAGGACGGGCACCATCAGGTAAATCAGCACATTGAGGTCGTTGGATCCATTGAGCCTTTGCAATGGGGCGCTGAATACGGGTTGCTTGAGGTCTTTGACCAGATTGAAGGTGTTGCGCAATTCGGCGTTGTTCAGCCGTTCCCCGGTTTTCATGAGCAAGGCCAGTGGTTGGCTGGCTGAGGCGTAGGAGGTCACCACCTGACCCGCAGCATTGACCCAAGTGGTGGCCACGACTTCAGGGAATGCCACCACCATGCTTTCTGCGTCTTCAAGGAAATCCTGGCGGCTGATTTGTTTGCTGCCCAATTGCCGTGCGGTTTGAAGCACGCGCTCTTCACGCTCGCTCACCCGCAATCGGATGCGCTGTTGTGCGTACTCCAGGTCACGCCGCACACTCTCGCGTTCCCTGTCCACTTCCTCTAGCCTGAAGTAGGTGAGGCTGGCCATCATCGTGATCAAGAACAGGACCACCGCCACCAGTGGTGCCAACACCGCATAGCGGTCTTGTCGGCTTGGGGTTTGGCGGCGCCACCAGGTGGCCACCTTATTTTTTGTGGCTTCCCAAAGGGCGTTTCGATGGGGCTGGGTCATGAGCTTAGTTTAGGGTTGTTTTTGTGAAAGAGGCCTTGTAATTTCAATATATGAAATAGGCATCCAGTATTTGAAATTTTTGGAGAACTGTGAAAAAATCCGCCCACGTTTGATCCAATGGCAATACAAAACGTCGATCAAGGAGACAAGAATGGCCGACCCCCAAAACGATCCAAAGACCTTTGCCCTCAATGACATGGACAGCCAGGAAACGCGTGAATGGATGGACGCGCTGTCTGCGGTGATTGAAAAAGAAGGTGCTGGGCGAGCACACTACCTGCTGGAACAACTGCTTGAGCATGCGCGCGAAAACAGCATCGACATGCCGTTTTCGGCCACCACGGGCTACGTCAACACCATCGAACCCCATCAGGAAGCCCATTGCCCTGGCAACATTGAAATTGAAGAGCGCCTGCGCGCCTACATGCGCTGGAATGCCATGGCCATGGTGGTCAAAGCCAATCGCCACAACCCTGAGGACGGGGGCGATCTGGGCGGTCACATTGGATCGTTTGCGTCGCTGGCGCACATGTTTGGCGCCGGGTTCAACCACTTTTGGCACGCCGAGAGCGACAACCACGGTGGCGACTGCATCTACATCCAGGGGCATGTGGCGCCTGGCGTGTACGCCAGGGCTTATCTTGAAGGCCGCCTCACTGAAGAACAGTTACTGCACTTTCGCCAGGAGGTCGAGGGCAAGGGACTGTCGAGCTACCCCCATCCCAAGCTCATGCCCGAGTTCTGGCAATTTCCCACCGTCTCCATGGGGCTTGGACCGTTGATGGCCATCTATCAAGCCCGTTTCCTCAAGTACCTGCACGCCCGTGGCATTGCCAACACTGAAAACCGCAAGGTCTGGGTGTTTTGCGGTGACGGCGAAATGGACGAAGTGGAGAGTCTGGGCGCCATTGGTTTGGCCGCTCGTGAAAACCTGGACAACCTCATCTTCGTCATCAACTGCAACTTGCAGCGCCTCGATGGCCCGGTGCGTGGCAACGGCAAGATCATTCAGGAACTCGAAGGCGAATTCCGGGGCGCTGGCTGGAACGTCATCAAATGCTTGTGGGGCTCGAACTGGGATCCCTTGCTGGCACGCGACAAGGATGGTGCCCTGCGTCGCATCATGATGGAAACGCTGGACGGCGACTTCCAGGCCTTCAAGGCCAACGACGGTGCCTACGTTCGCAAGCATTTCTTTGGCCGTGATCCCAAGGCCCTGGAGCTGGTTGCGCACATGAGCGACGACGACATCTGGAACCTGCGCCGTGGTGGTCATGACCCGCAAAAGGTCTACGCGGCCTATCACGAGGCCGTGAACCACAAAGGCCAACCCACGGTGCTGCTCATGAAAACCGTCAAAGGCTTTGGCATGGGCAAGGCGGGCGAGGGCAAGAACACGGTTCACCAGACCAAAAAACTCACGGACGATGACATCCGCTACATGCGCGATCGCTTCAACATCCCCATTCCCGACAGCGAGTTGCCCAAGATCCCGTTCTACAAGCCAGCCGACGACACGCCCGAGATGAAGTACTTGCACGAGCGTCGCAAGGCCTTGGGCGGCTACTTACCGCATCGCCGCACCCGTGCCGATGAGAGCTTCACCGTCCCCTCGCTGGAGACCTTCAAGGCCGTGCTCGAGCCCACCGCTGAAGGCCGAGAAATCTCCACCACCCAGGCCTATGTGCGCTTCCTCACGCAGTTGCTGCGTGACCAGGCCCTGGGGCCGCGTGTGGTGCCCATCCTGGTCGATGAGGCGCGCACTTTCGGCATGGAAGGCCTGTTTCGCCAGGTGGGGATTTACAACCCGGCTGGCCAGCAATACACCCCGGTCGACAAAGACCAGGTCATGTATTACAAGGAAGACAAGGCTGGACAAATCCTGCAAGAGGGCATCAACGAAGCCGGTGGCATGTCCAGCTGGATTGCCGCTGCCACCAGCTACAGCACCAGCAACCGGATCATGATCCCGTTCTATGTGTACTACTCGATGTTTGGTTTCCAGCGCATTGGCGACCTGGCCTGGGCAGCGGGCGACATGCAAGCGCGCGGCTTCCTGCTGGGGGGCACATCCGGGCGCACCACGCTCAATGGCGAAGGTTTGCAGCACGAAGACGGCCACAGCCACATCCTCGCGGGCACCATCCCCAACTGCATCTCTTACGACCCCACCTTTGCCCACGAAGTGGGGGTGATCCTGCACCACGGCTTAAAGCGCATGGTGGAAAAGCAGGACAACGTCTATTACTACCTCACCTTGCTCAACGAGAACTACGCCATGCCAGGCCTCACACCTGGCACGGAGGAGCAAATCATCAAGGGCATGTACTTGTGCAAGCCGGGTGCCGAGGGCAAGAGCCGGGTTCAGCTGCTGGGCTCGGGCACGATTCTTCGTGAATCCCTGGCTGCTCAAACCCTGCTCGCCGCCGACTGGGGCATTCAGGCCGATGTGTGGAGCTGCCCGAGCTTCAACGAACTCGCCCGCGATGGGCAAGCCGCCGAGCGCCATAACCTGCTCAACCCCACCGACAAAAAGCCCAAGCAGTCGTTCGTGGAGCAACAACTCGCTGGCCATGCCGGCCCGGTGATTGCAGCCACCGACTACATGAAGAACTATGCCGAACAAATCCGGCCGTTCATGCCCAAGGGGCGCACCTACAAAGTGTTGGGCACCGATGGCTTTGGCCGCTCCGACTTCCGCAGCAAATTGCGCGAGCACTTCGAGGTCAACCGGCACTACATCGTGATCGCTGCCCTCAAAGCCCTGAGCGAGGAGGGCACCGTGCCGGCTGCCAAGGTGGCTGAGGCCATCAAGAAGTACGGCATCAAGACCAACAAAGTCAATCCGCTTTACGCTTGAACCCCAGGGAGACAAACATGGCATTGGTCGAAGTCAAAGTCCCGGACATCGGGGATTTTTCTGAAGTGGCAGTGATCGAACTGCTGGTCAAACCCGGCGACAGCGTGAAGGCTGAGCAGTCCTTGATCACCGTTGAGTCCGACAAAGCGTCGATGGAAATCCCCTCCAGCCACGCTGGGGTGGTCAAGGAACTCAAGGTCAAGATCGGCGACAAGGTCAGCGAAGGCGCCCTGGTGCTGATGCTCGAGGCGGATGCAGCGAGCGCTGCGCCCGCACCTGAACCGGCACCCGCAACTTCAGCAGCACCTCAAGCTGCTGCACCTGCACCTGCTCCAGCGCTGGCGGCGTCGCCTGCACCCACGCCAGTGGCCGCCGCAACGCCTGCGCCCGCGCACAACCCCACGGTCGCGCCCTCAACGGGTCTGCCGCATGCCTCCCCATCGGTGAGGAAATTTGCCCGAGAGCTGGGCGTGCCCTTGGACGAAGTGCAAGGCTCAGGTCCCAAAGGCCGCATCACCGCACTGGACATCCAACAATTCACCCAATCGGTGATGAATGGGGCCAAACAGACCAAGGCCCAAGCCGCCAAAGCGCCAGCCGGTGGTGGGGGTGCAGGTTTGGATTTGCTGCCGTGGCCCAAGGTCGATTTCGCCAAATTCGGTCCCATCGAAACCCGGCCGCTGTCGCGCATCAAGAAAATCTCTGCTCAAAACCTCGCTCGCAACTGGGTCATGATCCCGGCAGTGACCTATCACGAGGACGCTGACATCACCGAGCTCGAAGCCCTCAGGGTGCAGCTCAACAAGGAAAACGAGAAGTCCGGGCTCAAGGTCACCATGCTGGCCTTTTTGATCAAGGCCTGCGTCAAGGCCTTGCAAAAGTTCCCCGAGTTCAATGCGTCCTTGGACGGTGACAACCTCGTCCTCAAGCACTACTTCAACATTGGTTTTGCAGCTGACACGCCCAATGGCCTGGTGGTGCCCGTCATCAAGCATGCCGACCAAAAATCGGTGTTTGAGATTGCCCAGGAGTCGGGCGACCTCGCCAAAAAGGCCCGTGACGGCAAACTTGGCCCTGCCGACATGCAAGGCGCATGTTTCACCATCTCCAGCCTGGGCGGCATTGGCGGCACTTATTTCGCCCCCATCGTGAACGCGCCAGAAGTGGCCATCCTGGGTGTGAACAAGAGCGCCATGAAGCCCGTTTGGGACGGCAAGCAGTTTGTACCCCGCCTGACCCTGCCTTTGTCGCTCACCGCAGATCACCGTGTGATCGACGGCGCTTACGCCACGCGCTTTAACGTCTATCTTGCGCAGTTGTTGGCCGATTTCCGGAGGGTTGCACTGTGAGCCTCATCGACATTCGTGTGCCCGACATCGGCGACTTTGCCGAAGTGGCCGTGATCGAGTTGCTGGTCAAACCCGGCGACACCATCAAGGCCGAGCAATCGCTCATCACCGTGGAGTCCGACAAAGCCTCCATGGAAATCCCGTCGTCTCATGCGGGCGTGGTCAAGGAACTCAAGATCAAGCTCGGCGACAAGGTGAGCGAAGGCTCGGTGGTCTTGTCGCTGGAGGTGAGTGAGGCCGCAGCCTCCGCTGCACCTGCTGCACCCGCAGCAGCAGCCAGTGCGCCACCCGCCGCCGCAGTGGCAGCAGCGCCAGCCCCCATGGCGGCCAGCTTTGCAGGCAGCGCCGATCTGGACTGTGATGTGGTGGTCCTGGGCGGTGGGCCTGGTGGCTACAGCGCGGCCTTCCGTGCAGCCGATCTGGGTCTCAAAGTGGTCATCGTCGAACGCTATGCCACCCTGGGTGGCGTGTGCCTCAACGTGGGTTGCATTCCCTCCAAAGCTTTGTTGCACGTGGCCGCAGTGATGGACGAAGTGGCCCACATGGCCGACCTGGGCGTGGATTTTGGCAAGCCCGCTGTGAATGTGGACAAGCTGCGCGGCCACAAGGACAAAGTCATTGGCAAGCTCACCGGTGGTTTGGCGGCCATGGCCAAGATGCGCAAGGTCACCCTGGTGCGAGGTTACGGCCACTTTGTGGGCGCCCATCACCTGGAGGTGGAGGAGACCACCGGCAGCGCGCAAGACAAGACCGGCGGCAAGAAGGTGGTGGCCTTCAAACGCGCCATCATCGCGGCAGGTTCGCAAGCCGTTCGCCTGCCCTTCATGCCAGATGACCCACGCGTGGTGGACAGCACCGGAGCCTTGGCCTTGGCCAGCGTGCCCAAAAAGATGCTCATTGTGGGCGGCGGCATCATCGGCCTGGAAATGGGCACGGTCTACAGCACCCTGGGCGCACGCCTGGATGTGGTGGAAATGATGGACGGCCTCATGCAAGGCGCGGACCGTGACCTCGTCAAGGTCTGGGAAAAGATGAACAAGCACCGCTTTGACCAGATCATGCTCAAGACCAAGACCGTGGGCGCTCAAGCCACGGCGCAAGGCATCAAGGTCCAGTTCGAAGGCCTGGACGGCACAAAGAGCGAGGGCACCTATGACCTGGTGCTGCAAGCTGTGGGTCGCACGCCCAACGGCAAGAAGATCGATGCCGACAAAGCCGGCGTGGCCGTGACGGACCGCGGCTTCATCCACGTCGACATCCAGATGCGTACCAACGTGCCGCACATCTTCGCCATCGGCGACATCGTGGGTCAGCCCATGCTGGCGCACAAGGCCGTGCACGAAGCCCACGTGGCTGCCGAGGTGATTGCAGGCGAACTGCAAGGGAACCAGGAATTGGCTGCCGCTGCGTTCAATGCACGCGTCATCCCCAGCGTGGCTTACACCGATCCCGAGGTGGCCTGGGTGGGCTTGACCGAAGACCAGGCCAAGGCGCAGGGCATCAAGGTCAAAAAGGGCTTGTTCCCCTGGAGCGCATCGGGCCGTGCGATTGCCAATGGCCGCGACGAAGGCTTCACCAAGCTGTTGTTTGACGATTCACCCGAGGCCCATGGCCACGGCAAGATCCTGGGCGGTGGCATGGTGGGCACACACGCGGGCGACATGATTGGCGAGATCGCACTCGCCATTGAAATGGGTGCCGACGCCGTGGACATCGGCAAAACCATCCACCCGCACCCCACGCTGGGCGAAAGCATCGGCATGGCAGCGGAGGTGGCGCATGGCAGTTGCACCGACGTGCCGCCGGCCAAGCGCTGAACCTGTCTTGTCGGAGTTGATCAGCGACGCCGCACCGCCTGCTGCACCCGCGCGATGTCTTCATCGGTGACGGCTCGCTCAAACGATCGAAATCCAGCAAGCCTGAAGCCATGTTTGCGGGCCATGCGTGCGGTTTCTTCTGCCTGAGCGACGCTCACCTCCTTGCCCAGCGTAAAAGGCTCGAAACGGTTGTCCAAGGCCAGCATCATGGTTTCAGACATGCAGGCATAGGCTGTCCCGGGGGGAAACCCAAAGCTAAAGGGCTGGGGCTTGTCGACCGTCCCGTTGCCATTGGTTTTGCAAATCCGCATCTCACCAGGCACAGCCACCACGCCGCCCTCCATGATCAGCACGTCATTGCGCTCCTGGGCCACACGGACCGACACATCCCTTGGGCGAGCTACATCGCACACCACGGCACCTCGCTTGAGGTGTTGGGGGTGGATGACAGCATCCACGGCTGAGGTCACGGTCACCACCACATCAGCCGATTGCAGCCCCTGGTCGATGTTGTCCGTCACCGTGACTTCGGCGTGGCCTTGATGCTGGAGGGCTTGAGCCACCGGCATGAGCTTGTTCACATTGCGCCCAATGAGGGTGAGGCGCGCGGCCTCCCGCTCCAACAAGGTGGCGCAGGTTCGGCCAATGCTGCCCGCTGCGCCCACAATCGCCACATGAGCTTTTGACAGAGACATGCCCATCAATTCCACCTCGCGCCGAGCGCCTTCCACTGCAGTGGCCACGGTGTAGGAGTTGCCGGTGGTGACGGCAATGTCCAGGGCACGCTGGATGGTGATGCCACCATCACCGACCACCGAGGTCAATGCGCCCAGCCCCACGATGCCAGCCCCCAGACTTTGGGCCAGGTTCCCACACTGAATCAGTCGACCGTACACCTCATCGACCGGCAGCGTGAGCAGCTGCTGGGGAGACAGCGGGCATGCGATGAACCAGCCCTCTGTTTCCACACCGGTGATGGAGCGAATGCCCGTGAGGTGCGCCACCACCATGGGCGGGACATGACGCATGGCTGCTGACACCAGCGATTCAGGCATGTAGCGAGCAATGGGGAATTTCTTGGCGATGTCCCGACGAATGTCCAGGGGATGGACGATGAATGCAAACTTGTTCATGGCAGTTCCTTGGTTGAAAAAATGAACCGCCATTAGTGAATTGAATTCAAACCAAGTAAATTCGAGATTGATGACTTATGGATTCATGGTCGTGCAAACAAAAAAATGCACGGGCCTCTTCACTGCAATCGACCGCCATCAAGCCACTTTCAAAATCGATTACCATTCGCCCATGTCTTCGATCCATTCCTTCAACGCCATCGCACGAGCTGCACGAGCTGCACGAGCCCGTCGCGCCTTGCCGTGCGCCGCGTGTGAGAGGAACCTGATCCCAAGCTGACCCCCGATTCGATTCCCCACCAGGCCACGGCTCACCCCCGTGGCCTTTTTTTCGTCCCCGTGCTTTTGAAAGGAGCCACCATGTCCCAGCCCAGCAACCCCTTGACGTCATCTCGTCATCTCATGTCGATCAACCCGCGCCCCCAGCACGCCTTTGTGCGTGGCGAAGGTGCCTGGCTGTGGGATCAGGCCGGCCGTCGCCACTTGGACTGGTTGCAAGGCTGGGCGGTGAATGCCCTGGGCCACTGCCCAGCGGTGATCACGCAAGCCTTGGCTGAGCAGTCCACCCGCTTGCTCACGCCCAGCCCGGCGTTTCACAACCTGCCTGCACTGGACTTGGCCCAGCGCCTGTGTGAGGCCAGTGGCATGGATCAGGTCTTTTTTGGCAGCACGGGGGCAGAGGCCAATGAGACGGCGATCAAGCTGGCACGCAAATGGGGACGGCAGGCGCGGGCGACAAGCGCATCTGCACCGGGGCGAGCCCGTCGGGCGGGGGCGCATGAGGTCATCACCTTTGACAATGCCTTTCATGGCCGCAATTTCGCCACCATGGCTGCGAGTGGCAAACCGGGCTGGGAGGCCTTATTCCCGCCCAACATGCCTGGCTTTCCCAAGGCCAAGCTCAACGACATGGCTTCGGTGTTGGCGGTGCTCTCAGACCAGACGGTGGCGGTGATGCTCGAGCCGATTCAGGGCGAGGCGGGGGTGAGACCTGCTTCGGCCAGCTTTCTGAGGGCGTTGCGCGCCTTGTGCGACGAGCAGGGCTTGTTGCTCATCTTTGACGAAGTGCAGACCGGCTGCGGCCGTTTGGGGACTTTGTTTGGTCATGAGCATTGGGGCATCACACCGGACATCATGACCCTGGGCAAAGGCTTGGGTGGTGGCGTGCCCATCTCGGCGGTGTTGGCCAAGGCGCATTGCAGTGTGTTCGAGCATGGAGACCATGGCGGTACCTACGCGGGCAACCCCTTGATGTGTGCGGTGGCCTTGGCGGTGTTTGAGGAACTCAGCCAGCCCAGCTTGTTGGCCAATGTGCGTGCCTGCGGCCAAGCGCTCAGGCAAGGCCTGGAGGCCTTGTCCACCACCTGGGGCTTGGGTGAAGTGCGCGGCGAGGGCTTGCTGTTGGCTTTGGAGCTGGGATCGGATCAGGCTGCGAGCGTGGTGGCCGCAGCCCAGGAGGTGGGCTTGCTGGTCAATGCGGCCAGGCCCCATTGCTTGCGATTCATGCCCCGGCTCAACAGCAACTTGCAAGAAATCGAATTGGGCCTGAGCCTGCTGGCGCAGGCGTTGGAGCAGGTGTATGAGCAACGCCCGCAGGCACTCAGCGTGTGAGCGTGAACACGGGGCGTCGATGCCCCACCACCCAACCCCTGGCGTTGATGAGGTCAGTGGCTGCCCAGGGTGCCAGGGCTTGGCGTTGAGCCGGGCTTGACCAGCCGAGTTGGTCCAGGGCGGCCACCGTGGCGGCGAACAGGGCGGGCTTGTTGCCGTCGATGATTTTGATGGCCAAGGCCTCACCCCGGCTTTTGCTGGCCACCACCTGAACGCCGTCCGCGCCCACCTTGGTGACCCAGTCCCCTTGGCCGATGCGCATGAAGTCGGCGTCGTTTCGGTCTGTGCCCGAGACCAGCTCTGGATGCTGGGTCATGGCCGAGGCGAGCAAGCCAAAGGCCTCACCAAACTGGGCATCGCGCTCGCCGCTGGCCAATCGCGCATAGCCCAGCGCCAGTTTGGACAAGGGCATGGCGTAATTGGGCGCTGAACAGCCGTCCAGCCCCATGGGCATGGCGTGCTCGTCCATGTGACAGGCCTGTGCCACGGCCTGGCGGATGCCTTGCTGCAAGGGATGGTCTGGCGCGATGTAGTCCTCGGTGCGCCAGCCTTGGTGCACACATGCAGCCAGAAAGCCGGCGTGTTTGCCGCTGCAATTGTTGTGGCGCTCGTCGTAGTGCAGGTTGGCGGGCGGCAGGGCGCTGGTGTAGACGTAGCGCAAGGGCAGGTGGCATCCGCACGCCAGGCGCTGGTAGCTCAGCCCAGCCTTGTCCAGCATGGACTGCACTTGCTGCACGTGCATGTCCTCGCCGTTGTGGCTGGCGCACACCATGGCCAGGTCCCGTGCGTCAAAGCCCAGCGCCTGCGCCGCACCGCTGGTCATCAAGGGCAGCGCCTGCAAGGCCTTGAGGGTGGATCGGGTGAAGGTGAGCAGGTGCGGGTCCCCCGCTTGCGCCACCAACTGGCCGCGCGCATTGACCACCGCCAGGCTGCCCAAGTGCCAGCATTCAGGGGTTTGTCCACGGGTGGTTTCAATCAGAGGGATGTAGTTCATGGTGGGCAGGTGTTGAGGGGGTGACAGGTCAAACCCGGCAGGGGCTGGCGGGCAGCCTACTTTATGGGATCATGCGCCCCGTTCGGGTCATTCATCGTTTCCAGAAACCTTCTTATGGCTTTACCTGTTCAATTCAAAGGCTCTCGCATTGCTCAAACCGTGTTGCGCTGGCTGGGGTGGTCTTATCGCTTTGATGGCTTGCCAACCCGGCAAGGCGTGGTGGTGGTGTATCCGCACACCAGCAACTGGGACTTTGTGATTGGCATTTTGCTCAAATGGGCGATGGGCATCGAGGCCCATTTCTGGGCCAAGGACACCTTGTTCCGGGTGCCTTTGCTGGGGCCATGGATGCGCTGGTTGGGGGGCATCCCGGTCTATCGCCAATCTTCCAACGGCCTGGTGGGCGACACCATTGAGCGCATCGCATCCAGCCGTGAACGTGACGAGGTGCTGTGGCTGGCGGTCGCGCCCGAGGGCACGCGCAGCCTCACCCCAGGCTGGCGCACCGGTTTTTATCAAGTGGCTTTGGGCGCCAAGGTGCCCGTGGGCGTTGCCCGCTTTGACTGGAAAAGCAAATGCCTGGATCTGACCCACTTCTTTGAGCCCACCGGCGACATGGAGAGGGACTTTGCCCACATGGCGCATTTGCTCGACGGTGTTCAGGCCGCTCGACCAGCTCAGGCGGGTCCCGTGCGAGCCTTGATCAAAACCCCCCGCACCGAATGATTGCCCCATGGCCATGGAACTCAAGCAGCTTCGCATGTTTGTTCGCGTGGTCGACCTGGGCAGCATCAGTCGCGCGGCGCGCAGGCCCTGGTTCAATGCCCCGGTTTGGTTAACATCCGCCCCGTTCTGTCCTGGAGGCGTGCTCCAGATTCATTCAAGCGAGGGCCAGCGTGCTGCACCATCCGCGTCGACGATTTCTGACAACGGCCTTGCCTCTGGTGGGCATGGGTTTGGGTTTGGGCCTCTGTGGTTTGGCCAGGGCTGCCACCGAAGCCATACGCATCGGCAACACCAATCCTTATTCAGGTCCCGCTGCGGCCTGGGGTGCTGCCGGCAAGGCCATGACGGCCTATTTCCGCATGCTCAACGAGCAAGGCGGGATCCAGGGTCGCCCCATTGAGTTTTTATCGCTGGACGATGGCTACTCGCCCTCCAAAACCGTAGAGGCCACGCGCCGCCTGGTCGAGCAGGATCGGGTGCTGTTGATGTTTGGCGCTTTGGGCACCGCCACCAACATGGCTGTGCAGGCCTACCTCAATGAACGCAAGGTGCCCCAGTTGTTTGTCCAGTCTGGGGCTTCACGCTGGAACAACCCCCAGCAATTCCCCTGGACCATGGGGTGGTCGCCCAGTTACCTCAGCGAGGGGCGCATTTATGCCAAAGCCATCCTGAGCGAGCAGCCTCAGGCCAAGGTGGCCGTGCTCTACCAGAACGATGACTTTGGCAAGGATTACCTCAACGGTTTGCGCGATGGACTGGGTGCGCAAGCCAGCCGCATCGTGGCCATGGCCAGCTACGAAGTCACCGATGCCACGGTGGATTCGCAACTCATCGCGCTCAAGACCTCAGGCGCGGATGTGCTGGTCAACTTTGCCGCCCCCAAATTTGCAGCCCAGGCCATCCGCCGCCTGGCAGAAATGTCCTGGCGGCCTGTGCACTACCTCAATGTCACTGCCAACTCCATCAAGTCGGTGCTGGAAGTGGCCGGTCTGGACCTGTCCAAAGGCCTGATCTCGGCGGCGTATTACAAGGACCCCAGTGATCCGCGGTGGCAGGGCACGCCTGAGCTCAAGGCCTATCGCGAGTTCATGGCCCGCTACATGCCCCAGGCCGATGTCAACGACGTCTTTTATGTGGCGGGTTACTGCAATGCCCAGACGCTGGAGCAGGTCCTGCGGCAGGCGGGATCCGACTTGAGTCGGGCCAATGTGATGCGTCAGGCCGCCAACCTGCGGGACCTCAAACTGCCCATGCTTTTGCCTGGCATCACGGTCAACACCTCAGAGCAGGATTACGCACCGATTCAGGCCATGCAATTGCAACGCTTTGACGGCCAGCGCTGGCACTTGTTTGGGTCGATTTATGGGCGTTGAGGCCGGGGGTCGGCTGAATCGCTGTGCACACGGCGAGCGCCATTGAAGCGCTTGGCCCAATAGCTGTCGCTCATGTTTTCCACCCGCACCTGTTTGCCGGGGCGAGGCGAGTGGATGAACTGGTCATTGCCCAGGTAGATGCCCACATGGCTGTAGGCGCGTCGCATGGTGTTGAAAAACACCAGGTCACCGGGTTGCAACTCCGTGGCCTCGATGGGGTCGGTGGCCTTGGCCTGTTCAAGTGCGCTGCGCGGCAGGATCAGGCCCAGGGTATTGGCATAGACGGTTTGCACAAAGCCACTGCAATCAAAGCCCTTGTCGGTGGTGCCGCCCTTGCGGTAGGGCGTGCCCAGGTAACCCATGGCGTCCGAGATCAGGTCATTGGCCTGATCCACCCACTTGCGCGACACACCGGTCATGACCTCCATGCTCTGCGACCAGATCGAGGGCGCAGGGGCAAAGGCCGGTGCCGTGGGTTGAGCCCAGCAGGCACCAGAACAGAGCATCACGGTGAGCAACAATCGCTTCATGGGGGCGCATCATAGTGTCCCTTTGCAGGGACAATGCCGCCATGGCATCCAAATTGAAAAGGAATTTCGTATGAAAGCCTTGTTACTCAGTAAAAACCCCGAATTCACTGCGGCGGTGACCGAGGTGAATGAAGACCAGTTGCCCAAGGCCGACGTGCGGGTGAGGGTGACGCATTCCACCCTCAACTTCAAAGATGGATTGGCCATCACCAACAAAAGCCCGGTGGTGAGGCAGTGGCCCATGGTCGCGGGCATCGATGGCTCTGGCGAAGTCCTGTCCTCCACCCACCCCGACTGGAAGCCCGGCGACGCCTTCATCCTCAATGGCTGGGGCGTGGGCGAAACGCATTGGGGTTGTCTGGCTGAGCAAGCCAGCCTCAAGGCCGAATGGCTGATTCGCCGCCCCGCCCAGCTCGATGCCTGGCAGGCCATGGCCTTTGGAACAGCCGGTTACACCGCCATGCTGTGTGTGATGGCCTTGCAGGACCAGGGGCTGCAACCCGGTGATGGTGAAGTCCTGGTCACCGGCGCAACGGGTGGCGTGGGCAGTGTGGCGGTGGCCTTGCTCAGTGGCCTGGGCTATCGGGTGGTGGCGCTCACGGGCAAGCCCGAATCGCGGTCTTACCTGAGCTCGCTGGGTGCGCACGAGGTGATGGACCGTGCCGCCTTGTCCGAGCCGGGCAAGCCCCTGCAAAAGGAACGCTGGGCTGGGGTGGTTGATGCCCTGGGTTCGCACACCCTGGCCAATGCCCTGGCACAGACCCGCTATGGCGGCGTGGTCGCGGCCTGCGGTTTGGCGCAGGGCATGGACTTGCCCACCTCGGTCATGCCCTTCATCCTGCGCGGGGTCAAGCTCATTGGCGTGGATTCGGTCATGGCCCCGCTCGCGCGCCGCCAAGTGGCCTGGGATCGCCTTGCACGAGAATTCAACCTGTCCTTGTTGCCCAGCATGACCCAGACCATTGGCCTGGATCAGGCCATCGACAAGGCTCACGCCCTCATGGCAGGGCAAGTACAAGGCCGTTGGGTGGTGAAAACATGATGATTCAAGCTGAACTCAGCCAGTTGTTGCTTGTGGATTGGCAACCCCGTTTGATCGCTGCCTTGCACGATGGGCAAGCGGCGCTGGCCAATGCCATTCGCCTGGCCACGGCCGCACAACGCCTGCAGGTGCCCGTCTGGGGGACCGAGCAAAACCCCAGCAAGCTTGGCGAATTGGTGCCCGATCTGCGTGGTCGTTGCCAGCAGACCCTGGCCAAGATGCGTTTCAGCGCCGCCAGCCCGCAATTGCAGTCCTGCCTCATGCCGCGCCCAGCGGGCAATGCTCGCAGCCTGCCGCGCCACTTGCGCGCCCAGCAAGGTGAAGCAGAACCCAGCCGCCCCATGGTGGTCATTTCGGGCTGCGAAGCCCATGTGTGCGTGCTGCAAACGGCGCTGGACCTGCTCGAGCAGGAGCAGTGGGGCGTGTGGCTGGTCACCGATGCCTGTGCTTCCCGAACCGAACGCAACCGCGATGCGGCCTATGACCGTCTGGCCTCGGCGGGTGCTGAGCTGGTGAGCACCGAGATGGTCTTGTTCGAGTGGCTGGGCACGGCCGATCACCCTGAATTCAAAGCCGTTCAAGCCCTGATCCGCTGATCCGCGCCCATCCCGTTGGTCTGACTTGGCACTTGGCTGGGGCGAGTCAGGATGACGCAAGACCCCTGTCCATAATTATGAATTTTGAGAGATGGGCCACCCCAGCGATGTGGCGCATCGGCACGGACATTCACCCCGCAGGAGACCAGACATGGGCAGCTACGCTGATTTTTACAAGCGCTCCATCACCGATCGCGATGCCTTTTGGACCGAACAGGCCGCGCTCATCGATTGGCACAAGCCCTTTGACCAGGTGTGTGACCACAGCAAGCCGCCCTTTGCCACCTGGTTCAAAGGCGGGCAGACCAACCTGTGTCACAACGCGGTGGACCGTCACCTCAAGGACCGCGCCGATCAAAACGCCCTGATCTTTGTTTCCACCGAGACGAACACCGAGAAAACCTACAGCTTTCGCGAGCTGCACACCGAGGTCCAGCGCATGGCCGCCGTCCTTCAGGCGCAAGGGGTCAAGCAGGGTGACCGTGTGCTCATCTACATGCCCATGATTGCCGAGGCCTGTTTTGCCATGCTGGCCTGCGTTCGCATTGGAGCCATTCACTCCGTGGTCTTTGGCGGATTTGCCAGCCACTCGCTGGCCAGCCGCATTGATGACGCCCAGCCCAAGGCCATCGTGAGCGCCGACGCGGGCATGCGCGGCGGCAAGGCCGTGCCCTACAAACACCTGCTCGACGAGGCCATCTCCCTTGCGCAGCACAAGCCGGCCAAGGTCATCATGGTCAACCGGGGGCTGGCCGATTTGCTGCCTGTTGCTGGCCGCGATGTGGACTATGCCGCCGAGCGCGCCAAGGTGATGGATGCGCAAGTGCCTTGTGTCTGGGTCGACAGTGACCACCCCAGCTACATCCTCTACACCTCGGGCACCACGGGCAAGCCCAAGGGTGTGCAGCGCGACACGGCTGGTTACGCCGTGTCCTTGGCGGCCTCCATGCGCCACATTTACATGGCCAATCCGGGCGAAACCTATTTCTCCACCTCGGACATCGGCTGGGTGGTGGGTCACAGCTACATCATCTACGGACCCCTGATCAATGGCATGGCCACCATCATGTACGAAGGCCTGCCCACGCGCCCGGATGCGGGCATCTGGTGGAGCCTGGTCGAGAAATACAAAGTCAGCGTGATGTTTTCAGCGCCCACAGCGGCACGGGTCCTCAAAAAGCAGGATCCGGCCTTCCTCACTCGATACGATTTGTCCAGCCTCAAGGCCTTGTTCCTGGCGGGCGAGCCGCTGGACGAACCCACCGCCTCCTGGATTGGCGGTGCCATCAGCAAGCCCATCATTGACAACTACTGGCAGACCGAGACCGGTTGGCCCATCATGGCCATTTGCAATGGCATCGAAGCAGCCCCCACCAAGTACGGCTCGCCCGGCAACCGACCAAAAGGGCGTGATTGCGGTTGAAGGGCCGTTACCCCCGGGCTGCCTGCAAACCGTGTGGGGGGATGACGATCGCTACGTCAAAACCTACTGGACCAGCATCCCCGGCAAGCAGATGTACTCCACCTTCGACTGGGGCGTGAAAGACAAGGACGGCTATTTCTACATCCTGGGTCGCACCGACGATGTGATCAACGTGGCCGGACACCGCCTGGGCACGCGCGAGATCGAGGAGAGCATCTCCAGCCACCCCAATGTGGCCGAGGTGGCCGTGGTGGGCGTGGCCGACCAGCTCAAAGGCCAGGTGGCTGTGGGCTTTGCCGTGCTCAAAGACCCCAGCAAAGTCGATTCGCCCGAGGCCGCGCTCAAACTCGAGGGCGACATCATGAAGGTGGTGGACAGCCAACTGGGCGCTGTGGCCCGACCGGCGCGTGTGCGGTTTGTCACCCTGTTGCCCAAAACCCGCTCGGGCAAGGTCTTGCGCCGTGCCATCCAGGCGGTGTGCGAAGGGCGCGACCCCGGTGACCTCACCACCATCGACGACCCGTCGGCCTTGCAGCAAATCGTCGATTTGCTCAAAACCTGAGTTTTGTAAGTTTGAGGCGGGTCAGTGCATGGCACAATCCGCCCACACATTCGGCCCTTCCCAGCCACTGTCGCATCCGCCAACCGGTTCAGCCGTGACGCGGAAGGTAGTTTCAACCAACTAATGTTCTCTTCAGGAGAACGGAGGTAGCGAGTCAATGAGCGAGACCAAATCCGTCTACGCGGCCTATTCGGCCAACACCCATCTCTTTGGGGGCAATGGCCCTTACGTCGAGGAGATGTACGAAAACTACCTGGCCAATCCAGGCAGCGTCCCCGACAACTGGCGTGATTACTTTGACGCCCTCCAGCATGTCCCCGCAGTCGACGGCTCCAACGCCAAAGACGTCCCCCACCTCCCTGTGATCAATGCCTTTGCCGACCGCGCCAAGCAAGGCGGCACCCGTGTGGTCATGGCCAGTGCCGATGTCGAAATGGGCCGCAAGCGCACCGCCGTGCAACAGCTCATTGCTGCTTACCGCAATGTGGGTGCACGTTGGGCTGATCTGGATCCCTTGAAGCGCACCGAGCGACCCAACATCCCCGAGCTGGAGCCCTCGTTCTACGGCTTCACCGATGCCGATCACGAAACGGTGTTTGACACCTCCAACACCTTCTTCGGCAAAGACCGCATGAGCCTGCGCGAGATCCTCAATGCGCTCAGAGAAACTTATTGCGGCACGGTCGGTGCGGAGTTCATGTACACCACCGACATGGTGCAAAAGCGCTGGTGGCAGCAAAAGCTCGAGAGCATCCGCAGCAAACCCAATTTCAGCGTCGAAAAGAAAAAGCACATCCTTGAACGACTCACAGCGGCAGAAGGCCTTGAGCGTTACTTGCACACCAAGTACGTCGGTCAGAAGCGCTTCTCCCTCGAAGGCGGCGAGAGCTTCATTGCCTCCATGGACGAACTCATCCAGCGCGCAGGCGAGCAAGGCGTGCAGGAAATCGTGATTGGCATGGCGCACCGTGGCCGCCTCAACGTGTTGGTCAACACCCTGGGCAAGCTGCCCGGCATGCTGTTTGCCGAGTTTGACCACACCGCACCCGAAGAGCTGCCCGCTGGCGACGTGAAATACCACCAGGGTTTCAGCTCCGATGTGGCCACCCCTGGCGGTCCGGTTCACCTCTCCTTGGCCTTCAACCCCTCTCACCTTGAAATCGTCAACCCCGTGGTCGAAGGCTCGGTGCGTGCCCGCATGGACCGCCGTGGCGATGCCAAAGGCAGCCAGGTCCTGCCGGTGCTGGTGCATGGCGATGCGGCTGTGGGCGGGCAGGGCGTCAACCAGGAAACCCTGTGTCTGGCGCAAACCCGTGGTTACACCACGGGTGGCACGGTCCACATCATCATCAACAACCAGATCGGTTTCACCACCTCGGATCCGCGCGACCTGCGCTCCACCGCGTTTTGTACCGACATCTTCAAGATGGTCGAAGCCCCGGTGTTGCACGTCAATGGCGACGATCCCGAGGCCGTGGTGCTTGCCACCCAGTTGGCCCTGGAATACCGCATGCAGTTCAGCGCCGATGTGGTGGTGGACATCACCTGTTTCCGCAAGCTTGGCCACAACGAGCAAGACACCCCCAGCCTCACTCAGCCGCTGATGTACAAGAAGATCAGCTCTCACCCTGGCACCCGCCGCCTCTACGCCGATAAGCTCTCGGCTCAGGGCCTGGGTGAAAGCCTGGGTGAGGACATGGTCAAGGCCTACCGCGCCGCCATGGACGCGGGCAAGCACACCAGTGACCCGGTCATCACCAACTTCAAGAGCAAGTACGCGGTGGACTGGTCACCCTTCCTGGGCAAGAAATGGACCGATGCCTCCGACACCGCCATCCCGCTCAGCGAGTGGAAGCGCTTGGCCGAGAAGATCACCACCTTGCCCGCCAATGTGACCCCGCACCAGTTGGTCAAGAAGGTCTATGACGACCGCGCTGCCATGGGTCGTGGCGATGTCAACGTGGACTGGGGCATGGGCGAACACATGGCCTTTGCCTCGCTGGTGGCCAGCGGCTATCCGGTGCGCCTCTCGGGTGAGGACTGCGGTCGCGGCACCTTCACCCACCGTCACGCCGTGATTCACGACCAAAACCGCGAGAAGTGGGACGAGGGCACCTACATCCCCCTGCAGCACGTGGCCGAGAACCAGGCACCGTTTGTGGTCATTGACTCCATCCTCTCCGAGGAAGCGGTGCTGGCCTACGAATACGGCTACGCCTCTAACGACCCCAACACCCTGGTGGTCTGGGAAGCCCAGTTTGGAGACTTTGCCAACGGCGCGCAGGTGGTGATCGACCAGTTCATTGCCTCGGGTGAGGTCAAGTGGGGCCGCGTCAACGGCATCACGCTCATGCTGCCCCATGGCTACGAGGGTCAGGGTCCCGAGCACAGCTCAGCCCGCGTGGAGCGCTTCATGCAGTTGGCCGCTGACACCAACATGCAAATCGTGCAGCCCACCACCGCCAGCCAGATCTTCCATGTGCTGCGCCGCCAAATGGTGCGCGACCTGCGCAAGCCCCTGGTCATCTTTACGCCCAAGTCCTTGCTGCGCAACAAGGATGCGACCAGCCCCTTGTCCGAGTTCACCAAGGGCGGTTTCCAGACGGTGATCGGTGAAACCCGTGACATCAAGGCCGACAAGGTCAAGCGCGTGATCGCTTGCTCGGGCAAGGTCTACTTTGACCTGATGAAAAAGCGCGAGGAAAAGGGCGCTGATGACGTGGCCATCCTGCGCGTCGAGCAGCTCTATCCCTTCCCGCACAAGGCGTTTGCCGCCGAGATGAAGAAATACCCCAAGGCCACCCAGGCACTCACTAACGCCATCGTGAAGGCCAACCGCTGGATTGCGAAGGCAAGCCCCGAAGAAGTGTTAAAGAGCGTGCCCGCAAGTTTTCATCTTGGCGACCCTGAGCTCTATAAGCAGACCTTCACCAATGTCCGCGAGGCCATCTCGCCCGATGGGGTGATTTCCGACTCGGGGGTGCAGACGGCACTCAAGGCGATTGCCGCCTACGACCCCAAGCTTGATGCGAAATCCATCGATCTGAAACGCACCTATACCAACGAGTTTGTGAGCCGGGCCCCCAAGCAGTAGGGGCCAATCGTCATGACCTGCGCGGTCGAGTTCTCCGGGGTCACCTGCACCTTTGCCTCGCGTGACAATCCCGAACAGCGCTACACCGCAGTTCGGGATGTCTCGTTT
>RGCL01000071.1 GCA_009919175.1 Betaproteobacteria bacterium
CACACGGAATTGTTCGGCCACCTTGAGCGGCGCATAGTGCGGCAGCATCACCCCGGCACTGCCAATGCGGATGCGCTGGGTTTTCATGGCAATCGCCGCCATGAGGATTTCAGGCGCCGAGCCCACGATGCTGGGGTGGCTGTGGTGTTCACTCACCCAAAAGCGCCGATAACCCAACGCCTCGCAATGCTCGGCCAAGGCCACCGTGCGGCGAATGCACTCGTCATGCGACAGACCCGCCACCGCCACCGACTGATCCAGCGCAGAAAAAATGGGGTCAGATGACATTATTTTTTAAACCATGATTGGGGAAGCAATAAATGTAATCTGACCCCATTTATTCAGCTTCCTGGAGGTGGCGCCACATGACTTTGCCGCTGCCGCTTTTGGGCAGGGATTGCACAAAGGCGACTTGGGTGGGGGCTTTGTAGACCGCCATGTTGGCGCGGCTCCAATCGATGATGTCTTGCTCGCTCACCTTGCCCTCGTGGTCGCTGCGAAGCACGACCACGGCCTTGACGGTCTCGCCGCGATAGGCATCGCGCGCCGCGATGATGCAGGCCTCTTGTATGGCGGGGTGCCGAAACAGCAAGGCCTCGACTTCCGCAGGCCAGACCTTGAAGCCCGAGGCGTTGATCATGCGCTTGAGGCGGTCGGTGATGAAGTAGTAGCCGTCTTCATCGATGCGCCCCATGTCACCCGAGCGGAAAAACCGCAAGCCGTCCACTTCCACAAAGGCCGCTGCTGTGGCCTCGGGGTTGCGCCAATAGCCCTCGAAGACCATGGGGCCATGGATGAGGATTTCGCCCACTTCTCCAACGCCCAGCGGCTCCAGGGTCTGCGGGTTGACCACGCGGCACTGTGCGCTCAGGAACGGCATGCCCAGGCATTGCTGCTTGGCCGCATCCGTGGGGTTGGAGTGCGAAGGTGCAGCCGTCTCGGTGAGGCCATAGCCCTCGGCATAGACCAGCCCATACATGTCCAGCAAGCGTTGCGCAATGGCCTGCGGCATGGCCGCCCCACCGCCGCCTATGTAGACCAGGCTGTCGAGTTTGTATTGCGCAAATCGCGGGCTAGCCAACAAGTCAATGACCATGGTGGGGATGTTGGTCCAGTGGGTGATGCGGTGGTGCTCAATCAGCCGCGCGGCCAAATCCCTATCCCAGCGAGGCATGATGACCAGCGTGCCGCCCATGTAGATGGTCGAATGCATGACCGACACCATGCCGGTGATGTGGAACATGGGCACTGCCGAGAGCGCCACACTTTGGTGAGTGCCATTGCCCCAATAGGTGGTGGCCTGGCTGTTGTGCATGAGGCTGCGGTGCAAATGCATGCAGCCTTTGGGAAACCCGGTCGTGCCACTGGTGTAGGGCAGCACCGCCAAATCGGTGGACCGAACCAGCAATGGCCCGGGCGCGCGCTCGTGCGTCCACACCGCCGTCCATTGATGCAAGGCCAGACCTGGTGAGACACGCACATCGGGTCGCGCAGTGATCCAGCTCTGCCAGGCCTCGGGCAAGGCATGGGGGCCGGTGCTTTGCGGCTCGAACACATCGGTGAAGTGGGTGCTGATCACATGCGCGAGGCGTTCATCGGCAGGGACGCTGGCATTGGCCTTGTCCCACTCGAGCACGAGGTCGGAGGTGGTGAACACCACACGCGCTTGTGCATCGGTGATGTAGTGCGCCAGTTCCATCGCTTTGTTCATGGGGTTGACTGGCACCACCACCGCGTTGGCGCGCATCACAGCAAAGTGGGCGATGACCAGCTGCGGGCAGTTTTGCATACACAAGATGACGCGGTCGCCTTTGGCCACCCCCACCGACTGCAACCAGGTGGCCGCGCGTTCGACCTTGTCGAGCACCATGTCGTAGCTGAACTCAGCACCCAAAAAAGCCAGGGCTGTTTTGGCGCCATAGCGTTGTGCACTCACCATCAGGTTGTGCGGCAAAGCGGTTTGGGCGGGTTCGATGCGATGCGGCAAACGCCGAGGCCAATGCGCGTAATGCGCTTGAAAGTGTGGAGCAGTCATGACCCAAGCCTAGCGGCCAGCCCAGGGCTTGTGCATTGGTAACCACCCCATGCCTGTCGCTACGGCAACCGGGTCTTGCCCCCTGTGGTAAGGTCTTTTCAGCCTTCAGATGCCCTTCGCCCTGCCCATGACACAAGCGCCCCGCACCCCCATTGCCTTGCCCGGCCTGCACATCGGGCACGCCACGCACGCGCACCGCCCCACAGGCTGCACAGTGTGGCTGTGGCCGCAAGGCACCGTGGGCTCGGTGGAGGTGCGCGGCGCAGCACCTGGCACACGCGAGACCGATGTCTTGCACCCCGACAACACCGTGAGCGAAGTCCACGGCCTGTGCCTGAGCGGCGGCAGCGCCTTTGGGCTGGACGCCGCCTCGGGTGTGATGCACTGGCTGGCCGAGCAAGGCCGGGGCGTGGCGGTGGGGCCTGCCCGCGTGCCCATCGTGCCTTCAGCCGTGATATTTGATTTGACCGTGGGCGATGCCCAGCACCTGCCCGACGCCGCCCTGGGGCGCGCCGCCTGCGCGAGCGCAACGCCTCACGGCGTGCCCTCGGGCAACTGGGGCGCAGGCGCAGGCGCCACGGTGGGTAAGCTGCGCGGACCCGATCAGGCCATGCGCGGCGGCTTTGGCCAATGCGAATTGCGCATGGGCGAGTTGCGCATGCTGGCCTGGGCCGTGGTGAATGCCGTGGGCGATGTGTGGCATCCCCTCACCCACCAATGCCTTGCAGGTGCGCGCACCGCACCCGACTCGCTCACGCTGGTGGACATGTGGCAGGCACTTGCGGGCGACCACAGCCCCCACCATGCTTGGCTGGGCGGCAACACCACCTTGGGGGTGGTCGCCACCAATCAGCGTCTGAACAAGCAACAAGCCCATCGCCTGGCCATGGCCGCGCACAACGGCCTCGCGCAAAGCATCAAGCCCGTTCACACCGCCTTTGATGGTGATGCGGTGTTTGCGTTTTCAACGGGCAGCCTGCACACCGAGCCCGATGTGGTGCGACTGGGCGCGATGGCGGCTCAGGCCTTGTCGCTGGCGGTGGTGGACGCGGTGATGTCGGCGCAAAGTCTGCGCCTGGGCACACGCTGGTGGCCATCGGCCACCGAGCGCGGCCTCACTTGAGCGCTTTGAAGCGCACGCGCTTGGGCTTGGCGCCCTCTTCACCCAGGCGTTTTTTCTTGTCGGCTTCGTATTCCTGATAGTTGCCGTCGAAGAAGACCCATTGCGAATCGCCTTCGCACGCGAGGATGTGGGTGGCAATGCGGTCGAGGAACCAACGGTCGTGGCTGATGACCAGCACACTGCCCGCAAATTCCAGCAAGGCGTCTTCGAGGGCGCGCAAGGTTTCCACGTCCAAGTCGTTGGAGGGTTCGTCCAGCAAGAGCACGTTGCCGCCCTTGATGAGGGTCTTGGCCAGGTGCAATCGACCGCGCTCACCGCCCGATAGCGTGCCCACGCGCTTTTGCTGGTCGCCGCCGTTGAAGTTGAAGCGCCCGCAATAGGCGCGGCTGGGCATCTGGAACTTGCCCACAGTGAGGATGTCCAGACCGCCCGAGACGTCTTCCCACACGGTTTTGTCGTTGGCCAAGTCGTCGCGGGTCTGATCGACAAAGGCCATGTCCACCGTCTTGCCAATCACCACCTCGCCCGTGTCGGGCTGCTCGCGCCCGGCAATCATGCGAAACAGCGTGGACTTGCCCGCGCCGTTGGGGCCAATGATGCCCACGATGGCGCCGGCTGGCACCTTGAAGCTCAGGTTGTCGATGAGCAGGCGTTCGCCATAGCTCTTGGACACGCCCTTGAATTCGATGACCTCGTTGCCCAGGCGCTCGGCCACGGGGATGAAGATCTCCTGCGTCTCGTTGCGCTTTTGGTATTCGAAGTCGCTCAATTCCTCGAAGCGGGCCAGGCGTGCTTTGCTCTTGGCTTGACGCCCCTTGGGGTTTTGGCGCGCCCATTCGAGTTCTTTCTTCAAGGCCTTGGCGCGGGCTTCCTCGCCCTTTTGTTCCTGCTGCAAGCGGGCTTCTTTTTGTTCCAGCCAGGTGGAGTAGTTGCCCTTCCAGGGGATGCCGTGACCCCGGTCGAGTTCCAGGATCCACTCGGCGGCGTTGTCGAGGAAGTAGCGGTCGTGGGTGATGGCCACCACCGTGCCTGGGAAGCGTTGGAGGAATTGCTCCAGCCACTCCACCGATTCGGCATCGAGGTGGTTGGTGGGTTCGTCGAGCAAGAGCATGTCGGGCTTGGAGAGCAAGAGGCGGCACAGCGCCACGCGGCGCTTTTCGCCACCCGAGAGATGAGAGATGGTGGCGTCCCAGGGCGGCAGGCGCAGGGCATCGGCCGCGATGTCGAGTTGGTGGTCGGAGCCATCGCCCGCACCGGCAGCGGCAATGATGGCTTCGAGCTCGGCCTGCTCGGCAGCGAGGGCATCGAAGTCGGCATCGGGCTCGGCATAAGCGGCATAGACCTCTTCGAGGCGAGCCTGCGCGGCCTTGGCTTCGCCCATGCCACCTTCAACGGCTTGACGCACGGTCTCGTCGGGGTTGAGTTGGGGCTCCTGGGGCAGGTAACCAATCTTGATGCCCGGCATGGGAGTGGCTTCGCCCTCGATCTCGGTGTCGACCCCAGCCATGATCTTGAGCAAGGTGGATTTGCCCGAGCCGTTGAGGCCCAGCACACCGATCTTGGCGCCGGGGAAAAAGCTCAGCGAGATGTCCTTGAGGATTTGACGCTTGGGCGGCACGATCTTGCCGACGCGGTTCATGGTGAAAACGTATTGGGCCATGCTGGGTCACTGACTGTTTGAGGGGAAAGCGCGGATTATCCCCTGAGCGCCCAAGACCAGCCCGGATGGGCTTTGCTCAGGGCGCGGGTTTGCCCATGTCTTCGGCGATGAGTTTGAATTGCTCCAGCGCGGCTTGCAGGTCCTCCACGATCTCCTGCGCAATGACCTGAGGCGGCGGGAGGTTGTCGCCATCGGCCAGACTTTGGTCTTTGAGCCAAAAAATGTCGAGGCTGGTTTTGTCGCGGGCGATCAGATCGCTGTAGGCATAGGCACGCCAGCGGCCATCCGGGTTGGCCGGGCTCCAGGTTTCGGTACGCTTGTGGCGCTTGCCAGACATGAAGAGCTGAACAAATTCATCGAGGTCTTCGCGGCGCAGGGGGTTGGTCTTGAGCGTGAAATGCTTGTTGGTGCGCAGGTCGTAAATCCAGAGCTTTTGCGTCCAGGGCTTTTCAGAGGCTGGTTTTTTATCAAAGAACAGCACATTGGCCTTGACGCCTTGTGCATAGAACAAGCCCGTGGGCAAGCGCAGCAGCGTGTGCAAATCGCACTCATGCATCAGCTTTTTACGAATGGTCTCGCCCGCGCCGCCTTCAAACAGCACGTTGTCGGGCAGCACCACCGCCGCACGGCCATGAATGTCGAGAATGGTTTTGATGTGCTGAACAAAGTTGAGCTGCTTGTTGCTGGTGGTGGCCCAAAAATCGTCGCGCTCGATGGTGTCTTTTTCGCTCGACACGCGGCCATCTTCGCCAACAATCACGGTGCTGCTCTTCTTGCCAAACGGCGGGTTGGCCAACACCACCTCAAAGTGCTCGCCCGGGTCTGAGCTCAGGGCATCGCCCACGGGCTCTCGCCCAATTGATTGCGGTGGTCAAGTCTATCCCGGTGATGCCAAGCTCAGCCAGTTTCACTCTTAGTGCATCAGCAAACACAACACTTACAGGTGTCAGGATGAGTTACCCCCACGGGATTCGACACTAACGTATTTGAATGTCCCCAAAGCCTGTACTAGGCTCTTGGGCAAAGTGATCTGGTTTTTGGCATTTCGCTTGATAAGCATGAGCGTCTCCTGGACTCTGTGAAAGCTTCATGGTTCTCTTTTAACAACCAAGCGATATGCCTGATCTGGCCGGTTTTTTGCCTCCGGGCAACTGCACTCCACTTCCCTACTTTTCACCATGCCAGTCAAGAAAAGGGTTTGGAGTTTTTCATCTTCTCTATCCACCAACGCCGCAAGCGCGATGTCGACACCCACCGACCTATAAACAGTTGCTTAATCACGGCTATGAGTTTTGGGGAAAGTACCCTGCAAGGCGGTCAATGGCCAAGCAGCGTTGGTCATTCTGGGTCAGCAACCTTGTCAATCAATGAACTCAACAATACGCGAAGTGGCTCAAAGTCAAACTTGCATTTTGGATCAGAGATCTTTTCAGCGACATACTTGGCGAATTTTTCCTTGAATTTTTTTGCAACGCGCATCGTCGCAATCGTGCGCAATTCAACATCTGGCAAACGGCTTCCTATCCAGTCGTTAAAGGACACATCACATTCTTCAAATTTGTACAGTGAATTGAGATTGGGTCGAGCTTCTAGCCAGCCCTCCGCACTCGCTTTTGCCCAACATTCGCGGGAGCAAACCTCTTCAATAGCAACAGGAATTTTTAAACCTGCTTTGGAAATATCAAGGGAAACACCGGCTGGGTTCAATCGATGCTGTAAAGCTCGATGAGATCCTTTAGTCCTGGATGTAACGATTTGAGCAAACTCATTAAGGGACACCAACGCAGCGGCGTCGCCATCAAAGAGGCCAACTGCTCGCCTAGGACCTTGACGATGATGCCAAGCAATGAGACTGTTTTTTACCCATGCATGTCCACCACCATTACTTGTGGCACACACTATTCGCACCTCTCCGCGGGATGGAAAAAATCTTTTCTGAACTGCTTCAAGGATGATCTTATCCGTCGGTCCTTCAACAAAAATTGTTGGATGATTCAGGTCTAAGGCCTCAGTTAGACGATTCTGAAGCTGATCAACTCGTTGCTTCCAATCACGAATATGTGGCTCCAATAACTGATGAAAGCCAATCGACGAATGGAGTGCATCAACATCAAGGGGATCACTGGCAGCACGAGGCGTTAACGCAGTACCTGCCAACGGATCAAGTTGCACCTCAAATACTCTGACGTCCTCATGTGCACCAGTAAATACTGAATAGAAGACTGGCGAATGGGTCGTTAAGAAAGTTTGAACAGACGAGCTATTCTTAATGAAAAAATCAGCCAACTTAAAGCAATTTCGAGTCTCCAAATTATTTTCCGGTTCCTCGTATCCCCAAATAGTTACCGCGCGAGGCTTACCTGGTGCAGACAGATGATTGGCTTGATCGGCCAACCAACGCAATATCACGGGAATGTGTCTCACCTTTATCCCATCTCCTCGTTGAGATAATCCTACGCGTTTCCCACCGATCTCTGAACGAAATTCAAGCTCGGAAAATAGTTGGCGCAAATCAGTTGGCAATTCGATCTCTGACTTTAAGCCCAACTGAGCCTCTAAGTCAGCCAAAATTCCTCGCGTATGTCTCTGAATTTCAGTTGTGAACCCTGCAGCAGCAGTTCGAATGTCTTTACGAACGGTCGCATCCAACATGTCGTACACAGCCGACAAAATGCGCTCAAAATATTCTGGCCCTTTAATGGCTGGGACATAGTCATATCGCATGGCCTTCAAAAATGAATAAGCCTTTGATCGGCTCGGTAATTCCTCACCTGACACAAGTCGAATTTCATCTTCGAGTCGACTTTCTTGCCGCCAGACACGTTTCCATAAAACATCTTCACCCAATTTAAAACTACTGGGCAATTTAAATGTCAGTGTGATTTCAATCTGTGGCGCTTTGTTCCTCGATGCTTTTGCAAAGCCGCAAAAGTCTCGAGCCCAATTCAATACATATCCGTTTCGGCGATCACAGTTAAAGAATAGATCTAGAGCACGTAATAAATTGGATTTCCCCTCGTCATTGCATCCAACAAAAACCGTCAAATTCTTTGTATTGAACGTCGCGTCACGCAACGACCTGAAATTCTTGATTCGAATTGTCTCCAGCGCCATAAGAACTCCTATGCCTCCCTTATCGGGGGACATGGCCGTGGTGGGGGTCGCTCATGGCAGACAACTCACACACCACGAAAACAGCGATTGCTGTTGAAAGGGTCTTGATTATGAATCAGGATGGATTACTTTTAAAACGCTAATGCATCCATCAGTTCACCATGACCAATTTGCCCTTGATGGCGCGCTGCCCCATGATCTCGTAGGCTTTTTTCAGCTCGCTCATGGGCAGGGTGCGGTCGATCACGGGTTTGATCTGGCCCTTCAAGTACAGGCCGGCCAGGGTCTGCATCATCTGCGCATTGGCTTGCGGTTCGCGGCGCGCATAGTCGCCCCAGAACACGCCCACGATGCTCGCGCCCTTGAGCAAGGCCAGGTTGAACGGCAGGCTGGGGATGGGGCCGCTGGCAAAGCCCACCACCAGGTAGCGCCCGCGCCAGCCAATCGAGCGAAAGGCGGGCTCGGCAAAGGCGCCGCCCACGGGGTCGTAGATCACATCGGGGCCTTTGCCATTGGTGAGGCGCTTGAGCTCATCGCGAAAGCTCCCATCGGGGGCGTGGGTGCTGTAGTTGAGGGTCTCGTCTGCGCCTTGCTCGCGGCACAGGGCGCATTTGTCGTCGGAAGACGCCGCCGCAATCACGCGCGCACCTGCGGCTTTGGCGAGTTGCACAGCCGCCGTGCCCACACCACCAGCCGCACCCAGCACCAGCACGGTTTCACCGGCTTTGAGCTGCCCACGGTCCATGAGCGCATGCCAGGAGGTGGCGTAAATCATGATGAAGGCGGCTGCATCCACTGCCGAAAAACCATCGGGCAAGGGCATGCACAGCTTGGCTGGGGCAATGGTGTGGGTGCCAAAGCCGCCCGTGCCATTGAGGCAGGCCACGGCCTGACCCACGCGCAGGTCGGTCACGCCCTCGCCCACCGCGCGCACAACACCCGCGTACTCGGAGCCGGGCACAAAGGGCAACTCGGGTTTCATTTGGTACTTGTTCTGCACGATGAGCAGGTCGGGAAAGTTCAGGCTCGCGGCCTGGATCTCGATGAGCACCTCGCCCGCCTTGGGCACGGGGGTGGGCAGTTCTTTCCAGTTGAGGGCGTCAACGCCCACGGGGTTTTCACAAAGCCAGGCATGCATGGGGAGGTCTCCAAGGGTCTTGATTCGGTTCCCCCATTTTCATGCCACAATACGCCGCATCTGCCGCCACCAGTCGCCGCAGCATCAGCAATCAAGCTGGAGCCGCTTGCAAACACCCTGTTTGCCACCGCGGGCTCACCTCCCTAACTTGCCAAGACCTCCACTGGGTGGCCTCCTGGGCCAAAAGGATTGGCGTCACGCGTCTGAACAAAGACGCTCATCTATGAAATTTGAAGAACTGAACCTGGCCCCGGCCATCCTCAAAGCCATTCGCGAATCCGGCTACGAGTCCCCCACCCCTGTGCAAGCACAGGCCATCCCCGCAGTCCTCTCTGGCCAAGATGTGTTGGCAGGCGCCCAAACCGGCACCGGCAAAACCGCTGCCTTCACCCTGCCCATCCTGCATCGCCTCTCCATGAGTCGCAGCGTCACCAACCGCTTTGGCGTGTTTGGCATCCGCGCCCTGGTGCTCACGCCCACGCGCGAGCTCGCCGCTCAGATCGAGGAGTCGGTGCAAACCTACGGCAAGCATTTGCAACTCAAGGCCGCTGTCATCTTTGGTGGTGTGGGTCAAAACCCCCAGGTCGAAGCCTTGCGCCGTGGCGTGGACATCCTGGTGGCCACACCGGGTCGTCTGCTCGACTTGGCCCAGCAAAACCTCATCGACCTCAGCACGGTGCAAGTGCTGGTGCTCGACGAAGCCGACCGCATGCTCGACATGGGCTTCATCCACGACGTGCGCAAAGTGCTGGCGCTGGTGCCTGCTGAAAAGCAAAGCCTCTTGTTCTCGGCCACTTTCAGCGACGAGATCCGCCAATTGGCTCAAGGCCTGCTGCGCTCGCCCCTGGTGATTCAGGTCACGCCGAAAAACACCACGGTGGAGCGCATCCGTCAGATCGCTGTGCCCGTGGGGCGCAACCGCAAAAGCGATTTGCTGGCTCACCTGATCCAAACCAACAACTGGAGCCAGGTGCTGGTCTTCACGCGCACCAAATTCGGCGCCAACAAGGTGAGTGACTTCCTCAATGCGCAAGGCATCTCGGCCATGGCCTTGCATGGCAACAAGAGCCAGACTGCGCGCACCCAGGCGCTGGGCGGCTTCAAGACGGGCGATCTGCGCGTGCTGGTCGCCACCGACATTGCCGCGCGTGGCATCGACATCGACGAATTGCCCCACGTGGTCAATTACGACATCCCCAACATCACCGAAGACTATGTGCACCGCATTGGCCGCACAGGCCGTGCCGGCTCTGAAGGCGAGGCGGTGAGCCTGGTGTCGGTGGACGAAGCTGGTTTCATGCAAGAGATCGAACGCTTCATCCAGCGCGAAGTGCCGGTGGTGCAAATGGAAGGCTTTGGCCCTGAAGCGGGCGAAACCGCCCAGCCCATTGCCATGGGTCGCCAAACGCTGTGGGGCGGCCTGGGCAAGCCCCCCAGCCGAGACGCCATGGCTGCGGCCTCGCGGGCTGCACGCCAGGAAATGCTTCAGCGCATCCGCGAGAAAAAAACCACTCAAGGTGGCGGCGAGCGTGCGGCACGCCCTGCGCGCCCACATGCCCCTCGCCCGCACGCAGCGCAAGCCCCTGTGGCCTTGGATGACAACGGCGAGCCCTTGCCCATGGCAGAAGGCCATGCTGGCGGCGCACCACGCATGGCGGGTGTCCAAAACGGATCCGCCAATGGCGACGCGAATCGCAACCGCAAGCGCAGCCGCAACCGCCGTCGGGGTGGTGGGGGTGAATCCAGCCAACCTCGCGTGCCGGGTCAGCCTTCCATGCAAGACGCACCTGCGCCGCGTGACGATTGGGAAGAGGACGACTACCAGCCGCGTGCCAATGCCCACCTGGGCACACAGTCGGGTGTGAATGCATTCGGGCACAAGGGCAACCGCGCGGGCACGGGTCAGCCCG
>RGCL01000072.1 GCA_009919175.1 Betaproteobacteria bacterium
ACCATGCCCTGACGCTCGGCGTTGGACGGCGTGTAGTGAATGGCGTTTTCAATCAGGTTGCGAATCAGCTCCTTGAGCAAGGTGGGGTTGCCCAGCAATTGCGCGTTGGGCGAGTCGGGCTCCAGCCCTTCATAGCCCATGTCGATGCCGTGGTCCAGGGCTTGCGGCAAGCAATCGAGCACCACCTCCTGAGCCAGTTTGACCAGGTCGCAACTTTGCATGCCTTGCAGCAGCAAGCCGCTTTCGGCACGCGCCATGGACAAGAGTTGGTTGACGGTGCGGGTGGCGCGCACACTGGCGCGGCCGATGTGGTGCAGCGACTGCTTGAGGTCCTCGGGGCTGGCTGACTCGCGCAAGGCCAGGTCGGCTTGCATGCGCAAGCCCGCCAGCGGTGTTTTGAGCTGATGGGCGGCATCGGCGAGAAAGCGCTTCTGGTTCGCGATGGAGTCCTTGAGCCGCATGAGCAAATCGTTCATGGACGACACCAGCGGCGCCACTTCGGTGGGCACGGAACTGGCGTCCAGCGGGCTGAGGTCATCGGGCTTGCGATGACGAATGCGCGCCTCCAGGCGGCTCAAGGGCTTGATGCCCCGGATAAGCGCGAGCCACACCAGCAGCACGGCCAGCGGCAGGATGAAAAACTGGGGCAGCATCACGCCCTTGATGATCTCGGTGGCCAGCACGGAGCGCTTTTCCAGCGTCTCGGCCACTTGCACCAGGCTGTGCATGGGCGAGAGCGGATCGGGCTGCACCCAGATGTAGGCCACGCGCACCACATTGCCATTGAGCCGGTCGTCGCGCAGGCGTACGGTGCCCACCGTCATGGCTTCGCTTTCGTCAGGCAAGGGCAGGTTGGGCTCGCCGCTGAGCAGCTCACCCCGGTTGCCCAGGACCTGATAAAAAATCATGTCCACATCGTCAGCGCGCAGGATCTCGCGCGCGGGCAGGGGCAGGTTGAGCACCAGTTGGCTTTGCTCCACCCGCACAAGCTGAGCCAAGGCCATGGCGTTGTATTCCAGGGCGCGATCAAACGGCTTGCCCGCAATGCTTTGCGCCACCAGCCAGGTGAGCACCAGGCTCACGGGCCACACGAGCAGCAGCGGGGTGAGCATCCAGTCCAGGATCTCACCAAACAAGGACCGCTGGTCTTTGTTGGAGGCGGAGTCGGTCATGCGCGAGGACAGCGAACCAGGCCGGGCGCTCAGCCGGGGATCTTTTCGAGACAGTAGCCCAGGCCGCGCACCGTGGCGATGCGGATGGGGCCTTTTTCGATCTTTTTGCGCAGGCGATGGATGTAGACCTCGATGGCGTTGTTGCTCACCTCTTCGCCCCATTCGCATAGGCGCTCCACGAGCTGATCCTTGCTCACCAGGCGCCCCGAGCGTTGCAACAGCACCTCGAGCAAGCCCAGCTCCCGCGCCGAGAGTTCGACCATGCGGCCATCGATGGTGGCCACACGCCCAGTCTGGTCGTAGACCAGCGGACCGTGCTTGATGGTGTTGCTTGAGCTGCCCATGCCGCGTCGCGTGAGCGCTCGCACGCGCGCTTCGAGCTCTTGCAGGGAAAAGGGCTTGGCCATGTAGTCGTCGGCACCCAGGTCCAGGCCCTTGACGCGCTCTTCGACGCCATCGGCGGCGGTGAGGATGAGCACGGGCAGCGCATTGCCCCGATCGCGCAGGCGCTTGAGGACTTCGAGGCCATGCATGCGCGGCAGCCCCAGATCCAGGATCAGCAAGTCAAATTCAGCCGAGGTCATGAGGGCGGCATCGGCCTCGGTGCCCGAGGCCACGTGGTCTACTGCTGCGCCCGACGCGCGCAAGGTGCGCAACAGCCCATCTGCCAAAACCTGGTCGTCTTCAGCAATCAGGATGCGCATGGTGAATTCCCCTCTGTGTGGCCTTGAAAAAGACGCGGTCTTGTCTGGGACATTCTAGGCGCGCAGGGGGGGATGAAGCACCGTTCAAACCCCAATCAGGTCTGCACATAACTCTCCAGCCCCATCTGCACCACCCAGGCCACTTGCTCGCCCACGGCCTCGCGAAATTCGGCGCTGGCTTGCGCCACGGCCCGCTCAAAGGCCTGCAACCACTGCAAGCCGGCCGCGGTGAACACGATGCGCCGCGCACGCGAGTCGGCGGGGTCGCTGTCGCGTTGCACCAAGCCCCAGGCTTCACATTGCTTGACCAAGTCGCCCATGGCCTGCTTGCTCATGCCGGCGGACTCGGCCAGGTCGGTCAGGCGCGCGCCCTCATGCGGCAAATGCCGGGTGATGTGGATGTGGGCGGCGCTCACCTGGCCGCGTGCGGCGAGGTTGGACAAGGCCAGTGGGACGTCCACCGAATGCGCCATGAGGTAGAGCACCCGGTCGTCAAAGCGGCGCAAGGCCTCGCCCAGGAGCCGCCCCAGGTGGGCTTCGCGCCAGTCGGCCGGGCTGGGTGAGGGGGTGAGATGGGGCATGCCTAGATAGTAAGGCAAACTGACCATAAAACACCTTGTTTTCGTTTTATTCCACGTTACAGTCCTGTTCATTCATCCAGTCCTGCACTGGATGCAGATTCAAAAACTTGTCTAACCCTCTGATTCAAAAGGACTCATCATGGACGCAGCTGTCAAATCCGCCAACACCGAAAAAGCCAAAGCCTTGCAGGCCGCCCTGGCACAAATCGAGAAACAGTTCGGCAAGGGCACCATCATGCGCCTGCGCGAAGGCGAAGCCATCGAAGACATCTCGGTGGTCTCCACCGGCTCCCTGGGCCTGGACATCGCCTTGGGCGTGGGCGGTCTGCCCCGTGGCCGCGTGATCGAGATTTACGGCCCGGAGTCCTCTGGCAAGACCACGCTGACCCTGCAAGTCATCTCCGAAATGCAAAGGATCGGTGGCACCTGCGCCTTCGTGGATGCCGAGCATGCGCTCGATGTGCAGTACGCCCAAAAGCTGGGCGTGAATTTGCAAGACCTGCTCATTTCCCAACCCGACACCGGCGAGCAGGCGCTGGAGATCGTTGACAGCCTGGTGCGCTCCGGCGCCGTGGACCTCATCGTGATTGACTCCGTGGCCGCCCTCACCCCCAAGGCCGAACTCGAAGGCGACATGGGCGACTCCCTGCCCGGTTTGCAAGCTCGCCTCATGAGCCAAGCGCTGCGCAAGCTCACCGCGACCATCAAGAAAACCAACTGCACGGTCATCTTCATCAACCAGATCCGCATGAAGATCGGTGTGATGTTTGGCAGCCCCGAGACCACCACCGGCGGCAATGCGCTCAAGTTCTATGCCTCGGTTCGCATCGACATCCGTCGCACCGGCACGATCAAAAAAGGCGACGAGGCCATCGGCAATGAAACCAAGGTCAAGGTGGTCAAAAACAAGGTGGCACCTCCGTTCAAGACAGCCGAATTCGACATCCTTTTTGGCGAAGGCATCTCGCGCGAAGGCGAAGTCATCGACATGGGGGTCAATGCCCGCATCGTCGACAAATCCGGTGCCTGGTACGCCTACAACGGCGAAAAAATCGGCCAAGGTCGTGACAATGCCCGGGAGTTTTTGCGCGAGAATCCCCAGCTGGCCGCCGAGATCGAAAACAAGGTGCGCGAGGCCGTGGGCGTGCGCGCACTCAATGCCACCGTGGACGACGAGCTCCACATGGATGACGAAGGCGACGAGGCTTGACCCCAACGCCGGTCAGTCTCAAGGGGCGCGCCTTGCGCCTGCTCAGCCAGCGGGATCACACCCGGGCTGAGCTCGAACGCAAGCTCGGTCCGCTGGAGACGCAACCCGGCGAGCTGGCCGGGGTGCTCGATGAACTCGAGCGCAAGGGCTTTATCCATGAACAACGGGTGGTCGAGTCCCACCTCAATCGGCGCGCCACCAAACTGGGAGCCAGCCGGTTGCGTCAGGAGCTGCTGGCCAAAGGGGTGAGCCCACAAGCCGTGCAAGAGGCCCTGAGCACGCTCGGGGGCAGCGAGACCCAGCGTGCGCAAGACGTGTGGGCGCGCAAATTCGGCCAGCCGCCCGCCAGCCCCCAAGACCGGGCCAAGCACGCCCGCTTCCTCATGAGCAGGGGGTTTTCTGCCGAGGTCGTCAAACGCGTGCTGCAGGCCGCTCACCATCGCGACGAATGACGCTGGGCGTGGGCTTGGCCAGCGTCCAAGCCCCTGCCATGGGCGGTTTGTCACGGAATCGTCACAAATGCTGGATAGGGTAGAGGCTGTCGCAACCTGATTGCGAAGTCATCCTGTTCATCACAAAGGACTGTTCATGCGTGCTTCCACCCTCCAACGTCTTTTTTGCGCCGCTGCCCTGGCGCTGGGCTTGAACGCCTCGGCTGCCGAAATCACCGGTGCAGGCGCGACCTTCCCCTACCCCATCTACGCCAAGTGGGCTGAGGCCTACAAGAAAGAAACCGGCGTAGGCCTCAATTACCAGTCGATTGGTTCCTCTGGTGGGGTCAAGCAGATCCGCACCAAAACCGTGGCCTTTGGCGCTTCGGATGCCCCGCTCAGTGGAGATGACCTCAACAAGGACGGCATGGTGCAGTTCCCCGCCATCATTGGCGGTACCGTCCCGGTCTACAACCTCGAGGGCATTGCCCCCGGCGCCATCAAGATCACGGGCGAGGTGCTGGCCGAGGTGTTCATGGGCACCATCACCAAGTGGAACGACCCCAAAATCGTGGCCCTCAATGCCGGCGTGAAGCTGCCTGATCTGGCCATCACGGTGGTGCACCGCGCCGATGGCTCTGGCACCACCTTCAATTTCACCGACTACCTCTCCTCGGTGAGCAAGGCCTGGGCTGACAGTGTTGGCAAAGGCGCCGCGGTCAAATGGCCTGCCGCATCATCGATGGGCGGCAAAGGCAACGAAGGTGTGGCGGCCAATGTGATGCGCATCAAGGGCGCAGTGGGTTATGTGGAATATGCCTACACCAAGAAAAACAACATGCCCTACATGATGATCATGAACAAGGACGGCAAGTACGTTGGCCCTGACGACAAAACCTTTGAAGCCGCCGCAGCGGGTGCAGACTGGTTCTCGGTGCCGGGCATGGGCTTGTCCATCGTCAATCAAAAGGGCGCCCAAAGCTGGCCCATCACCACGGCCTCGTTCATTCTGATGTACAAAAACCCAGCCGACAAGGCAACCTCCGACGAGGTGCTCAAGTTTTTTGACTGGTCCTTCAAGAACGGCAAGAAAATGGCCATCGATCTGGATTACGTGCCCCTGCCCGATGCATTGACCAAACAAATCCGGGAAAAGGTCTGGTCCCAGATCAAATGAGCAAAGCCAGAGAGAATTCAGGTTTTGATGATGTCGACCAGCCTTGACATGCCAACCCCTTTGATCGAGTCCCCCCAAGCCGCCAGCGTGGACAAGTCCAGGCAGGCGGTGTCGCGTCGCCAGCGCATCCAGGATTTCTTTTTTCACAAGATCACCTGGTTTTTCTCGATGCTGGTGTTGGTGGCGCTCATTGGGATCTTGGTGTCGCTGCTGGCCAATGCCTGGCCGACATTCAGCCGCTTTGGCTGGGAATTCATCTGGCGGGTGGAATGGGACGTGGCCAACGAAGAGTTTGGCGCGGCCATTGCCATCGTGGGCACGCTCATCAGCGCTGCCATCGCCCTGGTGATTGCCGTGCCCCTGTCCTTTGGCATTGCGGTCTTCCTCACCGAGACCTGTCCGGTGTGGCTGCGCCGCCCCATGGGCACGGCGGTGGAGTTGCTCGCGGCAGTGCCCTCCATCATTTACGGCATGTTTGGCTTGTTCATTTTTGCGCCGCTCTTTGCCGACTATGGCCAGCCGGCCTTGCAGTCCACGCTGGGTCAAATGCCCTTGATTGGCCCCTTGTTTGGTGGCGCAATGAACGGCATTGGCATGCTGGCGGCGGGGCTGATCCTGTCGTTCATGGTCTTGCCCTTCATCACCGCCGTGATGCGCGATGTGTTTGCCATCGTCCCGCCGGTGCTGCGCGAATCGGCCTACGGCCTGGGCTGCACCACCTGGGAGGTGGTGCGCAACATCGTGTTGCCCTACACCCAAAAAGGGGTGATCGGCGGCATCATGCTGGGCTTGGGTCGCGCGCTGGGTGAAACCATGGCCGTGACCTTTGTGATTGGCAACTCCAACCGCTTGTCGGCCTCGCTGTTTGCACCGGGCACGTCCATCGCCTCGACCTTGGCCAATGAATTTGGCGAAGCCCAGGACTTTCACATCTCCACCCTGTTTGCGCTGGGCTTGCTGCTCTTTGTGATCACCTTTGTGGTGCTGTCAGCCGCCAAGATCATGATCTTGCGTGCCGAGCGCGCCAAGGGGCTCAAGACATGAACCTGGCCCTGTATCGCAAGCGTCAACGCATCAATCGACTGGGGCTGACCCTCTCCATGCTGGCCATGGCCTTGGGCTTGTTTGTGCTGCTGTGGATTTTGTTCGTGCTCTTCAAAAACGGGCTCTCTGCGCTGGACTGGAATCTCTTCACGCAAAGCACACCCGCACCGGGCACAGATGGCGGGGGCTTGCTCAACGCCATCGTGGGCAGCGCCCTGATGGTGGGCTTTACCGCGCTCATCAGCACGCCCATTGGCATCCTCGCCGGGATCTACCTTGCCGAATATGGCGATCAAAGCCGCATGGCCAGCATCACGCGATTCGTGACCGACATCATGTTGTCAGCCCCATCCATCGTGCTGGGTCTGTTTGTGTATGCGCTGGTGGTCGCACGCCTGGGCCATTTCTCAGGCTGGGCGGGCACGCTGGCCTTGTCCCTGATTGCGGTGCCGGTGGTGGTGCGCACCACCGAGAACATGCTCAGGTTGGTGCCGGGCAGTTTGCGGGAAGCGGCGTTTGCACTGGGTGCGCCCCGCTGGAAGGTGGCGACCATGGTCACCTTGCGTGCGGCCAGAGCCGGTGTGATCACGGGGCTGCTGCTGGCCCTGGCGCGCATCAGCGGAGAAACAGCGCCGTTGCTGTTCACGGCACTCAACAATCAGTTTTTCTCGGTCAACATGTCGGGTCCCATGGCCAACCTGCCCGTGGTGATTTTCCAGTTCGCCATGTCACCCTATGACAATTGGGTGCGACTGGCCTGGGGCGGTGCTTTGCTCATCACCCTCACGGTGTTGACCCTCAACATCATTGCGCGCGTGCTGTTTCGCGACAAGGCCAAGGCTTAAAGGATTTCCATGTCGATTTCGCAACCCCTTTCCGCATCTGAAGCAACCCGCCACCCGGCTGTGCCCAATGCCATCGAGGTGCGCGGGCTGAATTTCTTTTATGGGCAATTCCAGGGGCTCAAGAACATCCACCTCGACATTGCCGAGCACAAAGTCACGGCCTTCATTGGTCCCTCGGGTTGCGGCAAATCGACCTTGTTGCGCACTTTCAACCGCATGTACAGCCTCTACCCCGGCCAGCGGGCAGAGGGACAGATCAGCCTCTATGGCAAAGACATATTGTCGCCCCGCCAGGACTTGAATTTGCTGCGCGCGCAAGTGGGCATGGTGTTTCAAAAGCCCACGCCTTTTCCCATGTCCATCTACGACAACATCGCCTTTGGCGTGCGCCTGTATGAAAACCTCAGTCGCTCGGACATGGATGACCGCGTGGAATGGGCCTTGACCAAGGCCGCCATCTGGGAAGAGGTCAAGGACAAGCTGGGCCAAAGCGGTTTGTCGCTCTCCGGTGGGCAGCAGCAGCGTTTGTGCATTGCGCGCACCGTGGCGGTCAAGCCCAAGGTCATCTTGCTCGATGAGCCCACCTCGGCGCTGGATCCCATCTCCACCGCCAAAGTCGAAGAGCTGATGCATGAACTCAAAAGCGACTACACCGTCGCCATCGTGACGCACAACATGCAGCAAGCAGCGCGCGTCTCCGATTTCACCGCCTACATGTATTTGGGGGAGCTGGTGGAATTTGGTCGCACCGACGAGCTGTTCCTCAAGCCTCAGCGCAAGGAAACCGAGGACTACATCACCGGCCGATTTGGCTGAGCATCAGGTTGAGGTTTTGTACGGCTGCGCCGCTAGCGCCTTTGCCCAGGTTGTCCAGGCGCGCAATCACCACCGCATGGCGCTGAGCCTCGTTGGCAAAAACGCGCAACTCCATGGTGTCTGAACCTGCCAGGGCGGTGGCATCGAGCTTGAAGTCCTCGGTGGGGGGCAGCACTTTGACCCAGGGCGTGGCGGCCTCATTGGTCCTGGCGTAGTGGGCCACCAGGGCATCGTGCAGGTCGCTCGCGCGCGGCTTGCCGGGGAGCTGATCCAGGTGCAGCGGCAGGTGAACCAGCATGCCTTGAGCGAACTGACCAACCGCTGGGATGAACAAGGGCCTGGCCTTGAGGCCGCTGTGGGCCATGATTTCTGGCACATGCTTGTGGGTCAGCGCCAGCGCATAGTCCTCATGGGGTGCGCCCTGGCCCGACTCGTAGGCTTCAATCATGCTGCGCCCGCCGCCGCTGTAGCCGCTCACGCTGGGCAGGCTCACGCCAAAGTCGGCCGGGATCAATCCGGCATCGACCAAGGGGCGCAACATGGCCACGGCCCCAGTGGCATAGCAACCGGGGTTGGACACGCGCGCTGCGCGGGCAATGGCTTCGCGCTGGCCAGCCGAGAGCTCGGCAAAGCCATACACCCAATCGGCGTGGATTCTGTGGGCGGTGGAGGCATCAATGAGGCGCGGACGCTGCCCCTGGGGGAGGGCGGCCACCATGGCGGCCGATTCACGGGCGGCATCGTCGTGCAAACACAAGATCACCACATCGGCCTGGGCCATGAGGTCGCGCTTGGCCTCGGGGTCTTTGCGCCGGGCAGGATCGATGCGCAGCAACTCGATGCCGCTTTGCCCGGCCAGCCGTTCACGGATTTGCAAACCCGTGGTGCCAGCCTCGCCGTCGATGAATACATTGGCCATGGGAAATTTGTCAGTTTGAGTGCAGGTTCGTGTTTACCCTCATGATACATTTCTCGACGGAATTGCCAATGGCAAGCCTGAGGGCGCGGCAGCGCATGCGATCCAACATCGACTCATCGCTTCAGAAGAGAAACAACCCATGAAGATTCACGAGTACCAAGGCAAGGAAATCTTGCGTCATTTTGGCGTGCCAGTTCCCCGTGGCATTGCAGCGTTCACAGTTCAAGAAGCCGTTGAGGCGGCGCAAAAGCTGGGCGGGCCGGTTTGGGTGGTCAAAGCCCAAATTCACGCAGGCGGACGTGGCAAGGGCGGCGGTGTGAAGGTGGCCAAGTCGGTGGACGAGGTCAAGCAGCTGTCCGGACAAATCCTGGGCATGCAGCTCAAGACCCATCAGACGGGTCCTGCTGGCCAAAAGGTGCGTCGCCTCTACATCGAAGAAGGAGCGGACATCAAGAAAGAGTATTACGCCTCCATCGTGACCGACCGCGCCAGCCAGAAAGTGGCCCTCATCGCCTCAAGTGAAGGCGGTATGGACATTGAAGAAGTGGCGCACAAGACGCCCGAAAAAATCATCACCGAGCTGATCGACCCCCTCACCGGGCTGAGCCAAGCGCAAGCCCTCAAGGTTGCTCAAGGCGTTGGCCTTGCCGGCCATTCGGCTGAGCAGGCGGCCGATGTCTTCCAAAAGCTCTACACCTGCTACATGCAAACCGATGCCTCGCTGGTGGAGATCAACCCCCTCAACTGCGACAGCAAGGGCAACATCGTTGCCCTGGATGCGAAATTCAATTTCGATTCCAACGCCCTCTTCCGTCACCCCGACATCGTGGCTTTGCGCGATCTGGATGAAGAAGATCCTGCCGAGATCGAGGCCTCCAAGTTTGACCTGGCCTACATCAGCCTGGACGGCAACATCGGCTGCCTGGTCAATGGTGCAGGCCTGGCCATGGCCACCATGGACACCATCAAACTCTTTGGTGCCGAGCCGGCCAACTTCCTTGACGTGGGCGGCGGCGCCACCCCCGAGAAGGTCACCGAAGCTTTCAAGATCATGCTCAAGAACCCCAAGGTCAAGGCCATTTTGGTCAACATCTTTGGCGGCATCATGCGTTGCGACACCATCGCAACGGGCGTGATCACCGCTTGCAAAGCGGTCAACCTCAGTGTGCCCCTGGTGGTGCGCATGAAGGGCACCAACGAAGAGTTGGGCAAAAAGATGCTGGCCGAGTCTGGCCTGCCCATCATCAGCGCCGACACCATGGCCGAAGC
>RGCL01000073.1 GCA_009919175.1 Betaproteobacteria bacterium
AAAGCGCTTGAGCGATACGTCGTGCCGTACAGCAACAGCGCGGGTGATGTTAAGTTTCACCTAGCGTATCCGAATAACTACTGGGTCGCGATGTCGAACCTCGGATTTCAAGCTGTGTATGACATCCTCGCCCGTGATTCGAGGGTACTCGTTGAGCGCGGATTCCTTCCGGAGGAGGCCGATTCGGAGAAGGTCGCTTCGACGAAGACGACACCCGCTTGCTCTTGACCATGGCCTCCAATGTGGGCGTGGCCATCCACACCTGGCTGGAATGGCAGTTCAACCATGGCTGGCCCTTGGCGCAGGACCCCGATCATGCAGCGAGCCTGGCGCAAATCGAGCGCATGGCCGTCGCATGGCAACTCAAGCCCGCAGCGCACCAACGCCTGCTCACGCGCCTGCGGGAACTGGTCAAGGCCGAGCTGCCCTTGCCGCAATCGGATCAGCGTTTTGAGCTGTGCCACTTGCGCGCCCCCAAGGCCTGGGCTGAGATGCCCTTCACGCTGGGGCTCAAGGGCTTCGATGCCCGACAGCTGGACCAGTGGGTGGGGCAAGCGATTGCACCCGGCCAACCGCGCCCTGCCTTGCAAGCCCAGCAATTCGAAGGCTTGCTCACCGGCGTCATGGACCTGGTGTTTGCCCATCAGACTGAACCCGACTCACCCCAGCGCTATGCCGTGCTGGACTACAAAACCAACCGCATCGCCAACTGCGAGCCCCAGACGCTGATGCAAGCGGTGCTGGCGCATCGCTACGATGTACAGGCGGTCATGTATGCCCTGGCCATGCACCGCTTGTTGAAACATCGCTACCCTCACTCGCCCGCAACGCAGCAGCTCTCGGGCGTGATGTTCTGGTTTGTGCGTGGGCTGGCGGATGGGGCCTTGTGGATCACCGTGCCCCCGCCCCTGATTCAACAACTCGACAAGGCGTGGCCATCATGACGATGCCCTTCGCATGGGGAGCCCCCGATGGCTCAGCCTGGGCAGCCTTGCCCGAGGCGATCACACACGATCTCCAGCCCGGTCCCATGGATTGGGCCTTGGCGCGCACCCTCAACGCCCATCAAGCCGCCACCGATGCACGCCAACTGGCGCTGGTGGCCGCCACCAGTGCAGCCTGGCGGCAAGGCCACGCCTGCTTGCTCATCGAGCATCCGCAGCTGAGCCGCCTGTGTGAAGCCATGCCCTGGTGCCACAGCGGCGAAGACCGCTCGCCCCTGGTGTGGCAAGCCCCCAGGTTGTATTTGCGTCGGGCATGGCAAGCCGAGGCCACCATCCGTCAGGCCTTGATGCAGCGCTTGCAGGTGCGCGACTTGCCACCCCCAGCCCGCCTGGCCGAGCTGGAGACGGCTTGTGGATTCAGTGACCAGCGCCCCTCGGAAGCGGCCCAACGCGATGCCGCGCGTGCAGCCCTGCGCCAGTCCTTCACGCTCATCACCGGGGGTCCAGGCACTGGCAAAACCCATGTGGTGGCGCGCATCCTGGCCATGCGTCAGGCCCAAGCCCTGCGCTTGCAAGGCAAAGCCCTGAACATCGGACTGGCTGCCCCCACGGGCAAGGCTGCGGCACGGCTGGGCGAATCACTGGCCAAGGCCGCGCAGCAGTTGCCAGCCGACTGGGTGCAGCACCTGCCCAGCAAGGCCACGACCCTGCACCGCGCTTTGATGGGCGCGAGCCCACAGCAACCCCTGATGCAAGACCTGTGGGTGGTGGACGAGGCCTCCATGATTGACCTTGAGCTCATGGCCAGGTGGTTGTCTTGCCTGCCCCCTCAAGCCGACGCGGTCTTGCTGGGGGACGCAGATCAACTGGCCTCGGTGGAGGCTGGGGCCGTGCTGGCGCAGTTGTGCGAATCGCCGAGCTGGTCGGGTCATCGCGTGCACCTGAGCCATTCGCATCGATTCGACCCGGACGCGGGCGTAGGCCAATGGGCGCGGCTCACGCAAACGGGCGACGCGACCGCCTTGCAACAAGCCTGGGCAGCCTTGCCAGAGGTGCAGCCCCAGATGGCCTGGGATGGGCTGAGCGTGGGTCGCTGTTCGTCCACACAAGCCCAGCCCGAGGCCTTGGCCGCCTGGATGCGGCATGGCTGGCAGCGCTGGAGAACCTGGTTTGAGCCCCTGAGGACAGGGCAAACCCCGTGTGACGACGCCATGGCGCTCGAAGGCCTGCACGCCCTGGGCGAGTTGGGCGTGCTGTGCGCCACCCACCAGGGTCCACAGGGGGTGCACGCCCTCAACACCTGGATCAGTCAACTCCTGGATCTGCCCCAAGCCGATGCCTCGGGGTGGTTTGCAGGACGCCCCGTGATGGTTCAGAGCAACCTGCCCCAGCTGGGTTTGCTCAATGGGGATGTGGGCTTGTGTGTGCCCCGGCGTGTGGGCGATCGTGTGCAACTGCGCGTGGCCTTTGCCCAGCCCCAGAACCCGCAGTCCCCCGTGAAATGGTTGGCCCCATCGCTGGTGCACCCCGTGCAAACGGCCTGGGCAATGACCGTGCACAAGTCACAGGGCTCGGAGTTTGAACGGCTGCTCATCGTGGTGCCCGAGCGGGACATGCCCCTCATGACCCGCGAGTGGGTCTACACCGCCCTCACCCGTGCCAAACAATCGGTGGTGCTGTGGTCCAGCCAACCAGCGGTATGGCAGGCTGCCGTGCAGCGGCCAACACGCCGGCAAGGTGGGCTGGGCTTAAGCTTTGGCGATCCGATCCGATCAGGTGTCTCATGAAGTCTTCTTTGAGTTTGTTGTGTCTGGTCTTTGCTGGCGCTGCCTTTGCCGAGGATGCGCCCTCGCAATGGGAGCGTGTGGACGACAACCACACGGCGGTGATTTACCTGGACGTCTCCCGCATCCGCGAGAGCGTGGTGTACCCCCGCGTGTGGCAACTGCATGACCTCAAGAGCACCACCAAGGCGGGCGTGAAATCACGCAAAGTCTTTGTCGAGTACGACTGCAAAGGCGCCAAGCGGCGCACCATCGTCTCGTCGTCCCACACCCACGAGATGGGCGAAGGTCGCCCCAAGTTTGTGGGCACGCAAGAAGGCACTTGGCGGTCCGTGTATGCCAACACGGTGGACGAAACCATCTTGCTGCGCTTGTGCGGTGATTCGAAACAACGCAAGCTGGTCGACAAAGATGCTGCAGCCCACGCTGCACCGGCTGCGGAAGCGCCCAAGTCAGGGCATTGATTGAGTCATCGTCCGTTGCCGCCACGCCAGCAACGCCCCACAGCCCAAGGCAACCGCTGACCAACCCAGGCCACGCGCCAACCCGCCTGCGCCATCGGCAATCCAGCCCACGATGGTGGGACCGACGATCTGGCCAAAAGCAAACACGATGGTGAAGGCAGAAATGCCCGAAGCCCATTGGGCAGAAGGCAGGTTGTGACGCACAAACGCCGTGGTGGATGCGACCACCGACAAGAACACCGCACCGAACAACAGACCCGAAGCCCACAGCGCCCAAGCGGCATGGCTGACCACGGGCAAGGCAATGGCCACACACAGCAAGGCATTGAGGATGGCCAAGGCGCCGCCGCCCTTGGCTCGGTCAAGCAGCCCAGACCAGATGCGCGATGACGCGACCACCGCCAGCCCCAGCAAGGCATAAAAGCCCGTGACCACGGCATCGGGTTGGCCTTGCTGGCGCAGCAAGGCCACCACAAACGTCATGTAGCCGATGTAGCCCACACCAAACAGGGTGTAGCCCGCCAAGGCCAGGCTCATGGCCTTGAGGGGCAAGCGCTCGGGGTGGGGGTGCTGTGCTGCATGGCCTGCCGTGGCCTTGGCCAGCGCAGCGTCATGACCATCGATGCTTTGCAGTGCGGCCTTTTGACGCCACAGCAAGGCCACGCACAAAGCCGACAAAGCCCCAAGACCCACCCATGCGCCTTGCCAGTTGTGCAACTCTGTGGCGTGTGAATCCAGCCACCAGGGCACGCCCAGCGCCGACATCACAATGCCCCACCCTGTGCCGCCGTAATAAAGACCCAGCAACCAGCCCGAGCGTTCCGGACGCAAAGTGCCCAGGCGGGCAGCAATCACGCCGCCACCGACGAACGCGCAGGCGCTGGCAATGCCGGCAAGCAGCCTTTGCGTGAGCAAGACCGACGCTTCGGTGAAGGCCCCACAGGCCGCCATGAACACGCTGGCGCTGAGGACGCCATACAAGAGCACGCGCGTGGCGCCCCAGCGGCGCATCAGCCAGGGACAGCACAAGGCTCCGATCAGATAGCCCAGGGCATTGGCGGTGTTCATGGCACCCGCCAGGGTGTAGCTCCAGCCCAGATCAGCCCGCATGGGGGGCAAAAGCAAGCCATAGGCAAAGCGGGTGATGCCCAAGGACACCACCGAACCCAGCGACACCCACAAGGCCAGCCAGACGGCTTGTCTGGCGTCCAGGGTTGGAGGGGTGGAGTCCGTCACGACTTGGAAGGGTCTTGCAGGAAATCGAAGTCACAGCCCTCGGGGGCTTGCAACACATGGTGCAAATACAGATGCCGATAGCCGCGTTTGGCCTGACCTTGCTCGCGGCTGGCTTGCTGGGCTTGCCACTGCGCACGGCGTGCCTGGGCGGTGGCCTCGTCGATCAGCCAGTCAATGCGACGCTCGGCCACCGACAAGCGGATGCGGTCGCCCGTTTGCACCAGGGCCAAGGGACCGCCTTGGGCAGCCTCGGGTGCCACGTGCAAGACGATGGTGCCAAAGGCGGTGCCGCTCATGCGCGCGTCAGAAATGCGCACCATGTCCTTGATGCCCGCTTGCGCGAGCTTTTTGGGAATGGGCAAATAGCCCGCCTCGGGCATGCCCGAAGGGCTGGTCGGTCCTGCGTTTTGCAAGACCATGAAGTCGTTGGGCTGGATGTCCAGCGCCGGGTCATCGATGCGGCGCGCGAGATCGTCCAAATCGCTGAAGACCACCGCCCGGCCTTCGGTCTCGAAGAGATTGGCATCGGCGGCAGAGCGCTTGAGGATGGCGCCTTCGGGCGCAAGGCTGCCGTGCAGCGCAACCAGACCGCCCTGGGGATCGATGGGATCGTTCAAGGGACGAATCATCTTGGCATCGGACCAGATAGCGGCTTGGGCCTCGGCAGCCAGCCGCTGCCCCAGGGTCTCGCCGGTGATGGTGAGGGCATCGAGGTGCAGCAAGGGCTTGAGTTGCGCCAGCACCGCACTCATGCCACCCGCCGCAAAAAAGTCCTCCATGTAGCCCTGCCCCGTGGGCTTCAAGTCCACCAGCACGGGCGTGGTGTCGCTCAATCGGTTGAGGGTTTGCAAGTCGATGCGATGCCCCATGCGACCCGCGATGGCAGTGAGGTGGATGATGGCGTTGGTCGAGCCGCCAATCGCCAGGAGCACACGCAGGGCGTTTTCAAAGGCCTTGGGGGTGAGGATGTCGCTGGGGCGGATGGGCTTGTCGATCAAGGCCACCGCCAAAGCTCCGCTGCGTTCGGCCGCACGCAAACGATCGGCATGCACGCTGGGGATGGCCGCTGTGCCAGGCAGCATCATGCCCAGGGCTTCGGCCAGGCAGGCCATGGTGCTGGCCGTGCCCATCACCGCGCAGGTGCCCGCCGTGGTGGCCAGGCTGGATTCGATTTGCACAATCTCTTGGTCGCTCACTTTGCCTGCGCGGTATTGCGCCCAAAAGCGGCGGCAATCGGTGCAAGCGCCCAGGCGCTCGCCTTGGTGACGGCCAGTCATCATGGGACCGGTCACGACCTGAATGGCGGGCAGGTTGGCCGAGGCCGCACCCATGAGTTGCGCGGGAACGGTTTTGTCGCAGCCGCCAATGAGCACCACCGAGTCCATGGGCTGCGCCGTGATCATTTCCTCGGTGACCATGCTCATGAGGTTGCGAAACATGAGGCTGGTGGGCGCAAGAAAGACCTCACCCAGGGACATGCTGGGGAATTCAATGGGCAAGCCCCCGGCCATGAGCACGCCGCGTTTGACGGCCTCGACCAGCTCGGGCATGGCGCGGTGGCAGTTGTTGAAGCCCGACGGGGTGGAGGCGATGCCCACCACCGGTTTGGCCAGGGCTTCATTGGTGTAGCCCATGGACTTGATGAAGGAACGACGCAAGTAGGCGGCAAAGCCCGCGTCGCCGTAATTGGTGAGGCCTCGTGAGATGCCGCGTGCGGGAGGGGTAGTGCTCATGTCAGAAGTCCTTGGTCCAGGCCACGCTGCGCTCCCACAATTGCCTGGCGAGCAAAGGGTTGCTGGCGTGATCGCCGGGTGTGCGGGGTTGGCAGTTGGAGAAATACAAACCGTTTTGCTCGGGGCTGGCATGCAGCACGCAGTGCAAGGTGGTCTGCGCACCTTCGAGCGGCGTTTTCATGCGCCTCAAGGCAAACAGGGGCTGCGCCCACCAGGGCGCGTGTCGCCAGACTTCGGTCTTGATCACGCCCGGATGCAAGCTGTAGGACAACAAGCCTTGGGACGCATGGCGTCTGGCCAGTTCACTGGCAAAGAGGATGTTGGCCAACTTGGAGACAGCGTATTCGGTGATGCCAAAGCGCGAGCGCGTGACTTGCTCCAGGCTCTCCCAGGTGATGCCATTGAGGGCTGCGAGATGGGCACGGCTGGCCACCGTCACCACCCGGCTCTGGGGGGTTTTGAGCAACAGCGGCAAAAGCAATTGGGTGAGGTGAAAGTGCCCCAGGTGATTGGTGCCAAAGGCCAGCTCAAAGCCTTGCCGGGTCTGGCCTTTGGCGCCCGCCACACCCGCGTTGTTGATGAGGGCATGCAGGGGCAGGCCCCAAGCCTCAAAGGCCTGGGCAGCCTGGCGCACCGAGTGCAGGTCAGCCAGATCCAGGGGTAAAAACCGCGCTGCATCGGCGCGACCCGTGAGCGTTTGGATCTCCTGCACCACAGGCGCCGTGCGCTGCGGGTCACGCCCGGCCAGGACCATGCAAGCACCCAGCTTGGCCAGGTGCAAGGCCGTGATGCGGCCAATGCCCGTGTTGGCACCGGTGATGAGGATGACGGGATGCGCAGCGTCGATGCCAGGTAAAACGCCCATGTGCAGGCCTCAATACTGGGTGGACGGCAAGTCCACCACCAGGCCGTCGAGTTCGGGCGTGAGCTTGATTTGGCAACTGAGTCGGCTGTTGGGCTGGCGTTGCACGGCGGCGTAATCGAGCATGCCGTCTTCGTCCTCGCTCATGGGCGGCAACTTGTCCAGCCAGGCGGGATCCACCATGACATGGCATGTGGCGCACGTGAGGTTGCCGCCGCAATCGGCCGCCATGTTGTCCAGACCCATGGCCAGACCCACTCGCATGAGGACCTCGCCAGGCTTGGCTTGCGCTTCGTAGAGGGGCGGATGCTCGGCATCCACATGGGGTTCACGAAAAAAAACAGTGATGCTCATGGCAGAAAAATGGGGTCAGATGACATGGAAGGTGCTGAATCATGCCACGCAGGCTGGCCAGGTCCAAAGGGGCATCACCCACCTGGGCATTGGACTAGGGTTGGGCGGGCGAAGGTGAAGGCGCAGGGGCATGGGAAGGCAGTTGGCTCACCACCGTGAAGCTCACCAGGGTGATGGCCGTCATGGTCATGAGCAGGCTGGAAAAGCCAGCGGCCTTGACCACCGGACCAATGAGCCACACAGCCAGCGAGCTCGCACCCAGCGAGACCGCCAGCCGCATGCCCGAGACGCGGGAGCGCTGGGCATCGTCGACGTAGCGAACGATCATGGCGTCGGTGAAAGGGATGGCACCAAAAATCACGGCCATGAAGGCGAACTGCAAAACGTAAAACCACCAGCCTGTGGCATGAACCGCCAGCGCGAACATCAGCATTTGCAGACCGATGAGCGTGAGGTACATCTGCTTGATGGGAAAGCGGTCGAGCAAATGCCCCACCACCAATTGCATGAGTGAGGCCAGGGCATAGACCGCCGCGAGCAAGGCGCCCAACAGCGCAGGGTCACTGGTGATGTGCGCGAGGCGTTCGGTGAGCAATTCGTAGTTGCTGTTGGTGGTGAAGTTGAACAACAGGCTGCCGCTGGTGGAGGCCAGGGTCATGATGAGCAGCAACTTGGCCAGCGAGCCCTGAATGGGCATGCTCTTGGCCTGCTGGCGCTTGGCGGGGGACTGCAACTCGGGCGGCACCACCTTCCAGAACCACACCATCAGCACCAGACACACCAGGCCCGGCAAGGCGAAGGCGGCACGCCAGCCCAGGTGCTTGACCAAAAAGCCAGTGACCACCGCCGCCAGCGCAATGCCCAGGTTGCCCGACATGCCGTTGATGCCAATGGTGAGCCCAGGCCGCACGGCCGATTGCAACAACATGGGAATGCCCACCGGGTGATAGATGGCCGCGAACAAGCCCAGCAAGGCCAAGGCGGCGGCGAGCTGCCAGGGGGTTTGCACCACGCTCACCAGCAAGGCAGAGACCCCCATGCCCGCAAAAAACACCAGCATCATGGGACGTCGACCCCATAAATCCCCGAGGCGACCGGCCGGGATGGAGCCCAGGCCAAAGAGGAAAAAACTCGCCACGCTGTAGGGCATGAGGTCTTCCCAGCGACCCACACCCAGGTCTTGGGCAATGCGGGTGACAGCCGTGGCAAAAATCAGCAAGAACATGTGGTCCAGCGCATGGGCCACATTGATGAGCAAGACGGCGCTTCGTTTCATGGTGGCAAAGTATCGTTGAGATTGCCAGGCCGTGCTGTCTCTGCGGTTCAGCCCTGACCCTGGCGCACCGCCTTGCGATGGGACTGGGCCTGATCCTGGATGGCTTGGCGAGTGGGCTCGTCCAGGCGCTGGGCATTGCGCACCTGGGGCAGCATGCGCGGGTTGCGTGCGAGGCTGTCCTCATGGCGGAGGAGGAAATCCCAATACAAGGTGGTGTAGGGGCACGCGGTTTCGCCCACACGCACATCGGGCTTGTAGCGGCACTGGGCGCAATGCGGGCTCATGCGCTGGATGTATTTGCCACTGGCCACATAGGGCTTGCTGGCCATCAGGCCACCATCGGCAAACTGGCTCATGCCCAGCGTGTTGGGCAATTCCACCCACTCCACCGCATCCACATACACCGACAAATACCAGCCATGAACAGCTTTGGGATCCACGCCCAGGAGTAAGGCATACAGACCCGTGATCATCAAGCGCTGGATGTGATGGGCGTAGCCATGCTGGAGGGTGAGTTGCAAGGCATCGCGCAAACAGGCCATGTCGGTTTGCGCGGTCCAAAACAGCTCGGGCAAGGGCTCGCTGGCACCCAGGGCATTGCGCTCCAGGTAGTCGGGCATGTGTAACCAGTAAATGCCCCGCACATATTCGCGCCAGCCCACCACTTGCCGGATGAAGCCTTCCACCGATTCAATGGGCGCATGACCCTGCTGATAGGCTGCTTGTGCGGCCTGAGCCACCTCCAGCGGGTGCAGCAGCTTGAGGTTGAGCGCCACCGACAGGTGCGAGTGATAGAGCCAGACCTCGCCAGGCCACATGGCGTCCTGGTAAGCCCCAAACTGCGGGAGTCGCTCGCGGATGAATTGATCCAGGGCTTGCAAGGCCTCTTCTCGGGTCATGGGCCAGGCAAAGTCATCCACCCCGCCTGGATGGTCGGCAAAGCGGGTTTTCACGATGGCGATGACCGACTCGGTGATCGCATCGGGCTTGAAGTCACCGACCAGCTTATCGACCAAATCACGTTTGGGCAGCTGACATCACCTGGATCCCAATGCAGAAGGGCTTTATGTACATGTT
>RGCL01000074.1 GCA_009919175.1 Betaproteobacteria bacterium
GCCACCCCACTGGCCTCGCAAGCCCTGGTGACACACAGGGTGAGCGCGCTGGCGCAGATCGACCCCGCCTCAGGCACTGCCCCCGCCCAAGTGCGGTTGCCATCGAGAACAGCGTCAGCGCCTTGGCGGCTCGTCTCAGATCACGTTCAGCGATGGGTCTGGCTGGCCTTGAGCCTGATGCTGATTTATGTTTTCACCCGCATCGATCAGGCCTTTGTGCGCGATGGCCTGCTCATCAGTGACAGTGACTATGCTTGGGGACTCCTGGGCATGGCACTCGCTCCGCTTCACATCGTGGGCGCCGCCAAGAGTCTGAATCAACCCAGCCGCCTCACCCACCTCCTGATGTTGGGGGTCAGCGCGGTCCTGTTCCTGGTCGGCTTTCATTTCTTGTCCAGCCTGAGTGCACTCAATGTGTCGTGGGCGGATTGGCTTTTTTGAACTTCACTCCCTTGAATCACCATGTCCAAACTACTTGAAATCTTTTTGGATTTTTTCAAAGAATTTTCTGAAAAGTACCTTCCCGCCATTTCCAGACTCATCCGCCATGTATTGGACTGGAAGGCCTTTGCCTTTTCCTGGGTCGCCCACTACTCACGGCAATTTGGCATGCAGGCCATCATCTCGGTGGGGGTGATCGCCAGCCTTTACGCAGGCTATCAGTTCAGCATGCGCACCTTGTCGCCCGAGTCCCCAAAGCCCAGTCATGATGTGATTCTCAAATCGCGCTTCTCCAGCCCCTTGCCCAGCTCCAACATCATCATCGTGGACATTGACGAGAGAAGCTTGGCCCTGCTGTCCGAAAAGCATGGCCGCTGGCCTTGGTCCAGGGATGTGCTGGCCGACGGATTGCAAAAACTCGCCGACCTGGAAGCCAAATCGATTTTGTTCAACGTCATGCTGTCGGACCCTGACAAAAACAACGCCGATGCCGATGCAGCCATGGATGTGACGGCTCAACTGGTCAGACCCATTGCCTTCCCCATCATCCGCCTTGCACCGCAAAATGATTCGGCCAGCCAACTCAAGGCAGCGCAAATCCCCGGCGCAGTGATTCAAAAGCCCGAGGCGCAGGACAAGACCCTCGCAGCCGTCATCCCCATGTTTGGATCCATGCACGATCGCCTGGGCGTGGTCAATCAAAAACCCGATGCCGATGGCATCGTTCGCAAGTACCCCTTGCGCTGGCAGGAGAGCGGCTATGTCCTGCCCTCCATCGTTGCTCGCACCGTGGACAACGCGGGCCAACCCTTGACGGGTTTGCCTGACTCGCTGTCCCTGAACTGGCGCAACAAGCAGGGCAAATACACCCGCATGTCTTTTGGTGACCTGCAACTCGATCAACTCAGCGAGGCCCAAAAGGCGCAACTCAAAAATGCCTACATTGTCCTGAGCGCATCGGCGCCCGGCGTGGGTCAAACCAAGGCCACAGGGGTTTCCGCTCTGGAAGATGACGGCGAGATCCTGGCCACCGCACTGGACGACACCCTCCATGGCACCTATTTGCGCACCATGCCCAACTGGCTGGTGTTGTTGTTGAACCTGGGCATCATCTGGGGCTTGGTGTGGTTGACCACCACCAATGCGGTCAGTGCCACGGCCAACAAGCTGTTTGTGCTCATCCAGTCGGGTCTGGGTGTTGTCACTCTGGTCTCGGCCAGTTACACCAACTACCTGATTGATTTGTCTGACAGCATGTCCTTTGGCATTGCCCTGTTTGGTGTGATCAAGCTGGTCCAAAGTCTGGACGACCGCTGGTCGCGCGCAAAGCCTGGTTTCAGAAAAATCCGCCGCAAGCACGGTGCGGCCAGCCTGGTGTTGTTGGGCTGGCTGGACGGCAAGATTTCCCACCTGGATGCCCAACAGCTTCAACGTGCGATTGAAATTGAAGTCGGCATGCCTCAAGTGGCGCGGGTGGATGACTTGTTTGCCGGCGAAAGCTTTGTCAAATCCCATTGCTCCAAATACAAGTGCCTGCTGGTCCATGTGAACGTGCGGCACGAAGAGAAGCTCAATGCCATCCTCAACGATCCACGGTTTGCCGCCATCCTGAGAAAAACGCACGCCCTGCAATCTGACTGGGACACTGAAAGCAAGGCGTTTGCGAGCGAAGTCGCTCCCCTCATCCTCAACATGGGGGCCGATTTACTGCACGAGGCCTGGATGAATTCCCTGCCCAAATGAGCCCTGCAAATCCATGACCGGTTCTTCACCCACCCCCATGATGAACGTTGAGGACGTCGCAACCTCATCCGAGCGCATGGCGTGTGCCGTGCGCAGCGGGGTGAGAGCCAGCATGAGCACCCTCACCGGGACTGACCATCCCATCAACCAGGATTACCTGTTGCATCTGCCCGGTCGCATGAGCGGCGTGGCCGATGGTGTGGGCGGTGGTGCGCATGGCGAGGTGGCCAGCCGCATGCTGCTGCAACTCTTGTCCGAGCAATCCAGCCTGGCTCAAATTGATGAAGCCATCCAAAACACCCTCGCTGCCCTGGGTCATGGACCTGGTGCCAGTGTGTTTGCCAGTGTGCAACCTGTGTCGTCTTCCAGGGACTGGCAAGCTCTGTGGGTGGGTGATTGCCAGATCACCCATTTCGAGAAAACCGCCAAGGGATGGCGCATGGCCTGGCAATCCCAGGCACAAACCTATCGCCACACTCACGAGAACATGCCCGCTGGGGTGGATCCCGATGCGCCGTCCAACATGGTGGGCTGCGGTCTGAACTTTCCCGCTGGCCAGCATCGCTTCAGACCGGGCGGTGAGGACCGCATCGTCATCGCCAGCGATGGTTTTCACAAGGTGTTTTCAAGCGACGAGCAAATCGCCCTCATCGCCCAGGCCGCTTCACCCCTGAACATGGAGGTGGCGCAAACCTGGTGTGAACTCGCCCGACGTCGGGGCAGCCGGGATGACATCAGCGTGTTGATCCTGGAGTTGGCGCGCCCCAGGTGGCACACCGGGTCACGCATCCTGATCGCCGCATGCGTGCTGACACTCTTGGGCATGGGGCTGCAATGGGCACTGTGGGGAGAATGGGGTCCGGGCATGACCTGGGTCCTGAACACCCTGAGGGGATTTTGATTGAGCCAGCGCCGAGTCGTCACCACAATTCTGGAATGGGGACTCATGCTCATGGCGCTGGCCATCTCGGCGTGGGTTGCGCAGTCCCTGACGGCCAATTCGTCAAGCGGCCTCAGCCGCTGGCAAGCCGATGTGGCCAATGGCAGCTTGCAACTCAATTTGCCCGTCAAGGACAGGTTGCTGGCTCAGTGGTGCCAAAGGGATGCCTCTCTTCTTGCGTCCTGGTTGGGCGATGAGAAGACGCTCTACTGCCCCACTTCCAAGTGGTCACAGATCAAGGGCTTGTTGCCTTCACAGACACCAACAACGGACCCTGAATCGGCTCTGAGGCGATGGAAGTCCGAACTCGTTGATCGTGAACGCGCCATCCGCAAGCAACTGGCCAGTGTGGGCAGCACCGACTTGTCCACCACCGTGCTCAGCGAGTTGGCCCTGCCGCCCGATGCCGCCAGCGAGGACATGAACGACCAACTCTCCTTGGAGCGTCAAGCTGCAGACGATTGGCTCAAGCAACTCGAACTCGCGCGCGAAAGGGTGACTGCCTGGGACAAGTGGCAAGTGCAAAACCTGGCCCCCTTGCTCAAATCCAATGACACCAGCAAGGAGTCGGGCCTGCTGCTGCTCAAGGCCGCCCGCTCCCTGGACGGTCAGGGCAACGACACCGCGGCACAGATGGTCAGGCGATTCACCAGCGCAGGCCTCAACGCCAGCCGAGCCAGCCAATTGCTCTCGCTGTCCGAGCAATTGCCCGCCCTCCTGGCACTCCACTGGGCCTTGAGTCTGGCCTTGATGCTGGTGCTGCGCTGGCATGCGCCTGCCACCCACAAGGTCTCGGCGGGCATCTTGCTGCTGTTTCGGCCTTGCTGATGCCGGTGTGTGCGCTCTCGGCACAAACCCTGGCCCGTCTGATGCTGTGGCTGGGCGCTTGGGGTTTTCAGCCCATGGGCCTGGTGCGTGCAGCCATTCGGCTGGGCCTGGGATTGCTTTTGGTGGGCGCCATGTGGGTCCTGCACCGAGTGGGCATCCACCAGCACATCACGGGCGAATTCCTCAAGCTGGGGTTTTGTCTTGCCCTCTCGGCCTGGTGTGTGTGGCGATTTGCCGCCGTCTCTGAGCTGTGGCATGCCCACAGGCGCACGCAGGCTTTGACCCAAGCCCTGCCCAGCTTGCTGGTCTTTGTCATTGCAGCCGCGATCTCAACGGTGACCCAGGACAAGGGTCCCTTGCTGGTGATTTGCATGATGATGGTGGTGCTCTATTCCTCCATGGTGGGCTGGACCACCGGCATTGGTCTCATCGTCTTTGGTTTTTTGCTGATTTTTCTCATTGGTGTGGATCTCGATGTGGTGGGCAGCCGCCTTCAGGCCTGGAAAGACCCCTTCACCGCAGACCACGATGACATGGCCAAGCTCAAGTGGTTCCAGGCCAGCGCCGCCGAAACCCTGTGGGGCTTTGGTCCGGGACGTACGCCATGGTGCGGCACGATTTCGCTGGACCAATGCCGGGGTCTGCCCTTGCAGCTCCAAAGCGACTACACCTTCACCGCCCTGGTGGGTTGGGTGGGCATTGCGCTGGCCTTGGGCTTGCTGCTGCTCTTTAGCCTGTTTGGTTTTCATTTGCTCGCCCAGGGTGCTCGCATGAGCCAGCAGCACATGAAGCCCCTGGCCATGCTGGATCCGCGCCATCGTGCCCTGGCCATGCGCAGCCATCTGCTTTTCTTCTCGGGTGTCATGCTGCTGCTTCAGGCGTGGATCACCGCTGCGGGCAACACGGGGCTGCTGCCCCTCACCGGCCTGACCTGGCCCTTGCTGAGTTATGGCAAGGCCAGCCTGTGGCTGAGCACCTGGCTGATCTTCAGCTGGGGAATTGGGGAACACGATGCTTGAGCGCACAGAATTCTCCCTGAGCCGCGCCGCCATCACCATTGGCATGAGCATGCTGCTTTGCCTGATGGCCGTTCTGTATTGGTGGTGGCAGATGGAGCACAACACTCCGCCACCCAAATACTTTCATCAGTCCGAATGGCAGCGCATTCAAAAAGCTCTGGAACATGTTCAGCCCGAGACGGCCTCGGGCGTACCTGCACCAGCAAGCAGCCGCACTGGTGCCTGCACCACCTCAGATGCTCAGTGGAACAGCCTCAATAGCGTGGTGGAACGATTCAACCAGCAACTGGCACAGGCTCGCAAAGACCAGTTTTTGAAGCAGTCTTATCGCCTGGATGTGCAAGCCCTGCTGCAATCCCCCGAGTTCGAGAAACTCCATTGCCCAGATGTGACGCAAACCCTCAGATGGCTGATCCAAAACCCGGACGCCAACACGCCAGTGCTTCAGTCGCTGAATTGGAAGGAACGCCTGCCAGCTTCCGTTCAGGCGCGCCAGCCCTCGCACATCTGGGTGAGCGTGGGCGCGCAGTCGTGGACCAAACGGTCGCCCTGGGCAGGGCTGCCGGGTTGCATGTTCTGGACCCAGGCCAGCGATGGACGCCCCATCGCCGCCCAGGGCAGCAGCGCCCGCGATCAGCTGTGCCAGGAGCAAGCGGGAGCGTCCTCTTCATCAAATCCAGGGTCAAGTCCCAGTTCAAGCGCCAAGCCCAATGCCACGGCTTGGGGTGAGAGCATGAACGCCTTGCCCACCTTGCCCGGTCAAGCGCAACTCCTCACGCGCCTGGCGCCGTGGCGCATCCCCCAGCACGATTTGTATGAGCGGTTGGTGGGCGAGCGCAACCGCGTCACGCTCAGAGGCACCGAACAACCCATGGGATTGAATGTTCAGCTCACGCTCGACCCACGCTGGCAAAACCTGGCGCAACAGCTCTCCGAGTGCTACAGCGGTTTGACCAGCAACGTGGAATGCAGACAGCGTGCCCTGGACCAGGACTATTTTGAAAAGGCCAGGGTCAGGATGGCAGCCATCGCGGTGGTGGATGTGCCCACGGGGCGGATTGTGGCGGCGGCCAGCGCCAGCAGCCCCTGCCATGCGTTTGACCAATCCCGTGTGGGCGCACGCCCAGTGGACTGCCCCAGCCTGCAAGAAGGCACGGTGCACAGACCCAAAGTCCCCCAGGACATCATCAACCACGCCCTGTTCACTCAGGCGCCGCCGGGCTCTTTGGTCAAGCCCCTGATGATGGCGGGCATGTTGAGCAAGCCCTTTGCGCCCGCCGCCCTGGAGGGTCTGGAGGCCGCCTTGCAACGCTCGGACTCACAGCGGTTCTTGGATGCGTTTTTCTGTCGCCAGCGGTTGGGCAGCGGGACCTTCCACCCCAGCTGCACCCGGCCTGAGCAAACCCTGGACGTGGTGCATCGGTTGGGCTGGAACCTGGGCTGCAATGGCACAGAGGCGAGGTCACTGGTTCAGTGCGGCAAACTGGATTTGCTGCATGGCATCCCGCTTTCCGAAGCCCCACAGTCCCTGGAGGACAAATACCTCAACGCCGACCTCTACCAACCCATTCAATGGCCCACCCTCACGGGCTTGATGATGGTCAAGCCCATGACCCGCAACGATGGCTCGACCTGGATGAGTGACATGAAGATGGCCAACGAAATGCCCAGCCCCGAGACCCTGGCTGTGTGCGCGCGCACCGGCAAGAAGGGCTATGCCAAATGCAAGGGGCAGCGTTTGTCGGTCATGAGCGAGGCCTACGGTCAGGGCAATGCCAGAACCACGCCTGTGGGTGTGGCTGGCATGCTGGCCGCACTGGCCAATTCGGCGCAGGCGCGCCCCCAGCGCTACCCCCATTTGATCGAAGCCATCTCGCTGGGGGACGGCCGTGTCGACCCCGCCATGGAGCGACCCCGGCTGCAAGGCCTGCCTCTGGGACCCGAGGGTGTGCCTGCAAGCCTGGGGAGCAAGGTCATCGCCGCCATGGAGAAAACCCATGCCAAAGGTGGCACCGCCTACACCGCCTGCACCAAAGTCATGAAGGAAAGCGTGTGCGATGAGCGCCTGGGCATTGCGGGCAAGACCGGCACACCGGGCGATGTGGATGACCGAAGCCTGGCCCAGTTGAAACAGGACCACCTGGCTCAACAGGCCTGTCTTGCTGCCAGAAAGGACCACTGCGAACAGCTTTATCCCTCTGCCCGCCCCCGTTACCGCTGGTATGCGGCGGTCTTCAAATCCTCTGAAACTGGTGAGTACGACAAAGCCATCGCCGTGCTGGTTCACAGCAACTGGCGCAAAAAGGATGGCCGCTTTTCCGATGAAAACAGTGCGGCCGCTGAAATGGCCATGCAATTCATCCATGATGTGCGCCCCGCAACATCGCCAGCCCCTCGTCCAACCAGCAAACCCGCGAGCAAGTGAACGGCCATGCATGCAGTCACCACCACCTATTCCCAGCCTTGGCCACTGTGTTGGCAATTGATGCAATGGGACTTGGCCCTGTGGGCGGCCATGCTGGATTCACGCCATGCGATCAAGGTGATCTGGAATGAATCGCGCCTCAGGCAAGACCTCAGCCCGAATGCCTTCCAGCAGGCGGTGCATGAGTTCCGCCACGCCCTGGCTGCCCGACTCGGAGATCAGCTGGTGTGGCACATCGAGTCGGCGCAAGACGCCAGCGATCACCGCATCGAGGTGACGCCACGGATGACAGGGACGACACCAGGGAGCGTCAACGCATGAAACAGTTCTGGACCCCATTGGCCAAGGTATTTGGCCTGGCTGACCAAGCCCAAGCCCCAGCCAAGGCCCAATCAGCCCACGCACCAGTCCCACCAACCGAGGGCAGCAACTGGCCACTGCTGTTCGATGCGCTGGAGCAATTTGCGCGTCATCACTGGATCCCAGCCTGGCAACGCCATGCGGAGGTCAGCCCCAATGAGGTCATGTCCATCCGCCGCATCGCCATTCAGGCCAACACGCAAGCGGCGGACGAACAACTGCAAAGCTGGCGCAACGAGGGCTCACAGCCCCAACTCCTGCACTGGCTGGTCAACGGTCCCTGGCAACATGCTCAGATCCGGCATTGCCTGGATTTTTCTGACTTCAAGGAATTGGTGCTCTTGCCTCATGTGCGCGATCAGGCCGCGCCGGCATCGCAGGTCAACGCCTATGACGACCCCAATTGGGTGGCCGATGTCAACCAGAACCAAGCCTTGCACCTGATCGTGGATTTCAGCTGGGTGCCCCGACCGGTGCCCCAAGCGCCCCCCATCGATCAGCCCAGGCACAAGGCCTGGATGAAGATCGAGGACGGCCAGGGCAGCCGACTTCACGAACTCCAGGGGCAGGTGTTCATCCTCGGGCAGGCCAAGGAGATGTCATGGCCAGACGGCAGAACCCTGCAATTGCAGCACGGTCAGACCTTGCCATGGCAGGGCGAAGAGGCCACCTACCTCGCGGTCGAGGGCTTGCATGTGTCGGGCATGCACCTGGCCATCCGACTCCAGGAGTTTGACATCGAGTACATGGACATGGGCTCAGCCAATGGCACCCGGGACATGGCTGACCATGAGGTCTTGGCCCATGTCTGGCATCGCAGCATGGGTGACCTTGAATTGACCTTGGGGGGCAGAGCCAGCGACACCACCACTGAGGCACCGCGCATCCTGTGTTCTCTCAACCCATTCCGTGCCAGTGTGTCGGTGCAGAAAACGCCCTTGCGAAGCAACCCCCCCCCGGCCATGTCCAGCACCAAACCCGTGTCCTTGCGCGTCGAACTCAAAGGCTCCAATGGCTGGACCCATGCGCAAGACCTGGTCGCCCTGCCCTTCACCATCGGAAGGGATCCTCAGTGCCATTGCGTGATCCCGTTGGAGTTCAGCAAAGTCTCCCGCCGGCATCTGGTCATCGAGGCTTGGGACGAGTCCACAGCATCTGTCAAAATCAAAGACATCAGTACCCATGGTGTACAGATCGAAAGCGGAGGTCTGAGTGGCGATCTCACGCAAGGCGCTTGGTTGACCTTGGACAGTCAACTGGTCATGGGTCAATCCAATCACTCCCCCTCGGTTCACATTCAGTTCACCAACACATCTTCAAACATCGTTTGACACTCTAAGGAAAAGCACATGTCAGGACACGGTTTTCACGTTCACGGACCCCATGACCACGAAATCGAACATGCACAAAGTGGTGGCCATGAAGGCCATGGCAACAACGACTCCATGACCAACAGCATCGCCTTGTTCACCGCAGTGATTGCCACCGTAGGCGCCATCTTCAGCTACATGGGTGGAGCCACCCAGGTCAATGCCGCCCTTTACAAAAACAATGCGGCCATCAAAAAGACCGAGGCCTCCAATCAGTGGAATTACTACCAAGCCAAAAGCAGCAAGCAAAACCTGAGCGAGCTCGGTCTTGAACTGGCGCCAGCCAAAAAGGACTATTACGAGCAAGCCATTGCGCGCTACAAGACCGAGAAAAATGACATCAAGGTCGCCGCCGAGAAGTTGGAATCCGAAGCCAGCGAGTGGGACACCAAGTCAGATGAGCAAATGCACCTGCATCACCGCTGGGCTCAGGCCACCACCGTGCTTCAGGTCTCCATTGCCCTGGCAGCCATCA
>RGCL01000075.1 GCA_009919175.1 Betaproteobacteria bacterium
CTGGTAGGCACCGAGTTTGGCCTGGCTCAGGTTGACAGCTTCCAGAGCAGCGTCGATGGCGGTCAGGGCGGCTTGCGCACCATCCTGGCTGCTGATGTCCACATCCGCGATCTTGAAGCCGTTGGCCTCACCGCCCATCACGCCTTGCTTGAGGCCCAGCTGGGTGAAGAATGCATTGCCCTCGGGACCGGCCTTCATTTCGAAGGCTTTGTCGGACACCAGGGTGAAGGTACCGTAGCTGGTCGCTTCATCGGCGATGTCGTTGGGGTCCAGGTAGGAAGCATCGATACCGATCGATTTTTCGTCCGTGGCGCCATCGATGGCGATGGTGATGTTGCGGCCATCGGCTGCCGTCAGGGTCATGCCCTTGCCGTTGTCGGTTGCCACCACACCGGTTTCACCCGTGTGGGCGTTGATCTGGGTGACCATGTCACCCATGGAGGCCGTTGCATCATTGAAGGCAATGTCGACACCGTTGATGGTCATCGTCACAGTGCCCGCACCGATGTCGGTCGCCAGCTGGGATGCATCGAAATCGGAGCCCTTGACCACGTTGGCGTTCACCACCGCCGTCACGCCGGTTCTGGCGGTTGACTTGTTGATGGCAGCGGCGATCGAGATCGAGCTGGCCGACTTCAGTGAGGTTCCGGCATTGTCATACGACGCGGTATCAGCGGAGGGGTCCGACGCGGCGATCGAAACGCCGTTGATCAGCATGGTACCTGCGGTCAGGGCACCGGCAATCTCACCGACGGTATCTGCATCCGCGTTGGCTGCCAGGCCGTTGGCCAGACCGTCCACCGTCACCACGCCTCGAGACCCCGTGGCCACGGTGGAGCGGGTCGGGCTGAAGGTGCCCAGGGACAAGCCCGCGGTGCTGATGTCACCGTTGTTGTTGGCGGAAATATTGATCGGCAAACCGTTGGTGCTGATCAAGCTGTAACCGGCGGTGGTGGTGCCTTCGGCCAGGCCGACTTCAGCAGCATCCGTCGGGGCCGACAGCGCAATCGAAATATTACGACCATCAACGGCCTTCAGCGTCACGCCGTTGGCTGGATCCCCACTGTCAAAGGCCACCACACCGGTTCTGTCCGAAATGGCATTGATGGCGCTGACCGTCAGGGCACGGTTCTGGCCGGAGTCAGCAGTGGTTGTGATTTCGGCGGTGTCGACACCGTTGATGGTGATGGTGACACCGGCGCCGCCCGCGGGGTCCATGGACACGCCACCGACGTAGGTCTCACCCACCACCGCTTTCACGCCCGTCTGGGCAGACACGGCGTTGATGGCAGCCGCCTTGGCCAAACCGCTCTCGGCTTTGAAATAAGCCGACAGGTTGTCCGCACTGCTCTGGCTGGCACCCACGGTCACGCCGTTGATGATGAGGTCGCCGGCAGCAATTTGCTTGATGGTGTCTGAACCGGCGCTGTCGTCGGTCTCGACACCCGTCATGCCCACGGCAGACAAAGAGGGACGTGAACCCACACCGATGGTGTTGGTGTTCATGGCTTCAATGTTGAGGTCAATCACCTGGCCGCGGTCCACGCCGGTCTGCAGTTGCAGCTTGGCGGCGGAACCGTCGAGCAGCTTGATGCCGTTGAAGCTGGTGCGCCCAGCAATGTTGTTGATTTCCTGCTTCAGCTGGTCCACTTCCTGCTGACTGGCCTTGCGGCTGATGTCAGAAGCGGTACCGTTGGAGGACTGCACCGCCAGTTCACGCATGCGCTGCAGCATGTCATTGATCTGGGCAATGGCGCCTTCCGCCGTTTGGGCGAGAGACAGACCGTCGTTGGCGTTGCGGATGGCAACGGCCAGACCGCGAATGTCGCTGGTCATCTTGTTGGTGATGGCCAAGCCGGCGGCGTCGTCTTTAGAGCTGTTGATACGCAAACCCGTCGACAAGCGTTCCATGGCTTGCGAGAGTTTGTTGTTCACGTTGCTCAACGAGCCCTGAGCCGTGAGCGCTTTCACGTTGGTATTGATAACGGTCATGACTTTACTCCTGAAAAATCGATCAATGTGGTTTGAAAAGAACTTGGTTCAAGTTCACCATGGTGTGTGATTCGACGTCACCCGGAAACACTTGAGGGCCAAAATGAAAAATGCCTCAAATGACCTTGCTGTGCAGCAAGCCTTTGAAGTCTTCAATGCCGTAAGCAATTTTGAGCGCCACCGGGCTGGGGATTTGACGAATCACCTCACCGGTCGAGTCGTTCTTGACCACCACCACCGGTGCGCCGGCTTTTTCGTCGACTGAAAAGCTCAGCGCGCGGCCGCCGTCTCGCATCATCTCGTTCATTTGCGACACGGCCTGCTGCAAGGTGGCCCGGGATTTCTCCGCGTCGTAATGAATCTCTGCTTTGGGCAGAGGCGCCAACGCCACCTTGGGTATGGACACCTCAGGGGCCGGTGTGCTGGCGCGGGTCGCATCCTGAGGCCGGTTTACAGGCACAGGTCGACCCGCCGCAGCAAGGACGGGTGAGGAAAAAGAAATGTCATTCATGGATACGACTCCAGGTCATTGAGCATAAAAAACTGCAGACACAGGCCTGCTGTTTACGCTGTCGAGGTGGAATCGGATCCGGCGCGGAAACCTTTAGGAAAATTTTTTGAAATTTTCAGCCGGCGGGTTATTTATTCGTATAGACTGACATCATGCCTTCAAATGTAGACTTTAAGCTAGTTTTTTGGCTATTGGTATTGCCCACCAGGCTGTCCATGGACGCAAACTGCTTTTGATAGCGGGCCAGCAAGGCTTCCATGCGGGTCTGGAGCTTGGCCAGGTCGTCCTGGTATTTGGTGTTTTGCGTGTTGGCCCCTTCACTGGCCGTCATCAGGATGCCGGTGGGCGCGAGCAAGTCGGTGAGTTTTTTCACCGCATCGCCTGCCAGGCCGGCCGGTGCCTTGCTGTAGGTGCTCAGGTTGTCGTAGTTGCCGGTCAGGGACTTGACCACATCGGCGTAGTTGGTGCGGACTGATTTGTCAAAGGTGGTGGAGTCAAACGACATCACTCCCCGTTCATCCACCTTGATGCCCAGTTGCCAAAAGGCATTGATCTCGTTGCCCGGCGTGGAAGAGGTGCCCGAAAACAGGCTGCGAAGCGTTTGCCGTACGGTCCGCACGGTGAAGTCGCCCACCAGCGTGCCGCCATAGATTTCCAGGGTGGACTTGGCGTTCGAGACCTGGTTGAGCAAGTCGGAGTTGTCGTTGAACGAACTGACCAGATCCGTCATCTTGGTTTTGAGCGAACTCGCGTCCAGGCCAATGTCCAACACCGCGGGCATCGGGGCGACGCCCCCGGGGGTGGTGCTTTTCAAATTGAGCGTCACCCCGTTGATGGCATCGGTGATGGTGTTGCTGCTGCGTTTGAGCGACACGCCATCCACCACCACCTCTGCGTCGGCCGCGCTGGAAATCGTGGTGAGATTCAAGGCACTGCTGGCCAGCTTGAAGGACTGGTTCTGCCCGGTGGCGCCGCTCACCACAAGCTTGAAAGGATTGCTGCTGTCGCCTGTGTTGACCACCTGGGCTGTGACGCCCAGCTTTTTGTCGTTGATGGCCCTGGCCACCCCGGCTGGTGTCAGCTCATAGGTGTTGGTCAGCAACATGGGGTTGGTGATGGCACTGCCGCTGGCCGACCAAAACCGGAGTTGGCCGCCGGCGGTGGTGACCGAGAGGTCATTGTTGCCCGCCTGCGAGCGCAACTGGGACTGCAGATCTGCCGCCAAGGCCGTCAGGCTGGTGCTCGCGGGTGACGGAATCAGGGTGTAGTTGGTACCCCCCACTGTCAGTCCGAAGCCGCGGAAATCCTTGGTGGTGGGGTTGTTGGTGGCAAAAGACACCCCGTCGAGCGAGGTGGCCGACAGCCTGGCATCGGACACGGTTCGACCCGATGCAGACACCACGGTCAGCGTGTCGCCGGACAGTCGCACCGACAAATCGGCATCCAGGGCTGTGAGCTTGCTGCTCAGTTGAGAAGCCAGATCGGTCAGGCTGGTGCCCCCCGCGTCGGGCGTGAGGGTGTGGGTGACGCCGCCCACCGTAACGCTGAAGGCCTTGAGGTTACCGGTGTTAGCCGCGGTGCCCAGCGAGACGCCACTGATCGAGGCGCCCGATGACTTGCCGGTCGAGACCCCGACGGCCGGGTCCTGCGGTGTTCCGCCAGACAGCCCGACCGGTGGAGACATATCAATCACATCGGTGGCCAGCGCAGGGGCGACAATGGTGCGCCCGGACGCAGATTTGAAGACTAGGCTGAACGTCGAGTTGTTGGTGAGCGCCTCGACGCTGATATCACCCGTGCCTTCCAGGGCACGTAGTTGGGATTGCAGTGCCGTGGCCAAGCCCGCCGCCGTGGCGCTGGCGGGTGTGGGCGTGAGCGTGCGGGTCACACCGTCAATGGTCACACTGAAGGCTTTGAAATCGCTGGTCTGGGGCGGTTGCCCGAACGCCACGGATGACACATGCGCCCCCGGTGCCAAACTGGCGGCAGTTACCGCATGGGTGGCCGAGGTGATATTCAATTGGGCGGGGTGAGTGGGGTCGACTTGAACCACCAGGTCATGACCGGCCAAGGAGGCATCGGCGCTGATCTTGGCCTGCAAATCGCTAGCCAGATCGGCCAGGCTGCTCAGTCCGCTGCTCGGGGTGTAGCTGTGTACGACGCCGTCCACCGTCACCTGGAATTGAGAAAAATCGCTGGCTCCCCCCAGCACCACATCGCTGATCGCCATGCCATTGGCGATGGCCTGGCTGGCGCCAGCGGAGGAACTCCCAGCGTCCCCAGTCGGGATGCCGGGCCGGGACACCATGATCTTGAAGGGCGCGCCCCCATTCAGGCTGCTGCTCTCCGAGGCAAAGCCGGCACTGACCGAGCGCTGAGCGGTGGCCAGTTTGTTGATCTGTATGTCATGGCTGCCTACCGCCGCGCCGGGCGCAGCCGTGGCGGTCAACGAGGGGGTGCTGCTGGTGGCGGTCAGTGCGCTCAGGCTGCTTTTGTCCTTGATCGCCGACATTTTGGTTTTGAGGTCGTTCAGCATGAACATGACCGCCGACAGGCCCGACACCCGTGCGTTGTTTTTGTCGATCTTGGACTGGATGGCGTTTTGACGCGGGATGCGCTCTGCGTCCACCAGGTTTTGCGCCAGGGCGTTGACATCGACGCCAGAACCGGCGCTCAGCGAGGTGACGATTTTCTGCGCCGCCGCTTTGCTGGCGGCCTGGGCAGAGGTGGTGCTGGTGCCCGATGTGGAGGACGTGCTGGTGCTCATCGCTGCCGCATTGGCAGAAGTCGTGGAGCTGACAGCACTGGTTGCCATGGTGTACTTTTAAGACGTCAATCAAACACGTAATCGGTATGAATCACAAAAACTTGAATGGATGGCCAAAAAAATTTCAGTGCAGGTATCAGTTCAGGTAGTTGAACAAACTCAACTTGGAAATCTTCGCGAAGCTGCTCTGCGCAGCCTCCAGCGCCAGTTGATCTCGGTTCATCTTGGTGATGGCCGTGGTGTAGTCCAGGTCCTGGGTTTCGGAGAGCGTGGTCTTCAACTGCAAGGTGAGCGCGTCTAGTACAGTGGACTGAGCCTCCACCACGTTGCCATCGGCACCCACCTGGGCCAATCCGTTGGTGATGCCCAGGGTGAGTTGATCGACCTCGCCGATGCCCCGCTTCATGCCGGCACTGTTGCTCGCGTCCACCGCCTTGGTCAGGTCGTCGAGCACCTGGAAAAACCCGGCACCGACCTGGTTGCCCTTGCCGTCGTCGCGCACCACACGCACGAAGGCGTCGGAGCCCGCGCGGTTGGCGTTCATGCGTCGGTTGTCGCCCACAATGACCTGGGTACGGCTCTGGTCACCCAGGTAATCCACCTGGCCCTTGCCGTTGTCGCCAAAGGCCGGCGCGTCGCCACGCCCGCCGGAGAAGATGAAGTGTCCGTTGGTGTCCTGTGTGTTCGCATAGCTCAGGATCTGGTCGCGCAGCGACTTCAGTTCCAGGGCAATAGAGTGACGGTCCTGGGCGCCCAAGGTGTCGTTACCCGCCTGAATGGCAAGTTGGCGAACACGGGCCAGGGCATCGCTCACGCTGGTGAGCGAGGTCTCCTCAAAAGCCAGCCGGGTCTTCACCATGTTCAAAGCGCTCTTGTAGTTGTCGTGCTTGGACAAGGCAGACTCCAATCGCGTGACAACGGCAGCTTTATCGGGTGCATCGCTGGGGCGCACAATCTCCTTACCTGTTGAGAGTTGCTCTTGGGTCTTGGAGAGCTCACCCTGAATGGTGCCAATCTGGCTGGCCGCCCGGTCGAGAAAGAGAGAGGTGGAAATTTTCATGGTGTCATGGCCTCATCAACGGACCTGGATGATCGAATCAAAGAGCTGACTGGAGATTTGCATGGCCTTGGCAGCCGCTTGATACGCCTGCTGAAATCGGATCAGGTCAGCCGCTTCCTGGTCGAGGTTCACACCCGAGATTTTGTCGCGCGAAGCAATGGCCTGGTCGTTCACCACTTGCAAGGCGTCCTGGGTGATCTTGGCTTGCTGGGCGTAGCTACCCACCGAGTTCACCTGGTCGATGTAGGCGTCTCCCAGGGTCTTGTTGCCCACCACCTTCTGCCTGGAGAGCTCCACCATGGCCATCATGTTCTGGTTGTCGCCCAGACCGTTCTGGTTGCCGTCGATGTTGAACACGTCGCCCGTCTTGGGGTTGCTGGTGAGCGTGACCGACAAACCCTGGTACTGCACCGTGACCGGTTGGCCATTGGCTTCATAGTACCGGTCGGCCAGTTGCGTTCCTGTCTTGGTGTCGACAATCTCATAGCGGTCAGCTGCCGTGAACCGGATGCTGAGCGACTGTGCGCGCAGCTTGGCCGACATCTCCAGCGGTTGACCCGTGAAGCTGGCAGATACACTGGATTGCGACCCTGTCCCGACCACAAACACCTTCAAAGTGTCGGTGACCTGGCCCTCGATATAGGCACCGGTGCGCAGGCCCAGCGCCGTCAGCTGGGAGGGCTTGCCTTTTTCGCCAAAGGCCAGTTGCAGGTCCGAGTTGGCAGGGTCGGAAATCTTGCGGCTGATACGAAGCATACCGCTGTAAACCTGCGACTTGAGTCCCAAGGCGTTGAGACCGCCAACGGTTGAATTGGTTCCTGAGATGGTGATACTTTTGCCTTGCGACGCAGGGGTGTTTTCAATGACGAGCTGACCTAGCTCATCCACCCGGGCACGAAGGCCTGGAAGTGAAGTCTGAATCTTGCTGATGAGCCCCGCAACATTAGACACTCGCCCCTCATTGGTGGAGATGGGTAGGCCGTTGATGTAAAGGTCTTTGCTGAAATCGATCTTTTTGGGATTGATCTGCACCTCGTTGTGGGCCACTGCCGTCACGTCAGGTACATTGGCACTGTTGATCCAGTCAGCCATGACTTGTACCACCGCATCGTCAGCCGTGTTAGCCAGATCCAGTTTCGGCAACGCCACCTGGTTGAGCACGAGACTTCCAGCCTCGATCACCTTGGATTGAACAGGAAGCGGTACGCGCCCACCCTCCAGCACCGCGGGCTGCGGCAACAGGATCACAGGCGTGGCCGTCTCCAGCTTCAAACCTGTGGGTTGTAGCATCGCCTCGGATCCATTCTGACCCAACTGGATACTGAGGCTAGAATTCTTGGGGTCGCCCAGGTCGCGGGTCAAACGCAGCATACCGCTATAGGTCTGATTGACCACGCCCAAGGCGTTGGAACTGGAGGGTGAGGCGGCTGAAATAACAATGTCATGACCGCCACGACCAGTCGTGTTTTGCAGCACGAGTTGGCCTCGATCCCCTAACTTGGCCTCCACGAATGACGCGCCCTTCTGGAGATTGATTTGATCGATCAGGCCTTGCAGGGTTGTTGCGTCCTCTGCACCTTCGATATCTACTTCGTTGATAGTTAACGTCTTGCCAAATTGCAGCGTTGAGGTGTTGAACTCCACCTGGTTGTAGGCTTGGGCGTGAATGTCCGGGGTCAAGCCATCCAGAGTGGCCGCAATCGTTTGCGGAATATCGGTATCCGAGTTGTCAATGGTCAGCGTGCTGGTCGGCCAGTCAACGCCGTTAATCTTGTAGGCACCGGAGGGGATGGTGTAACTCGTCGCAGGTCGCAACACACGTTCGCCTGTGATCGTGGCAGGCTGGGTACTGCCCGACAGCAGATTGCCGCTGGCGTCGTACATCTGGGCCGAAGTCACTTGGGCCTTGGCGCCGTAAAACACGGACAGCCCGGCATATCCCTTGGAGTCGGACTGGTTCAAGTATTTATCGCTGTACTGGGTGCCTTCGGGATAATTATTTTTAAGATCAATCAACGACAGTTGATGGACCAAGCTCAGAGGGCTGCCAGCAAGATGACGACCGTCGGCCGTGATGATCTGCAACTGCTGATCACCCGTGGCGCCGTCCAGAAAGAAGGTAGGCGACGTGATACCAGGGGCGAGGTCGGTGATCAACTTGTAGCCTTCATCGGCTGAGACACTCGCTGGGATGCCCGCATCAATACTGGCGTTATTCACCAAACCCGGGTTGCTCACCAGAGTAGTGACATCTGTAGGCGTGAAGATCACACTGGCGCGAACGGTGTCGGTGTTCTGGGTTCCTTCGGTAACACGAAACTGAGCGCCGGTGGCAATGCGCAGCGGATCCGACAGGGCGACTGACAAACCTGCTGCAACATGGGGAGCAGCCACGTTGATGGCAAACAAGTCCTGCCCCATCTGCCCGTACCCGTCCACGCCAAGGCGCTGGATCTGGTTGATCTGATCGATCACCACCTTGGCCAGCGAATCCAGGTTGTCATGCGCTGGGTCTAGCACTTGCTTGATGAAGCGGGTCATGCCACCCATCTTGCCACTGTTGATGTTCTCCACCGGTTGGGCATCGCCATATGGATCCAACACAAAATTTAACTTTCCGTTGGAGGTGTCGATACCGATAGGGCGGGCCTTGGTTCCGTCGACGACCACGGACTGCAAAATAGACGAGCCCAGGCTAACGCTCACCACCCCGCTAGGCAGGAACTTGGTCTTGACTGCTGCGAATTCAGACATTTGACGCAGCAGCAGGTCACGTCGGTCCAGCAACTCGGCGGGTTGATTCTTGGACTCAGCTTCCTTGCTGAGTTGAACGTTGACCAGGGCCAACTGGTTGCTCAGGCTGTTGAGTTGCCCCGCATCGCTCTCGATGGACTGGCTGGTTTCCTCCCCGATCAGGCTCAACTGCCCCGACAACTCAGAAAAACGCGAGGTCAAGCCCTCGGCGGCACGCAAGAATGCACTGCGTTGCACGGTGGAGGCTGGGTCGGCCGACAGGTTCAAGGCCGCGCCGAAGAAAGTGTCGAGTGCCGAATTAAGACCGATGCTCTTGTCGCCCATGATGTCGATCACGCGCTGCGAGTAAGTCACCATGGGCTCCTGGCCCATCAAGTCGCTGGTGCTCTTGCGCAAATTGCTGTCGGCAAACTCATCG